>NZ_JBCEBL010000039.1:0-72424 GCF_049472615.1 Azospirillum sp. 11R-A | reverse complement strand
CTCCGGATCGGAGCGGCGGGCCTTTGCTTTTCCGGCCGCGGCCTATGCCCGCCGGCCCGTCAGTGACGAGGTTTCAGTGACGAAGCTGGACGCGTCCGCCGTTCCTGCGCGCGTCATCGACGCTGGCGATGGCGGGAAGGCCGCGCAGGAAGGCGGCGCCGGTGTCGGTCGCCTCGAACAGGACATGGCCCTGGCGGTCCTGGCCGCGGAAACGGGCCTCGGTCGCCATGCCGGCATTTCGGACGGCGGCCGACAGGTCGGACACGGCCTTCCAGATGCGGGCACGGTGTTCGGCGGCGCTGGAACAGCCGGTCGCATCCGCGACGGCCAGCGTTACGGTAAAGGAATGAAGCTCGATCGCCATGGTGGCACCACGGAACTTGGAGTGCGGGGTTCGGAAAACCCGGAACGTTCCGGCCATCGGCCGGATACGGCGCCGGCCCTTGGGATCGAGAAACTCAGTCGTAACGGGGAAGCTTCGACAGGACGATGTCGCTGATGAGGCCGCGGAGCTGGCTGACCGGGAGCTGTTCGACCGGAATGCTGACAGCGCGGGCGTAGGTCTCGCAAACGTGCCAGGCGTGGTCGGGTTCGACCAGGATGTGCCGGGCGAGATCATGTTCGTCGGCGTTCGCCCGTCCAGGGAGCGCCTTTTCACAGGCCAGAGCGGTTTGCACCATATCGCTGGCCAGATTGTGCAGGTTCATGGATGGCACCTTCCCATGTTCGGGAAATCGTTGGGGACACAAACAAACTAGACCTTCGTTCCGGATTCCACAATGGCGCCTATGACGTTCGGCTGTGACAATTCGACGATGGAGTCACAACCGGCGCCTGGGCGTTGCCACCGCGGACCGGCCGATATCGGGACCAACATAGGGCGCGGCGAATTATTCCGCCTGTGACCGTTTCGCGGGTCTGACGCGGCAAATTTCGGCCGGCTCCGCCGCCACTGCGCTCTTGCGCCGGGACGGCTTTTGCTTATGGGCGCCACGGTCCGTCCCGCCTCCAACACCGTTGCGCAGGCCTGCCGGTTGTGGATTGATGAGTGGGTCACTATCCATACTGGAGACATGCATCATGTCCGCCGACCTGTGGCTCGCCTTCGCCGCCGCCTCCGCCATCATGCTGATGATCCCGGGGCCGACGGTGCTGATCGTCGTGTCCTATGCCTTGGGCCATGGGCGGAAATCGGCCATGGCGACGGTGGCCGGGGTGGCGTTGGGCGACTTCACGGCGATGACCGCCTCCATGCTGGGGCTGGGGGTGCTGCTGTCGACCTCGGCGGCGCTGTTCACCCTGCTGAAATGGGCGGGCGCCGCCTATCTCCTCTATCTCGGCATCAAGCTGTGGCGGGCGCCGGTCAAGGGCGCGGAGGCGGTGGCCGACGACTCGGACGTCCGGCCCTGGCGCATGATGTTGCACACCTATGCCGTCACCGCGCTCAACCCCAAGAGCATCGTCTTCTTCGTCGCCTTCCTGCCGCAGTTCCTCGACACCGGCCGGCCGCTGGCCGGGCAGATGGTGGTGATGGAGGCGACCTTCCTGGTGCTGGCGACGCTGAACGCCGCCGGCTATGCCCTGCTGGCCTCGGCGGCGCGGCGCGCGGTCAGGACTCCGTCGGTGCAGCGGGCGGTCAACCGGGTCGGCGGCTCGCTGCTGATGGGCGCCGGGCTGCTGACCGTGGCCTGGAAGCGGACGGCCTGAGCCGCTTCATTGACAAACCATTATAACTTCACCGAAAATTGTTTGAGAATGGGGTGATGCACGCGCCGGTAATTTTTTGACGCCGGCCAGGGCGAATCGATCCGCGGGGGCGGTGATGGTCAACGGGGGCAAAGGGGCCGACAGGGCGGACACTCTCCGGCGGGACTCCGCCGGGGACATTCTGGAGTTCGCCGCCGAGGCGGAGGAGACCGCCGACGGCGGGCGGCGCAATCCGCCCTGGCTGATCCTGATCGTCGACGACGACCACGAGGTCCACGCCATCACCCGCGTCGTGCTGGGCGAGATGATGTTCGAGGAGCGGCCGCTCCGCTTCCTGTCCGCCTACACCGCAAGGCAGGCGCGGTCGCTGCTGGCCGAGCATCCCGGCATTGCCGCCATCCTGCTGGACGTGGTGATGGAGACCGACGATGCCGGGCTGAAGCTGGTCCGCCACATCCGCGAGGAGATGGGCAACCGGCAGATCCGCATCATCCTGCGCACCGGCCAGCCGGGGCAGGCGCCCGAACGGCAGGTGATCGCCGCCTACGACATCAACGATTACAAGGCGAAGAGCGAACTGACGGCGCAGAAGCTCTACACCGCCGCCGTCGCCGCATTGCGCTCCTACCAGCACATCGCCACCATCGAGCATGGCCGCCAGGGGCTGGAGCGGGTGATGGAGGCGGCCGACCATCTGGCCGGGCTGCGCTCGCGCCCGCAATTCCTGGCCGGGCTGGTCGGGCGGGCGGCAGCGCTGGCGACCGGCGCCCACTCCGCCCTGCTGTGCGCCGCCGGGAAGGACGGGCAGCCGTCGATCGTCGCGGAGGCCGGGCTGCCGGCCGAGCTGCCGGCGGAGGCCGCGGCCACGATCATGGCGGCGCTGGCCGACGGGCAGACGCGCTGGAGCGAGCGCTGCGGAGTCGCCGTGCTGCGCGGCCGCGATGCGCCGATGCTGGCGCTCTGCCTGCTGGGCGGTCCCTTCGCCGCGGGCGACCGGCCGCTGGTGGAGCTGCTCTGCACCAAGGCGGCGGTCGGGCTGGACAATCTGCGGCTTTACGAGCGACTGAACCAGGCGCAGATCGCCACCGTCCATGCGCTGGGCAAGCTGGCCGAATACAAGGACGAGGTCACCGGCGACCATGTGAAGCGGCTGGGCCGCTGGGCCACCGCCATCGCCCGCGAACTCCAGGCCCGCAACACTTTCGCGCACGAGCTGGACGACTGGTTCTGCGACACCATCGGGCTGGCCAGCGTGCTGCACGATGTCGGCAAGGTCGGCATCCCCGACGCCATCCTGCGCAAGCCGGGCCGGCTGGACGAGGCGGAGATGACGGTGATGCGCGAGCATGCCGCCATCGGCGGCAGCATCCTGCGCGATGCCTGCGGCGGCGACCGCCACGGCTATCTGTCGATGGGCGCGGAGATCGCCGAGAGCCATCACGAGAAATTCGACGGCAGCGGCTATCCGAAGGGGCTGGCCGGCGACGCCATCCCGCTGGCCGGCCGCATCGTCGCCGTCGCCGACGTGTTCGACGCCCTGCTGCACCGCCGCCCCTACAAGAAGGCGTGGGACATCGCCGAGGTGCTGGACCTGCTGCGGGCTGAGGCCGGCAGCCATTTCGACCCGCGGGTGGTCGACGCTTTCCTGACGGTGCTGGAACGCGACGGGGCGGGGACGTAACACCCGCCGCCCCATCCAGTTTTAGAGTTGTCTGATGCTTATTGAAGCACCAGACAACTCTAAGCTTTTGGTTTTCCGTATGATTCACGCTTCAAGCGATTCCGCTTGAACCGATCACACTCTAAAGAGGCCGGCTCTCAGACGCCCAGCACGTCGCGCATGCTGTAGAGGCCCGGCGTCTTGTCCTGCGCCCACAGGGCGGCGCGGACGGCGCCCTTGGCGTAGATCCCGCGGCCCGACGCCTTGTGGGTCAGCTCGACCCGCTCGCCCTCGCTGGCGAAGAACACGGTGTGGTCGCCGATCACGTCGCCGCCGCGCAGCGTGGCGAAGCCGATCTCGCCGCGCGGACGGGCGCCGGTGTGGCCGTCGCGCACCTTCTGCCAGACATCCTCCAGCGCCACCCCGCGCCCGGCCGCCGCGGCCCGGCCGAGGCCCAGCGCGGTGCCCGACGGCGCATCGACCTTGCGGCGGTGGTGCATCTCCAGGATGTCGATGTCGTAATCGTCGTCCAGCGCGTGGGCGACCTGCTCGACCAGAGCCAGCAGCAGGTTGACACCCAGCGACATGTTGGGCGACTGGACGATGGCGGTGTGGGTGGCCGCGGCGGCGATGGCCGCCTGCTGCGACGGGTTGAGGCCGGTGGTGCCGACGACCAGCACGGTCTCCGACTGGGCGGCGAGCGCGGCGTGACGCTCCGTCGAGTCCGGGCTGGTGAAGTCGATCACCGCGTCGGCCTCGGCGAAGAGCGCGACCGGGTCGTCGATGGCGGTCACGCCCAGCGGGTCGATCCCGGCCAGGATGCCCAGATCCTTGCCCAGCGCCGGACCGCCCAGCCGCTCGGTCCCGCCGGCCAGCGTGCAGCCCGCGGTCGCCGCGATCTCGCGCACCAGCATCTGGCCCATGCGCCCAGCGCACCCGACGACACCGATCTTCATGACGCCCATCCTCTGTTCAACGCTTGCGGCCAGCTCTTCCGGCCAGATCTTCCAGCCGTACTTTCCCGCCCTCCCAGCGGTTTAGCACAGGCCCGGCCGTGGCTTAAGCGCCAAGGCAGCCGCGCAGCGATGCGGCGAGGTTGCGCATCAGGGTGGGGTAGAGCGCCTCGCCCTCCGGCAGGTCGGCGCCTTCGGGGTCGAGCACCCCGGTTTTGGCCTTGGTGCCTTCCACCACCGTGCGGACCAGCGTCGGTTCGAACTGCGGTTCGGCGAAGACGCAGGCGGCGTTCAGCCCGGCGATCTTGGCGCGGATCGCCGACAGCCGCTTGGCCGACGGGCGGCGGTCCGGGCTGACGGTGATGGAACCGACCGCCGACAGGTCGTAGCGCGCCTCGAAATACTGGTAGGCGTCGTGGAAGACGACAAAGGGCCTGTCCTTCAGCGGCGCCAGCGTGGCTTTCAGTTCGGCATCCAGCGCGTCGATGGCCTGGAGCGTGCGGTCGGCGTTGGTGCGGTAGGCCTCCGCATCGGCCGGATCCCTGGCGGCCAGCGCGTCCGCCGTCGCGGTGACGATGGCGCGGGCGTTGGCGGGATCGAGCCAGATGTGGCTGTTCAGCTCGTCATGGTCGTCGTCGTGGTCCGCAGCGTGGTCGTGGCCCTTGTGGCCGTGCTCTTCATGCCCGTGGTCATGTGCCTCCCAGGCGCCGCCTTCGCGGGTCTGCAGCAGGGTCAGGCCCGTCTGCTCCATCAGGGTCAGCCGCGTCGCCTTCGGTGCGTTGGCCTTCAGCGGCTTTTCCAGGAACCCTTCCAGCTCGGGACCGACCCAGACCACCAGATCGGCGGCCGACAGCGCCTTCGCATCCGACGGCTTCATCGTGTAGCTGTGCGGCGAGGCGCCGCCGCGGACCAGCAGGACCGGGTCGCCCACCCCACGCATGACCGCGGCGACCAGCGAATGGATCGGCTTGATCGACACCACGACCTTCGGTGCCTCGGCCCAGGCCGGCAGGGCGGCGGTGGCGACAAGAGCGCTCAGGGTGCCGGTCAGAAAGCTGGACAGGGCAAATCGACGCATGGGAGGGATCCTCTAGACTTGCTGGACAGGCTTCCGGTTTCAGCGCATAGGGAAACCGGTTTCACTTTGGTGTCACGTTATAACGTAACATGTCAACACCGTACCCAAGCCGGGATAGCTCCGCCCTCTTCGCCGGCCCGCTCGCCTGGACCGAGGATCTGACCGTCCGTTTCGGCAGCCGCACCGTGCTGGACCGCGTCAACGTTGCCGTCCAACCGGGCGAAGTGGTGACGCTGATCGGCCCGAACGGTGCCGGCAAGACGACGCTGGTGCGCGCCGTGCTGGGGCTGACGGCGGCCGACGGCGGGCGGGTGCTGCGGCGCCCGAACCTGCGCATCGGCTACATGCCGCAACGGCTGTCGGTGGACCAGACGCTGCCGCTGACCGTGCGCCGGTTCCTGGCGCTGTGGCGGCCGGTGACCGCAGATCAGGTGGCGGCGGCGCTGGAGGAGGCTGGGGTGACGCGGCTTGCCGACTCGGCGGTGCAGACGATTTCCGGCGGCGAGATGCAGCGGGTGCTGCTGGCCCGCGCCCTGCTGGGTGAACCGGACCTGCTGGTGCTCGACGAGCCCGACCAGGCGGTGGACGTGCATGGGCAGGCGGAGCTGTTCAACCGCATCGCCCAGGTGCGGCAGCGGCGTGGCTGCGGCGTGCTGCTGGTCAGCCACGACCTGCACACGGTGATGGCGCGCACCGACCGGGTGATCTGCCTGAACGCCCATGTCTGCTGTTCCGGCCGGCCGGAGGATGTCAGCCGGCACCCGGAATATCACGCCCTGTTCGGCGGCCATGCCCGCGACCTCGCCGTCTATGTCCATCACCACGACCATGCCCATGCCGAGGACGGCAAGGTCGTGCACGACCATGACGGGGACTGCTGCCATGGATGAGTTCGTGATCCGCGCCCTGCTGGCCGGCGGCGGCATCGCCCTGCTGGCCGGGCCGCTGGGCTCCTTCGTGGTGTGGCGGCGCATGGCCTATTTCGGCGACACGCTGTCCCATTCCGCCCTGCTGGGGGTGACGCTGGGCTTCCTGCTGGGCGTCAACCCGATGATCGGCGTGATGGTGGTCTGCGTGTCGCTGGCGCTGGCGCTGGTGGCGTTGCAGCGCCGCCGCCATCTGGCGGCCGACACGCTGCTGGGCATCCTGTCGCACGGCTCGCTGTCGCTGGGGCTGGTGGCGCTGGCCTTTCTGGAGACGCTGCGCGTCGACCTGATGGCCTATCTGTTCGGCGACATCCTGTCGGTGACCGACGGCGACCTGATGGCGATTTATGGTGGCGGTGCGGTGGCGCTCACCGGTCTGGCGCTGCTGTGGCGCCGGCTGCTGGCGGTGACGGTGGACGAGGATCTGGCGCGGGTGGAGGGCATGCCGGTCGATGCCCTGCGGCTGGCCTTCATGCTGCTGATCGCGCTGGTGATCGCCATCGCCATGAAGATCGTCGGCATCCTGCTGATCACCTCGCTGCTGATCATCCCGGCGGCATCCGCCCGCCGCTTCGCCCGCACGCCGGAAGGAATGGCGGCGCTGGCGTCGGTCCTGGGCATCCTGGCGGTGATCGCCGGAATCCTGGCTTCGCTGAACTGGGATCTGCCGGGGGGGCCGAGCGTGGTGGTGGCTGCCGCCGCGCTGTTCCTGCTGGGATCGCTGGTGCCGTTGCGGCGCTGACGCGAAGCACCGTGCCGGCAGCGCCGTCTGCAATCAGGAAAAGAATACGTTTGCGCGAATTGCCCGTTTGCCGACGTGGCCGCCTGCGCCATAGTCCGCCGGCGGACGCGATGGCGGGAGGGCCGCCATCGCCGCCGTACCAACGGAGGGCTGGAGGATGGAGAAAATCCTCACTCTCCTGATCCTGGTGCTGGAGATCGTCAAGCGGCTGCTTGACCTTCTGACGCACTAAGATCGGGCGGGCGGGCCGGGGAATTGCCGTCCTCGGCCCGCCTACCCCCGATATTGGTGCTGCACCCGCCCGCTGTCAACGGGCAGCCCGAAAACACTCACTCGTCGATGTTGCGGGCCAGAACTTCGCGCTTGCCGGAGTGGTTGGGCTTGCTCACCACCCCTTCGGTTTCCATCCGCTCGATCAGGCGGGCAGCGGAGTTGTAGCCGATGCGGAGCTGGCGCTGGATGAAGCTGGTCGAGGCCTTGCGCTCGCGGCAGACCACCGCCACCGCCTTGTCGTAGAGGTCGTCGCCCGATCCGCCGCCGGTGCCGGGCAGGGCGCCGTCGTCGAAGGACTCCTCGCCCTCCTCGTCCTCCAGAATGGCGTCGACATAGTTCGGCTCGCCCTGGGCCTTGAGGAACCTGACGATCTGTTCGACCTCGTGGTCCGAGACGAAGGGACCGTGGACGCGGGTGATGCGGCCGCCGCCAGCCATGTAGAGCATGTCGCCCTGGCCCAGCAGCTGTTCGGCGCCCTGTTCGCCGAGGATGGTGCGGCTGTCGATCTTGCTGGTGACCTGGAAGCTGATGCGGGTCGGGAAGTTGGCCTTGATGGTGCCGGTGATGACGTCGACCGACGGACGCTGCGTCGCCATGATCAGGTGGATGCCGGCGGCGCGCGCCATCTGGGCCAGACGCTGGATCGCCGCCTCGATGTCCTTGCCGGCGACCAGCATCAGGTCGGCCATCTCGTCGACGATGACCACGATGTAGGGCAGCTCGGTCAGGTCGAGCGGCTGCTCCTCGAACAGCGGCTTGCCGGTGTCGGGATCGAAGCCGGTCTGGACGCGGCGGGTCAGCGACTCGCCGCCCTCGCGCGCCTCGCGCAGGCGGGCGTTGTAGCCCTCGATGTTGCGCACGCCCAGCTTGGACATGTTGCGGTAGCGGTCCTCCATCTCCCGCACCGTCCATTTCAGCGCGACCACCGCCTTCTTGGGGTCGGTGACGACCGGCGTCAGCAGATGGGGAATGCCTTCATAGACCGACAGCTCCAGCATCTTGGGGTCGATCATGATGAAGCGGCAGCGCTCCGGCGGCAGCCGGTAGAGCAGCGACAGGATCATCGTGTTGATCGCCACCGACTTGCCCGAGCCGGTGGTGCCGGCGACCAGCAGGTGGGGGAAGCGGGCGAGGTCGGCGACCACGGGCTGGCCGCCGATGTCCTTGCCGAGCGCCAGCGCCAGCTTGCCGCCATGCTTGTCGAAGCCTTCCGCCGCCATCAGCTCGCGCAGCAGCACGGTCTCGCGCTTGGCGTTGGGCAGCTCGACGCCGATGACGTTGCGGCCGGGGACCACGGCGACGCGGACCGACACCGCGCTCATCGAGCGGGCGATGTCGTCGGCAAGGCCGATGACGCGGGAGGATTTGGTGCCGGGGGCCGGTTCCAGCTCGTACAGGGTGACGACCGGGCCGGGATGGACCTTCTGGATCTCGCCGCGCACGCCGAAATCGCCCAGCACGCCTTCCAGCTGGCTGGCATTGCGCTGAAGCGCCGCCTCGTCCAGCTGCTCGCCGCGGATGCCGGTGGGCGGCACCTGCAGCAGGTCGAGCGGCGGCAGCTCGTAGCCCTGCGGCCCCTCCTCCTCGCCCAGCGGCAGGCGGCTCTGGCGCGGGTCCGATTTGTCGCCCTTGTTCTCCGACGCGGCGGATTTGGGCGGGGTGACGATGGGAACGGTGCGGATCGGCTTGTCGGCTCCGCTGGGCGCGGCAGCCGGGCTTGCCGCTGGCCCGGCCGTCAGCGTAACCCGGCTGGCATCGAGGCCGGCGGGGGGAGGCTGAGGGACCTGAACGGCTTCGTCGAAACGCGGGATGTCGTGTTTGCCGCCGCGCAGCGAGGCGTCCACGGCCACCGAGGCGGCCTGCGCGGCAGTGCGGCCGTGGCGGCGCAGGGAGTCCACGCCGTTGCGGGCGCCCTGGCGGATCAGGCGGACGCCGTTGACCATGCCGCGGCCGAGCGCGCGGAAGCTGGCGATCCATTCGCCGATCGACAGCCCGGCCGCCAGGAACAGCACCAGCCCGCCGCCCACCGCGGCGACGGTCGCCACCATCGGCTCGGCCCCGAACAGGTTGCCGACCCCGCGCAGCAGCACCTGGCCGATGCTGCCGCCCGGAAGCGGGGCCAGAGGATCGGTGGAGGCGTCGGTCAGGCCGGCCAGCGCCATCGCCACCAGGAACACGCCCCACAGCGCCAGGACGGTGCGGAACAGCGGGTTGCCGAGCTTGCGCTGGGCCCCCAGCCGCCAGCCCCAGAACATCGGCACCAGCGCGATGACGAAGGCGGCCCAGCCCAGTGACTGGATCAGCAGGTCGGCGGCATAGGCGCCGGGGATGCCGAACAGGTTGTGCGCGCCTCCCGCCGTGGCGGGGACCGAGTTCAGCGAGGCGTCATGCGGGTCGTAGCTGCCCAGCAGCACCATCAGCAGCAGGCCGAACAGCCCCAGCACGAACCCCATCGCCTCGCGCGCGCGGGCGACGACGAAGGCGCGCATGGCCGGCGAGAAGAAGGGCGGATTTTCCTGCCGGTTGCGGCCGGAGCGGATGCGGTCCTTTCCCGGCTCCTTCGCGGCCTCGCGGGGCGCTCCCTTGCGCGGGCTGGGGGCGGGCCGTCCCAGGCTGGGCCGGGGGCGCGCGGAGGAGGGGCCGGCGGGTCGGGCCATGGGACGGAAACCTCGTGCTGTAGAAACCGAAAAAAGGGGCTGGCCGGAACCGGGTGCCGGAACCGTTCAGCCGAGAATGCGGACGATGGACGCGCAGGCCTGGGCGACGGTGTCGGTGTCCTGCACCAGGGCGACGCGGATGAAGGCCTCGCCGGGGTTCGGCTCGCCGGGGTTGCTGCGCGACAGATAGGCGCCGGGCAGGACGCGGACCGCGCCCTCCGCCCACAGCCGCTTGGCGGCCTCCTCGCCGTTGCCGACCTCCAGCCAGAGGAAGAAGCCGCCGGCCGGGCGGTAATAGCCGTAGCGGCCGCCCAGTTCCGCCTCCGCCGCCGCGAACTTGGCGCGGTAGGCGGCGCGATTCTCCTCCACATGGGCCTCGTCGCGCCACAGCGCGGTGCTGGCGGCCAGGATCGGCAGCGGCATGCCGGCGCAGCCGTAGCTGCGCAGGCGGGAGAAGCGGCCGATCAGCGCCGGGTCGCCGGCGACGAAGCCGGAGCGCAGGCCGGCGGCGCTCGACCGCTTGGACAGGGAATGGAAGACCAGCAGGTTGGACCAGGGCTTGCCGTCCGCGTAGGGCAGGCCGGCTGCGACCTGGAGCGCGCCGACCGGCGGGGCGTCCAGCCAGATCTCGGCATAGCATTCGTCGACCGCCAGCACGAAACCATACTGCCGCGCCAGAGCGATGGCCTTGGCGAGATAGGCCGGCGTCGCCGCGGCCCCTTGCGGGTTGGCGGGGGTGCAGAGGTAGAAGAGCGCCGTGCGCTCCAGCAGTTCCGGCGTCAGGGCGTCGAGGTCGGGCAGGAAGCCGGTCTCGCGCGTTGCCGACAGGAACACCGGCTCCGCCCCCGCCATCACGGCGGCCCCCTCATAGGGCGCATAGAAGGGGTTGGGCATCAGCACCGCCGGCTGGCGCCCGGCCTTCTGCGTCGGCACCGCCAGCAGGGCCAGCATGAACAGCGCCTCGCGCGTGCCGGACAGCGGCAGGATGGAGCTGTCGGCATGCAGCAGCCCGGCCGGCAGATCGTAGCGGCGGGTCAGCCAGTCGCCGGTCGCGGCGCGGAACTCCGGCGTGCCACCGACCGGCGGATACTTGTTCCAGCCGGATGCGCTGGCGCGCAGCGTCTCCTCGATGATGGCGGGCGGGGTGTGCTGCGGCTCGCCCACCGTCAGCAGGACGGGAGCGACGTTGGCGCGCGGGGTGATCGGCGCCAGCAGATTGGCCAGCCGGGTGAAGGGATAGTCGGTCAACAGGTCGAGCCGGTCGTTGCCGATCGCCTCGGTGAAGACGGCACCGCTGTTGACGCTGAAATCCGCAGAAACCATGGCGACCGCAACCCTCTTCGCAACCCCGGATGCCGCGCCCCGGCCCGGGGAGGCGGCCATGTCTTCGATTGAGCGACCGATCCTATCGGCGGGGCACGGGGGGCACAAGCGCCCAGAACCTTTGGGCGCGGCGGGTGGCCGAACGGTCACAGGAGACGGAAGACAGTGTCCTTACGGGTCGCTCCTCTATTTCATCCGGGCGATATTGACGCCCGATTTTCATCCGGGTAAAATATGCTCCTCACAACAGGAGCTCCGACCATGTCCGTTACCGCCGAGACCCTCTGCACCGCTTTCCGCGGCGAGCGCCGCCTGGCCGCCGGGGATGCGCTGAGCGTCGCGCGGGCGGTGCGGTCGGCACTGGACGCGGAGCCGGATGGGCCGCCGGTGCTGGTGTTCGACGATGCCACCGGCAAGGCGGTCGACCTCGACCTGCGGGGAAGCGATGACGAGCTTGCGTGGCGTCTCTCCCCACCGCCGCGGGGGCCGGGGCGGCCGAAGCTGGGTGTCGTCGCGCGGGAGGTGACGCTGCTGCCGCGCCATTGGGACTGGCTGAACGCGCAGCCGGGCGGCGCGTCGGTGGCGCTGCGCAAGCTGGTGGACGAGGCGCGCAAGGGCGGCGAGGCGAAGGACCGGGTGCGCCGGGCGCAGGAGGCCGCCTACCGCGTCATGCTGGAACTGGCCGGCGACCGGCCGGGCTATGAGGAGGCGGTGCGGGCGCTCTATGCCGCGGACCGCGCGCGGTTCGAGGCGCTGACGGCGGACTGGCCGGCCGACGTGCGCGATTACGCCGGTGCGATGGCGGCGGACGTCTTCGGCGACTGAGAATGGCGACTGAGGGATAGGAAGCCGGCTGAGGATTTGGGACAGGCGCGCGGMMCSCSCSCCCGCCGGGTCCGTTCCCGCCGGAAGGAGCGGACCCCGAGGGTCGGCAGCCTTACAGCGCCTCGGCGTTGGTCTCGCCGGTGCGGATGCGCACGGCCTGGGCGATCTCCAGGACGAAGATCTTGCCGTCGCCGATGCGGCCGGTGTTGGCGGCCTTCTGGATCGCCTCGACAACCTGCTCGTACTGGTCGTCGGACACGGCGACCTCGACCTTCACCTTGGGCAGGAAGCTCACGGAATATTCGGCGCCGCGGTAGATTTCCGTCTGGCCCTTCTGGCGGCCGAAGCCCTTGACCTCGCTGACGGTCAGGCCCTGGATCCCGAGCGACGTCAGCGCCTCGCGCACTTCGTCGAGCTTGAACGGCTTGATGATGGCCATAACCAGTTTCATGTGGCTTCCCCTTAAAGCGTTGTTCCGGCCGCGTGCAAGGCTGTGGCAGCCCCGTTGCGGTTCCAGTCCGGCCCGACACCGTACCGTTCCCCCGCCGTTGGCCCAAGCCTGTTCGCGTCGACCGCAAAAATCAACGATTACAAGAATCGTGCCGGTTGAAATGCGCTGCAACGATGGGAATATGCCTGTTGATTGGGCGCTCAAAAAGGCGGCATTTGCCCAAAATCAGTTCAGCGACAATCTGTCCGGCGGTCTGCCAGCGCCGGGCTGGGACTGGACACTGGACAGGACGCCGCAGTGCGACAATTGTCTGATCGCGGCGTCACCGGTGAGGTCCAGGGGCAAGGCTCAGGTCCCGCCGGCGGCCGGCACAGGCATTGTAAGGCGAGAAGGCAGCGAGCATCATGGCCGTACCGGGCACCGAATCGGGCAACGCGACCGTCCCCCCGCAGGGCAGCGACATCACCACGGAGGTCGTGGTGCTGGGCGGCGGCCTGGCCGGGCTGACCATGGCGGCGGCGCTGGCCGGTGCCGGCGTGCCGGTGGTCTGCATCGACCAGGACAGCCCCGAACGCATGGGCGAACGGGATTTCGACATCCGCACGACGGCGATCTCCTACGCCTCCAAGATGGTGCTGGATGCGGCGGGCGTGTGGCACCACATGGCCGACAAGGCCGGCCCGATGCTGGACATCCGCATCGCCGACCAGTTCTCGCCGCTGTTCATCCATTACGACCACACCGAACTGGCGGTGGAGGGCAAGCACCAGCCCTTCGGCTGGATCCTGGACAACAAGGACATCCGCCACGCCCTGTTCACCCGCGCGGCCGAACTGCCGGGGCTGGTTCATCTGGCGCCGGCCAAGGCGGTGACGGTGGAGCGGACGCGGTCCGGCGTCTCGGTCCGGCTGGCCGACGGGCGGACCGTGCGCGGCCGGCTGCTGGTCGGCGCCGACGGGCGGCGGTCGATGGCGCGCGACAGCGCCGGGATCAGGGTGCGGCGCTGGTCCTACGACCAGAGCGCCATCATCTGCACCATCCGCCACACCGAGCCGAACAAGGGCGTCGCGGTCGAGCATTTCCTGCCCAACGGCCCCTTCGCCGTCCTGCCGATGACGGACAACCGCTGCTCCATCGTGTGGAGCGAGAAGACCTCGCTGGTCGACACCTATCTGAAGCTGCCCGACGACCAGTTCGTCGACGAGCTGCAACGGCGCTCCGGCGGCTATCTCGGCGAGATCACGCTGCTGACCAAGCGCGAGGCCTGGCCGCTGTCGGTCCTGCTGGCCGACCGCTTCATCGCCGACCGGCTGGCCCTGGTGGGGGAGGCGGCGCACGCCATCCACCCCATCGCCGGCCAGGGGCTCAATCTCGGCATGCGCGACGTCGCGGCCCTGGCCGAGGTGGTGGTCGATGCCTATCGCCTGGGGCTGGACGTCGGCGGGCCGGAGGTGCTGGCCCGCTTCCAGCGCTGGCGCCGGTTCGACACCGTGCTGCTGGCGGCGGTGTGCGACGGGCTGGTCCACCTGTTCTCCAACAGCATCCCGCCGGTGAAGCTGGCGCGCGACCTGGGCATGGCGGTGATCAACCGGCTGCCGCCGGTCAAGCGCTTCTTCATGAAGCACGCCATGGGCGTGGTCGGCGACCTGCCGCGGATGATCAAGGGCCAGCCATTGTAAGCAGTCACTTTGACCCGGCACCGGTAATCCTTGGCAGCGGGGGGCGGACGCCTTATGTCCGCCATACCGGCCGGTTAAGGAGCCGGGCTCCGAACGACCGAGGATGAAGACCGTGCTTCGCCGCCTTTCCGCCGCCCTGCTGTCCGCTCCCCTGCTTTATGGCGCCCTCATTGCCGCGCTGCCGGCCGCCTTCGCCCCGCCCGCCTTCGCCGCGCCGGCCACGCCCGTCTCGCTGACGGCGCAGGACCAGGCGGTCGTCGCCAAGGTGGAGGAGTATCTGAACGGCATCACCACCCTGCAATCGAAGTTCCTGCAGGTGGCGCCGAACGGACGGCAGGCGACCGGCACCTTCTCCCTGTGGCGGCCCGGCAAGATGCGGCTGGAATATGACCGGCCGCTGAAGGACTTCATCGTCGCCGACGGCAGCTTCGTCTTCTATTGGGATGGCGAGATGCGCCAGCAGTCGAGCGCCCCCATCGGCTCGACGCTGGCCGATTTCATCCTGCGCAAGAACATCCGCCTGTCGGGCGACGTCACCGTCACCGACGTGTTCCAGGCCCCCGGCGTGATCGAGGTCAGCCTGCTGGAGACCAAGGACGCCGGCAAGGGCACCCTGACCCTGGTGTTCGAGGACCGGCCGTTCCAGCTGCGCAAGTGGCGGGTGCTGGACGCTCAGGGCCTGACCACCGAGGTGGCCCTGCTGAACCCGCGGACCGACGTCACCTTCGACCGCGAGATGTTCTATTTCAAGGAGCCGGCGCGCGGGTCGGACTTCGGCCGCAACAACTGAGCGGCCGGCGGCAGGCGGGCAACAAAACCCTTCGCTTCCTGTTGTCATTGCACGTGATGGCAGCGGGAGGCTTTCCATGGCTTACGATCAGGTCGGCCGGCCCGGACCGGCGGGCCGCCTGCGCGGCATGAACAGGGTGCTGGCGCGCAACTGGTGGGCGCTGGCCCTGCGCGGGGCGGCGGCGATCCTGCTGGGGGTGCTGGCCCTGCTGATGCCGGGGGTGACGGTGGCGACGCTGGCGCTGACCTTCGCCGCTTATCTGCTGCTCGACGGCGTCTTCGCCATCCTGGCCGGCCTCCGCGCCTCCCGCCACCATGAACGCTCGCTGCCCTTCATCCTGGAGGGGGCGGTCAGCCTGATCGCCGGCATCGTCGCCGCGCTGTGGCCGGCCGCCAGCCTGTTCGCGCTGGTGTTCCTGATCGCCGCCTGGTCGGTCATCACCGGCTTCGCCGAGGTGATGGGGGCGTGGCGGATGGAGCGCACCCACGGCAAATGGGCCTGGGGTGTGGCCGGCGCGCTGTCGATCCTGTTCGGGCTCAGCATGTGGATCCTGCCGGCGCTGGGCCTGCTGGCGCTCGCCTGGGGTGTCGCAGCCTACCTGATCGCCTTCGGCGTGCTGGCGCTGGTGACCGCCTTCCGGCTGCGGCACTGCCATCGCGGGAACGGCGCCCCAGATGGAGGTTCCGGCGGCGGGATGGCGGCGGCGCGTTGAGGGCGCCTGCCAATCCATAGCTCCATCGTACAATTTCCTATACGAACAGTCTCTGGCAGCCTGAAGTCCGGCACGATGTTTGCTGCGTTGCGGCAAAACGGCTGCGAGGGGCTGTGTCATGACGCCGCACCGACCGACTCTTGGGCAAACTGCCGGCCAGCTTGGCGGGAGCCGCACAGGAACTGTGCAACACAACATCCTGGCCGCCGCAGCCTGCGGGGTGTCGGACTTCATCGCCGCCCAGGGCGGCTGTCCCGATCAGGTGTTCCACCGCGCGGGCGTGGAGGAGCGTGCGCTCTGCCAGCCGACGCTGGCGCTCGACCTCCGCGCCTATGTGGCGATGATGGAGGTGGCGGCGGCGGAGACCGGCAACGACAATTTCGGCCTGATGTTCGGCCGCCAGTTCCAGCCGGAGATGCTGGGGCTGATCGGCTCCATCGCGCTGGCCGCCCCGACCTTGGGGGCGGCGCTCGACCATCTGGCCCGGCTGTTCCCCTTCCACCAGCAGGCGACCGAAACCCGCTTCGTCCGCGAGGGCGAACTGCTGCGGCTGGAATACCGCATCCTCGACGGCTGCATCGTCGAGCGTCGGCAGGATGCCGAGCTGACCATGGGCATGTTCGCCAATGTGGTGCGCGCCTGCCTCGGCCCGGCCTGGATGCCGGAGGAGGTGCATTTCGAGCATCCCAAGCCGGAAGGCTGGCGCCAGCATGAAGCGCTGTTCGACGCCCCCGCCCATTTCGGCCAGCGCACCAACGCCATCCTGCTGCGCGACCGCCAGCTCGACCGCCGCATGCCCGGCGGCGACATGGCGCGGCTGACCGGGCTGTGCGGCACGCTGATCGACATCGCCCGCGACACCGGCACGCCGCCGCTGCTCGACCGCGTGAAGGCGGAGGTGCGGGCGCGGCTGCCGGAAGGCCCGACTTACGTCGAGGACATCGCCGACCGGCTGGGCATCGCCCGCTGGACCCTGCAACGCCGGCTGGCCGACGAGGGGCTGAGCTTCTCCGATCTGGTCGAGGGGGTGCGGCGCGATCTGGCGGCGGTCTACATCCGCCAGCGCCATGTCCCGGTCGCCGACATCGGCGCGCTGCTGGGCTATTCGGAAGTCAGCGCCTTCAGCCGCGCCTTCCGCCGCTGGTTCGGCATGTCGCCGGCGAAGATGCGCGGGGCCTGAGGCCCTTCGGAAACCCTGCTCCGCTTCCCGCCGCTGTGCCGTCTCCCTCCCCCGCATCGAAGGACGCTCCTGCCCGGGTCACCCGATCCGTGGCGGGCATAAACGCGTTGGGCGAACAATCTCCCGGTTATTTCCCCGCAAATGCGGGGCTCTGCCATTGACGTATCGTATGGATATTTTTCTTGAACGTCCGTTCAGCTATGCCAAAAGGTCTAATCACGATTCTGGAAACAGCACAGAATGGCGTCCCGTCAGACGCCATGAAGGGAAGGGCGTTCTTTCATGTTGAATAACCTCAGCATCACCAAAAAAATTCTAGCGCTCGTCGCGCTGGCCTTGTTTTGTTCTTTCGCGATTGTTTTTTACAACTTTACAAATTTGAAGCAGTCTATGCTTGAGGATCGCAAGCAGGCGATCCGCAACATTGTGGAAACCGCGGTCAGCGTCGCCGAACATTACAATCGCGAGGCGACGAGCGGCGCGCTTCCGGTTGAAGAGGCCAAGACGCGCGCCCGGAACGTGATCCGCGCCCTGCGCTTCGGCAAGGGCGACTATTTCTTCGTCTACAACACGAACGGCGTCACCGAAGTCCACGGCACGCGCAAGGAACTCGAGGGCCAGATGCGTCTGGAGGAGAAGGACGTCGACGGCTTCCCCTTCCTGCGCCAGCAGATCGCCAATGCGCAGGCCGGCGGCGGCTTCACCACCTACCGCTTCACCAAGCCGAACGGCGGCAGTGAGGTCTATGCGAAGATCTCCTACGACGCCCCCTTCACGCCGTGGAACTGGGTGATCGCGTCGGGCGTCTATGTAGACGACATCGACAACAGCTTCGCCGACAAGCTCTACCGCGCCCTGGCGGTGGTCGCCGGCGTGATCGCGGTGATGCTGATCGCCTCGACCTATCTGGGCAGGGCGATCACCGGGCCCATCGCCGTGCTGGCGGCCGCCATGCGCCGGCTGGCCGACGGCGACCATGGCGTGACCATCTTCGGTGCCGGGCGGCGCGACGAGATCGGCGCCATGGCCCAGGCGGTCCAGGTCTTCAAGGACAACGGCATCGCCATGGAGGCGCTGCGCCGCGATAACGAGCAGGCCGCCGAACAGTCCGTCGCCGACCGGCGCAAGGGCATGATGGATCTGGCGAACGGTTTCGAATCGCAGATCAAGACGATCGTCGACAGCGTCGCCCAGCAGGCGTCGCAGCTGCGCTCGACCTCCGGCGTGCTGACCGACATCGCCCGGAACGCGTCCGACCAGTCCGAACACACCCTGCGTGCCGCCTCCGACGCCGGCAGCGGCGTGCAGATCGTCGCGGCGGCGGCGGAGCAGCTGGCCTCGTCGATCCAGGCGATCAGCGCCGAGGTCAGCCGGTCGACCGGCATGAGCCAGAAGGCGGTGGACGAAACCCAGCGCACCGCCGGGATCGTCGCCGGCCTGACCGCCGCCGCCGGGAAGATCGGCGACGTGGTCAACCTGATCAACGCCATCGCGTCGCAGACCAACCTTCTGGCGCTGAACGCCACCATCGAGGCCGCCCGTGCCGGCGAGGCCGGCAAGGGCTTCGCCGTCGTCGCCGGCGAGGTCAAGAGCCTCGCCAACCAGACGGCGAAGGCCACCGAGGAGATCAGCGCCCAGATCGGCACCATCCAGACCGCCACCCGTTCGGTGGTCGGCGCCATCGACGACATCAGCGGCATCATCACCGGCATCAATGAAACCGCCACCACCATCGCCTCGGCGGTCGAGGAGCAGGGGGCGGCGACCCGCGAGATCGCCCGCAACGTGCAGCAGGCGGCGAACGGGGCGCAGGAGGTGGTCAGCCGGGTCCAGGGCATGCAGAAGATGGCCGGGGAAACCGGCAGCGGCGCCAGCCAGGTGGAGGAGGCCGCCTCGGACCTGCTGATGCAGTCCGAGGAGCTGACCCGTCAGATGGACCGCTTCATCGGCGGCATCCGCGCCGGCTGACCGCCCACGCAGGAATGCAACCTCGCGTGGATGCAATCGGAGTCCGCGCCGTCTACACTGTCCCGGCAGCATCGTCGCTTGGGGACATTTGGGGGGCGCCGGGATGTCTACGAACTACATCGACACCTTCATCACGGTCTCGGCCGATTGCAAGGCGAAGGCGGGCACTGTCCCGCCCAAAGCCGGTACGATCGGCGCGTTGCAGCTCTCCCTGCTGCTGGAGCGGCCCTATGGCCTGACCAGCGAGGAACTGCTGCTGGAAGTCCACATGATCCGCAACGGCATTCCGCCGGCGGATCGCGAGGCGGCGCGGGAGAGTCTCTTCGCGAAGCCGCAGGCCTGCCTGCGGACGTCACCGCTGGTGAAGAGCTATGGCTGGGGCCTGCACCATGACGGCACCGGGCGGGTCGCCGCCCATGCGGTCGAGAGCGGCGCCTACCGCGACCTGAGCACCCGCCCGGACCTGACCGTCGTTGCCGGGATGCGCAACGGCCGCGGCTGACGACCTCCGTTGCCGGCCTCCGCTCAGATGCCGACCTCCACCGCCGCGTTGACGACGTAGATCTGCTCGTTGCGGTCGTTCTTGTCGGCCAGGAAGATGCCGCTCGGCGCCAGCATGCCGCCGCCGGTGACGTGGATGCTGACCGCGCCATAGGGGAAGACGGCCTTCACCGCCTCGTGGTCCAGCCGCTCGGCATCGGCCGGCACGGCGAGGTGGACGCGCACCTGCATTTTGCTGGTGTCGCCATCCACCAGCGCCCGCATGCCCGGCATCGAGTTGCGCTCTATGGCGTTGCGCACGGCGCGGACGGCGGCCTTGGTCACGTCCTGGCCGTGCAGATCCACCCCCATGCCGAGTTCCACGAACATCACCTGCTTCATCGTGCCGGGCTTTCCTGTCGGTGTCGGATGACGGGGATGATGGCGCGGACCCGCGGTAAGAGCCAGGGGGCGGCGGCGGATTTTCGGGGGGTGGAAGGCAATAGGGCCCCGCTCACTCCATCGGCAGCCCCACGTAATTCTCCGCCAGCGCCGTCATGGCGGCGCGGGACTGCACCAGATAGTCCAGTTCCGCCAGATGGACGCGCTGCTCGAAGGGCGACTCCCGCTCGTTCCGGTGCAGCATGGTGGTCATGTACCAGGAGAAGCGCTCCGCCTTCCAGATGCGGCGCAGGCAGGTCGCGCTGTAGCCGTCCAGCCCGTCGGTGCTGCCGGATTTATAGTAGGCGGTCAGGGCGCGCGACAGCACTGCCACGTCGGCGACCGCGAGGTTCAGCCCCTTGGCGCCGGTCGGCGGCACGATGTGGGCGGCGTCGCCGGCGATGAACAGGCGGCCATGCTGCATCGGATCGCAGACGAAGCTGCGCATGGCGATGATGCCCTTCTGGAAGATCGGCCCTTCGGTCAGGGTCCAGCCGCTGTCGTCCTCCAGCCGGCGGTGCAGTTCGGACCAGATGCGGTCGTCCGACCAGTTGGCGATGTCGTCCCTGGGATCGACCTGGATGTAGAGCCGCTGCACCTCCGGCGAGCGGGTGCTGAGCAGGGCGAAGCCGCGCTCGTGGTTGGCGTAGATCAGTTCGGGGTGCGACGGCGGCGCCTCGGTCAGGATGCCGAGCCAGCCGAAGGGATAGACCATCTGGTATTCGCTGCGGGTGGCGGCGGGGATCGCCTGCCGGCTCGGCCCGTGGAAGCCGTCGCAGCCGGCGACGAAGTCGCAGTGCAGCTCCTCTACCGGCCCGTCCGGGCCGCGGCGGTACTGTACGCGCGGCGCCTTGCCGTCGAGGTCGAGGAACTGAACGTCGGATACGCCGAACAGGATGGTGCCGCCATCCTCCAGCCGGGATGAGACGAGGTCGCGGATCACCTCGTGCTGGGCATAGACGGTGACGCGCTTGCCGCCGGTCAGTTCCGCCATATCGATGTGGTGGCTGCGGCGGTCGAAGCGCAGCGTGATGCCGGAATGGAAATGGGCCTCCCGCATCATGCGCTCGCCCAGCCCCATCCCGTTCATCAGGTCGACCACCCACTGCTCCAGCACGCCGGCGCGGATGGTGCCCTCGATCTCCTCGCGGCTGCGGTGTTCGAGGATGATCGACTCGATGCCCTGGCGGTGGAGCAGATGGGACAGGAACAGGCCGGCCGGGCCGGCGCCGACGATGACGACCTGGGTGCGGGTTGGTTTGGTGGGGTGCATGTCTCTCGCCCTCCTTGGGGACCAGGGGCAGGTGTGTTTTGCAAATTGTTGCTCACACCAATCATTGGTGTTCATGCTATTCCCGGGCGGGAGGGCCGGACATAGACGAACCGGCGAAAGGCTTGTACTTTTCAATGCCTGCCCGACGGAGCCCCGTGCGATGTCCGCCCACCTTGTCCACGGTGCCGAACCCATTCCCCGCTATTGGCTGTACGGCGAACCGCCGGCGGTGCCGGAGCTGCGCTTCGTCCATATCGAGACGATTCCGGAACGGATGCGCTTGTACAATTGGGAGGTCCGCCCGCATCGCCATGACGGGCTGAGCCATGCCCTGCTGGTCGGGGAGGGCGGCGGGCGGCTGACCGCCGACGGGGTGGAGGTGGAATTCCGCGCCCCGGCGCTGATCGTCGTGCCGGCGCAGGTGGTGCACGGTTTCCGCTTCGATCCCGGCACCGACGGGCATGTGCTGACCATGTCGGAGGGGTTCCTGGCCGGCGTTCTGGCCGCGGCGCCGGAGGCGGAGCTGCGCGATGCCCCGGCCCTGCCGCAGGCCTGGAACCTCGATGCCGGGTCGGACGAGGCGGCGGCGCTGGACCGCTGCTTCGCCGAGATCAGGCGGGAGTTCCGTGCCCACCACATCGGCCGGGCCAGCGCCATCGCGGCGCAGGTGACGCTGCTGCTGGTCGCCGCCGCGCGGCTGGCGGCCGACCGGCGGCGGGACAGCGCGGACCGCGACGGGCAGGGGGCGTCGCCCGACCTCAGGCTGCTCGCCCGGCTGCGGCCGATGGTCGACGAGCGGTTCAGCCAGCATTGGCCGGTCGAGCGCTATGCCGCGGCACTGGGCGTCACGCCGGGCCGGCTGAACGCCGCCTGCCGCCGGGTCACCGGCCTGTCGACCCTGCAGCTGGTCCATGCCCGGCTGATGCTGGAGGCGCGGCGCTCGCTGATCTACACCGGCCATGGCATGGCGGAGATCGGCTATGCCCTGGGATTCGAGGACCCGGCCTATTTCTCCCGCTTCTTCACCAAGCGCGAGGGGCGGTCGCCGCAGGCCTTCCGCCGCGCCCATGCGGATGGCGGAACGGGAGGCAGCGTTGACTGGAACGGCCTTGACCGGACCGGGGGCGTCTCACCACAGTAACAGCCTTGCGTCCCATGGCGCGGATGCGGACCGATTCAATGCTTGGGCCCGGTTTGCCGGAGAGGGTGGTGGCGATGGACAGCCTGGACGTCACGATGCGCGAGCCGGCCGAAACGGTCGAACAGTCGCTGTGGCGCCGCCTGCGCGCCGATGCCGTCCGGGTGGCGGAGGAGGAGAGCGGCCTCGCCCCCTTCCTCTATGACGCGGTGCTGGCGCGCGACGGCTTCGGCCCGGCGCTGGCCGCCCTGCTGGTGCGCAAGCTGGCCGACCGCGCCATGCCGGAGGACCGGCTGGCCGCCGTGGTGCGCGACGCGATGGAGGCCGACCCGGCCATCGTCGAGGCCGCCGCCGCCGACCTTGCCGCCATCCTGGCGCGCGACCCCGCCGCCGACGGTTGCCTGACGCCCTTCCTCTATTTCAAGGGCTACCATGCCCTGCAATGGCACCGCGTCGCCCACTGGCTGTGGCGGGCCGGCCGCCACGACCTTGCCCATTTCCTGCAAAGCCGGGTGTCGGAAGCCTTCGCCGTCGACATCCACCCGGCGGTGCCGGTCGGGCGCGGCGTGTTCATCGACCATGGCACCGGCGTGGTGATCGGCGAGACGGCGGTGATCGGCAACGACGTGTCGATCCTGCAGAACGTCACGCTGGGCGGCACCGGCAAGGAGCATGGCGACCGCCACCCGAAGGTGCGCGACGGCGTGCTGCTGTCGGCCGGGGCCAAGGTGCTGGGCAACATCACCATCGGCGCCCATGCCAAGGTCGGCGCCGGCAGCGTCGTGCTGAAGGACGTTCCCGGCTGCGCCACCGTCGCCGGCGTGCCGGCCAAGGTGGTCGGCTGGTGCCGCGACGAGCCGGCCCCGGCGCTCACCATGGACCAGAGCCTGCAACAGGGCGACTACAGCATCTGACCGGCCTGTCCGCGTTCCGTCCCTCCGCTGTCACCGGAAATCCGCGGTCATTGTGCCCATATGGGCCGTGCCTATATGCAGCAAGGCGGGCGGCAAGCCCGGAGCTGAGGGCAGGGCGCGAGGGCCGTGAGGGTGTTGCTGGCATTTCTGTTGACGCTGGTCCTGCTGCTGGCCGGGCCGGTGTTCCTGCTCGCCTCCGGTGCGGTGCCGACCGCCGTCGACTGGAGCCGCATCGACCGCAGCCCGGTCGGCCTCGCCCCCGATGCGGCGACGACGCCGGAGGCGGTGGTCCAGGTTTATGCCGCCCGCGTGCTGTCCTGGCGCGGCGCCTTCGGCGTGCATCCCTGGTTCGCCGTGAAGCCGGCCGGCGCCCGCAGCTACACTGTCTATGAGGTGATCGGCTGGCGCGCCTACCGCGGCCTGTCGGTGGTGTCCGTCAGCAACCGCGACCCCGACGGCCGCTGGTTCGGCGCCCAGCCCGCCTTGCTGGCGGAGCTGCGCGGCCCCGCCGCCGAAGCCGCCATTCCCAAGATCGCCAAGGCCGCCGCCGGCTACCCCTATGCCGGCGAGTACCGCGTCTGGCCCGGCCCCAACAGCAACACCTTCGCCGCCTGGGTCGCCCGCGCCGTGCCGGACCTGCGGCTCGACCTGCCGTCGACGGCGCTGGGCAAGGATTATCTGGGCCGCAGCGTGTTCGCGCGGGCGCCGAGCGGCACCGGCTGGCAGATCAGCCTGTTCGGCGTCGCCGGACTGCTGCTGGCTTTGGAGGAGGGTGTGGAGGTTAATTTGCTGGGTCTGACCATCGGCATCGACCCGCTGGACCTTGCAGTGAAACTGCCGGGAATCGGACGGGTGGGATGGTTCGGGTCGAAGCCGCTTTGAAAGTAGCGGAAGAACTCGATTGGAATGGAGAAGAGTAGGGGCGGTTGTCTTGACCGGATAACACAATCCACGCCTTGAACTTCTAAGGGAGGATGGTGCCCAGGGACGGAGTCGAACCGCCGACACGGGGATTTTCAGTCCCCTGCTCTACCAACTGAGCTACCTGGGCATCTCGGCGCCGCTTGGTGGGTGACCGTTTCGGTCGGTGCGGCGCGTCGTGTGGGGCGCTTTTTAGAGAGGTTCGGACGGGCTGTCCAGAGGAAAATTCAAAAAATTTTCGACCCCTCTCACAGCCCCTCGTCAGGGTCGGATCCGCCCGGAACATCGGCGGTTTCCGGGCCTTCGATGCGGTAGACTCCGCCCAGCCAGCGCGACAGGTCGATGTCGGCGCAGCGCTTGGAACAGAAGGGGCGGGTGGCCGGCTCGGTCGGGCGGCCGCAGATCGGGCAGTTGGTGCCCGCCTTGGTGCCGGCCTGGGCATGGGGCTGGGAGCGCTGCGGTGCGCCGGGGGAGCGAGGGTCGGACAAGGGAAGGCCTCCGTAACGAACTGTAAGCAGTCAGGGCCGCAGCAGGACCGCCAGCGGCGTGCCGCGGCGGGTCCGGGTCAGTTCGACCAGGCCCAGTTTGGACATGCCATACACTTGGGTCTGCACCGGGTCGCTTTCCACCGCCTGCGACAAGGCGGCCAGCACACGCTCGGCATCGCCGCGGCTGCGCATGTTGACGAAATCCACCACCACGATGCCGCCGACATTGCGCAGGCGAAGCTGGCGGGCGATCTCCGCCGCGGCGTCGAGATTGACGTCCAAGGGGTTGCCGCGCTCCCCGGCATTCACGTCGACCACCGTCAGCGCCTCCGTCCGCTCGATCACCAGCGAACCGCCGAGCGGCAGCGGCACCCGGACGTCGAGAAGCCCGGCAATCGCGGAGTCGAGGTCGTGCAGGTCGAACAGGCGCTGGGCGTCCGTGTGGCCGGCGAGGCGCGGCAGCAGGTCGGGAGCGTGGTGGCCGCACCAGTCGCACAAGCTCGACAGCAGCGGTCCGTCGCCGATTCTGATCCCGTCTGTGGGCGGCGGGTCGTCGACCAGGATGGCGGCCGGAGCGGCGGCTCCCTGTTCGATCAGGGCGCGGGTGGGGGCGTCGGGGCCGGGATGCAGCAGGCGCGGGGCGGAGCCGGCGCGGGCGTCGTCGCGGATGGCGCGCCATTGCAGGTGCAGCGCTTCCGATTCGGCGGCCAGCAGCGCGTCGGATACCTGGGCGGCGCCGGCGCGCACGATCCAGCCGGCGCCGGTGGCGAGCTGTTCGATGCGGCGGGCCAGCGTGGCACGCTCCGGACCGGAGCCGAGGCGCTTCGACACCGCGATGTCGCGGCCGAGCGGGGCATGCACCAGGAACCGGCCGGGCAGGGTGATGTCCATCGTCAGCGACGGACCCTTGGCTCCGGCGGCATCGGCCTTCACCTGCACCAGCACCGGCTGGCCGGTGCGCAGGAGCGCGCCGATGGGGGCCTGCTTGGCGCCCGGCCGATGGGGACGCGATTGAGGGGAGTCGTCGTCGAGGATGGGACGGCGCACGTCGGCGGCCGGCAGCAGGCCGGACAGGCCGTTCCCGAGGTCGACGAAGGCGCCGTTCAGGCCGGTGGCGATGCGCTCCACCCGGCCGAGGATGATGGCGCCGAGCAGCGACGGGCGGCCGGCATGGTCGATGTGCAGGTCGGTCAGGCGGCCATCGGTCAGCACCGCCGCCCGCGTCAGCGGGCCGTCGCGGTCGACCAGCAGCTCAAGCCTGCTCATCGTTCGGATGGGGGATCGGAGGGTGCGGGAAGCCGGCGCCGTGCAGCATGCCGGCGACCTCGTGCAGCGACAGCCCGACGACATTGCTGTAGGAGCCGCCGATCCAGCGCACCAGCGCCCCCGCCCGGCCCTGGATGGCATAGCCGCCGGCCTTGCCCTTCCATTCGCCGGACGCGATGTAGGCGTCGGTCTCCGACCGGTCGAGCACCTTGAAGGTGACGTCGGTGCGGACCAGCCGGTCGATCCGGCGGTGGCCATCCCCGTCGGGCACCAGCAGCACGATGCCGCCGATCACCCGGTGCCGCCGGCCGGACAGCAGGGACAGGCAGCGTCGCGCCTCCTCCTCCCGTTCGGCCTTGGGCAGGATGCGGCGGCCGCAGGCGACCACGGTGTCGGCGGCGAGAATCCACGAACCGGTATGGCGCGCGGCGACGCACGACGCCTTCTCCGCCGCCAGACGCAGGGCGTGCTGGGGCGGGAGTTCGTCGCGCAGCGGCGTTTCATCGAGATCGGCGGGATCGACCGCGTCGGGCACGATGCCGATCTGGCGCAGCAGGTCGAGCCGGCGGGGCGAGGCCGAAGCCAGCACCAGCCGGGGCGCCTTGGACGGGATCGTCACGGGGAACCGCGATGCAGCAAGGATGCTACTTGAACCGGAAGGTGATGCGGCCCTTGGTCAGGTCGTACGGCGTCATTTCCACATTGACGCGGTCGCCCGCCAGGACGCGAATCCGGTTCTTACGCATCTTGCCGGAGGTGTGCGCCAGAACCTCGTGATCGTTGTCGAGCTTCACCCGGAACATCGCGTTCGGAAGCAATTCGACGACGGTCCCGGAAAACTCGATCAGATCTTCCTTTGCCATAGGCCCTTATGTCCGTCCTAATAGTTTCGCGGCAATAACTGACCTTCCAAGGCCGCCGGGTCAAGGGGGATTCCCACCGCCGATGCGTTCGGCCGCAGCCATTCGCGCGGGGCAGACCCGCGTTGCGTGCCGGAGATGCCCCCTGAGCCGCGTCCCGTCAGACCGACTGGTAGGGGTTGAGTGGCGATGCACCGCCTTCTTCCAGGCGGCGCGGCTGGTCCATCGCCTTGCCGATCGCCGCGAACATCTCGCGCTGGTCGATCTCCATGCGGCGGGTCAGGCGGCCGACGGTTTCCGCCGCACTGAGCGCGCGGCCGCTGGATCTGTCGTGGAACAGGTTGTGATTGGCCTTCGCGGCACTGGGCAACAGGTCGGCGGCGACCGCCCCCGGCGTCGATTCGGCGGCGCGGATCAGCTTCGCCGCCCCGCCGGAGCCCAGAACATAGGCCATGCGGCTTTCCGATTCGCTGGCCGGGCGGCCCAGCCGCTTCTCCAGCGCCTCCCGCCCTTCGGCCAGATAGCGGGCGGCCATGCCGGCCGACAGGTCGACGTCGTGGCGCAGCTCCAGGATCTGGCGGCGGATCGCCGGGTCCTTGACGCTGGACACCCCGTTGCGGACCTGGATGTGCGAGGCCAGTTCGCCCTGGCCATAGGCGGCGCCGTGGCGGCGGAACAGGTCGAGCCAGGTCGATTCGAGGAACTGGAACGGGCCGGCGGCGGAGCTGCGGCTGTTCTTCGCCGCGCTGTCCAGCCCGCTTTCCTGGGTCGCCTGGGCGAGGATGGCGGTGAAGCTGTGGCCCGACAGGCCGGCAACCTGCTGCGAGGCGACCAGCACCCGCGTGGCGGTCGGATCCTCGGCCGCAACGGCCTTCACCGCCTCCGCCACCTTGGCGGAGCTTGGGGGGGGCGTTGTCTGGGCCGGTTGGGCCTGGGCCGGTACCGCCGGCTTCAGTCCCGGCAGGGGCGCGCGCGGCGCTGCGGTCTCCGCGGACACGGAGTCGGAGGCCAGCAGGACCGGCGCGTCGGGCTTGGCGGCGGGAACCGGCACAATGCTGCCGTCGGCGAGGCGGATGGGGGTGACCGGCTTGGCCGCGGGCAGGGGAACCTGGGTCCCGTCGCTCAGCAGGATCGGGGCCGGCGGTTTGGCGGCCGGTAAGGGCGGCGTCTTCTGGCCGTTCGCCGGCCGGCCGACCGGCACGGTTCCGGCGCCGGTCCGGCTGGTCTGGACCAGCGTGTCGCGGAAGGACGGCTCGCCGACGGTGCCGTCGGTGAGCGCGGGGGAAGCGTCGGGCTTGCGCTCCGGAACGGGGGCGAGAGGGGGCTGCGCAACCTTCATGGCACACACTTCGCTACGGACCGGCCGAGCCTGCCGGGAGAAAGCCCCGTCTTTCCATGCCCACGAGCGTGAGCATGGCCGGACGGGTGCAGGCACTATAGCACCGACTCGTCAGCGATGTGCGATCAACTGTGGGCGCGGGGCGTCGTTCCCGGCCTCATCCTCACCCTCGCCGGGGAGCGGATCGTCGGGCAGCGGATCGTCAAGATGCGCGACGCGCGCCCAACGGCCGATGGCGGCCAGCAGCTTGGATTTTTCCAGAGGTTTGGCCAGATGGGCGTTCATGCCGGCCTGCAGGCAGCGCTCGACCTCGATCTGCATCACGCCGGCGGTCAAAGCGAGGATCGGAATGCGGCTCACCGGGCCGGGCAGGGCGCGGATGCGGCGGGTGGCCTCCAGCCCGTCCATCACCGGCATCTGCACATCCATCAGCACGAGGTCGTAGGGCTGTTCCTGCACCGCGGCCACAGCGGCGGCGCCGTCGTCCACCGCATCGACCCGATGGCCGGCCCTGGTCAGCATGGTCACCGCCAGATCGCGGTTCATCGCCAGATCCTCCGCCAGCAGGATGCGGGCGCCGGCACCGCCGGACTCGACAGGGGACAGGATGGCGTTGTCGGGCTGGATCGCGGCGCTGCCGGCGGGCAGCAGAGGCAGCGAGAACCAGAAGGTGCTGCCGGTGCCGAGCTGGCTTTCCATGCCGATCTCGCCGCCCATCAGCTCCACCAGCCGGCGGCAGATGGCCAGCCCCAGCCCGGTGCCGCCGCGTCCGCGCTCCAGCTGGGTGAAGCGCTGGAACAGGTCGCGCTGCCGTTCGGGGGCGATGCCGATCCCGCTGTCGGTGACGGTGAAGGTGCAGATGCGCCCTCCGCTTTTTCCGCTGTCCTCGATCGCCTTCACCGTCAGGCGGACTGAACCGCGGTCGGTGAACTTCACCGCGTTGCTCAGCAGGTTCAGCAGGAGCTGGCGCAGCCGGTCGGGGTCGCCCATGACGAAGCCGCGGGCGGTTGCCGAGATGCTGGTCTGCAACTCCAGCCCCTTCTGTTCCGCGGCCAGCCGGACGATGGCGACGCAGCGGTCGGCCAGATCGTCCAGCCGGAAGGGCACGCTGACCAGATCGAGCCGCCCCGCCTCCAGCTTCGACAGGTCGAGCACGTCGTTGATGACGGTCAGCAGCGACCGCCCGGCATCGCGCACCTGCGAGGCGTAGCGCCGCTGTTCGGCGGTCAGCGGGGTTTCCAGCAGCATTTCCGCGAACCCGATCACGCCGTTCATCGGCGTGCGGATCTCGTGGCTCATGGTGGCGAGGAATTCCTCCTTGGCGCGGCTGCCGGCCCGCGCCTCCTCCATGGCGGAGCGCAGTTCCTGCTCGCGCTGCTTCAGGCGGCGCGACATGTTGTTGAAGGCATGGGAGACGACGCGGAATTCATGGGGCGCGCGGTCCGCCTCGATCACGGTGCCGCCGCCGCCGTCGCCGATGCGGGTGGCCGCGGTGCCGAGTTCCCACACCCAGCGCAGGACCGAGGCGCGCAGCAGCACCCACAGGGCGGTGACGCTGACCAGCGCCGCAATGGCGAGCAGGCCCAGGCTCTGCCACAGATCGCGCCGGGCCTCCGCCATGATCGGCCCGGTCGGCATGCCGACGGCGAAGACGGTGTCGGTCTCGTCCGAATGGCGGAAGGCCCACAGCCGGCCGCGGCCGTCGGCGCTTTCCGCATCCAGCGTGCCGTCCTTCTCCCTCAGCATCTGGCGGATATGCGGCATGTTGCCGATGTTGCGGTTCAGCCAGCCTTCCGGGTCGGGCTGGCGGGCCACGATCACGCCGTGGCGGTCCAGCACCATGACGCGGGCGTCGGGCTGCTTCAGCACCTTCACCAGATCGGTCAGCCAGGTGAGGTCCACCGCCACGCCCATGACGCGGATGATCCGCCCATCCTCGATGATCGGGCTGGCGACGATGATCAGCGGTTTCAGCGAGCGCTTGCCGATGATGAAATCGCTGACCACCCAGCTCTTGGTGTCCAGAACGCGCTGGAAATATTCGCGTTCCCGCAGGGTGATGCCGGCACCGGGGCCGGTGGTGTCGCAGATGATGTTGCCGTCGGCGTCGGTCAGCCAGACGCCGGTGGTCCAGCGGTGCTGGCGCGGCATCGGCGCCAGGGTGGCGACGCAGGCGTCGGTATGGTCCATCGTCGCGTTGCGGATGGCCGGCACCAGCGACAGAACGCCAAGCAGGTTGCGCGCTTCGCCGATCAGGTCGTGCTGGCGCTCCACCCCGTCGTCGGCCAGATGCTGCGCCAGTTCGCGCGCCGCGTCGATGTGGTCGTCGAGCTGCTGGTCGGCGAGATAGAGCGTCCCCCCCAGCGGCAGCGCCAGCGAGGCCAGCACCACGCCCATCAGGCGGGCGCGCAGGCTGCGCGGGCTGAAGGCGCGGAGCAGGCGGTGCATCGGACCTGCGGGCATGGATGACGGCTCTCCGCGGGAATGTTCGTCTACGCCCCCCGAGCCTAAGGCGGCGCGCGGCGCGTTGCGATGACACAGCTCAATAGCACTGGCGGGGATGCGAAGTGAACACGGAGCCGCGCAAAAAGTTGCAAAATACCAAATTTATTACCGACCATCCCGTGTGGTGGGCGGTTCGACAGACCAGAGCCTGTGCGAGCATTTGACGGCCGTCAAGGCCGGTGGGGTGTGCTTCGGGGAGGTTTGCGGCATTGCGCCGACCTGGGGTCAAGGGAACTTCCGCCATGCACACGGAAAGCGAGCATAGGGTCAGGCCGGCACGGACGGGCAGCGTCGCACCGGCCGGCTGGGGGATCGGCCTCCTTTCCGGCGTTTCCCGGCAGCGGGTGCGCCGCTTTCTGCTGACGATGCACCTGACGCTGGGACTGGCGGTGGGGGCGCTGCTGGCGGTGACCGCACTGACCGGCAGCCTGCTGGTCTTCTATGTCGACATCGACCGCATGCTGACGCCGGAACTGGTACTGCCGGCCGGGCAGGAGGCCGGGCGGAATGCTCCGGTCCCGCTCGACAGGGTGGTGCAGGCCCTGCGCGAGGCCCATCCGGCCCGCGGCGGCGGCTGGCGGCTGGAGCTTCCCGACGGGCCGGACCATCCGATCATGGCCCGCTACATGAAGCCGGAGGAGACCGCGGGCAAGTCCTTCGCCCCGCTGATGGTGGCGGTGAACCCCTACAGCGCCGAGGTGCTGTCCTCCCGCTTCTGGGGCCGGACGGCGATGACCTGGGTCTACGACCTGCATTACCTGCTGCTGGCCGGCGAGGGCGGACAGCTGGTGCTGGCGCTGGGCGGGATCGGCAGCCTGCTGATCCTTGCCAGCGGGGTCTATCTGTGGTGGCCGGCGGCGGGAAAATGGGGGCGGGCCCTGCAACCGCGCCTGCGCTCCGGCTTCGTCCGGCAGGTGTTCGACATCCATGTGCTGGCGGGCGTCTATGGCCTCGTCGTCCTGCTGCCGCTGATCGTGACGGGGATCGTCATGGAGCGGCCGGACTGGGTGAAGCCGGTGGTGGAACGGCTGTCGCCGATGACCGCACCGCCCGTTCTCGTATCCGCCCAGGATGGGACGGCAGTGGGAGCCGCAGTGGGGGCCGATGCCGCGCTCGCCGCGGCGCTCGCCCGTTTCCCGCAGGCCGAACCGCGCTGGGTCGAGGTGCCGGGGCAGGGCGGCGGCGCCTACCACATCCGCCTGTTCCAGACCGGCGAACCCGGCTGGCGCTTTCCCAAGACCAGCGTGTGGGTGAATGGCGGCGACGGCACGGTCATGGATGTCCGCGACCCCACCCGCTGGACCTTCGGCGACGCCTTCTTCGGCTGGCAGCATCCGCTGCACAACGGCGAGTGCTTCGGCCTGTGCTGCCGCATCCTGGTGGCGGTGGCCGGTCTGCTGCCGGCAGTGCTGCTGGCGACCGGGGCGGTGCGCTGGCGGCAGAAGAAGCGGACGCGGCCGGCGCGGGCCGTCTGACCGCCGGCAAACCGCCGAACGGTCAGACGGTCGGCCCGCGGGACAGCGGGAAGCGCTGCTTCATCTTGGCCATCAGGCCGTCGCGGACCTGACGGTAGGCTTCCAGCATGGCGTCGCGGGTGCCATCGACCAGGGTGGGGTCGAAGGTGTTCCAGAACTCCACGTCGCAGGCCATGGTGCGCGTCATCTCGATGGCGCGGTGCTGCGCCTCCGGCGACAGCGAGACGATCAGGTCGAAGTTGGTGTCCTCCAGATCCTCGAAGGTGCGGCAGCGGTGCTTGGACAGGTCGATGCCGATCTCCTCCATCACCGCGACGGCGAAGGGATCGACCTCGTCGCCCTCGCGGACACCGACGGAATCCACATAGACACGGGTGCCGTGGTAATGGCGCATCATCGCCGCCGCCATCGGCGAACGGATCATGTTGTAGGTACAGGCGAACAATACGCTCGTGACCGGCAGAGGGGTGAGGACCGGGGTCGCCGCCATGGCCTTGCCCGGTCCGTCAGCCGCGAATGTGCAGGACGCAGATCAGCGTGAACAGCCGGCGCGCGGTCTGCAGGTCCATCTCCACCTTGCCGGCCAGCCGTTCGCGCAGCATCTCGGACCCCTCGTTGTGCAGGCCGCGGCGGCCCATGTCGATGGCTTCGATCTGCGACGGCGTCGACCGCTTGATGGCGGCGTAATAGCTCTCGCAGATCAGGAAATAGTCGCGGACGATCGACCGGAAGCCGGTGATCGGCAGCATCAGCCGGTCGAGTTCGCTGTTGTCCTCGCGCCGGATGTCGAAGACCAGCCGGTTGTCCTCGATCGACAGATGCAGGTGGTACGGCCCGTCCTCTGTGAAGTCGCAGGGGCAGAACTCGTTGTCCTCCAGCAGGTCGAAGATGGCGACGGCGCGCTCATGCTCGACCTCCGGCTTGTGGCGGACGACACTCCGCTCGTCGAGCGTCACATGGGTGATGCGCCGCTTGCCCTTTGCCGTCGTCACGCCCCGCCTCCCCGTTTGCCAGTGGCCGCTTCCCAGAAGCCGCTTCTTAGTCTTTGTAACCCGGCAGCCGCTGGGCGACGGAGCGCGCATGCGCCTCCAGCCCCTCGGCCATCGCCAGCGTCACCGCCGCCGGGCCGATGGCCCGCAGGCTGTCGGCGTCGCAGGCGACGAAGGTCGTCCGCTTCATGAAGTCCAGCACGTTGAGGCCGGAGGAGAAGCGGGCGCTACGCGCCGTCGGCAGCACATGGTTGGGACCTGCGACGTAATCGCCGATGGCCTCCGGCGTGTAGCGGCCGAGGAAGATGGCGCCGGCATTGCGGATCTTCGCCGCCAGCGCGTCGGGATCCTCCACCGCCAGCTCCAGATGCTCCGGCGCCAGCCGGTCGACCAGGGCGGGGGCGTCGGCCATCAGGTCGCCGACCAGCACGATGGCGCCGTGCTCCCGCCAGCTTTCGCCGGCGATTGCCGTGCGCGGCAGCGTCTCCAGATGCTTCTCCACCGCTGCGGCGACTGCATCGGCGAAGGCGGCATCGTCGGTGATCAGGATCGACTGGGCCGAGGTATCGTGCTCGGCCTGCGACAGCAGATCCATGGCGATCCAGGCCGGATCGTTGTGGCCGTCGGCGACCACCAGGATCTCCGAGGGGCCGGCGATGCTGTCGATGCCGACGAGGCCGTAGACCTGCCGCTTGGCGGCGGCGACGAAGGCGTTGCCGGGGCCGACGATCTTGTCGACCGGCCGGATCGTCGCCGTGCCGTGGGCCAGCGCCGCGACCGCCTGGGCGCCGCCGATGCGGTAGATCTCGTCGATGCCGCAGCGCTTGGCGGCGGCCAGCACCAGCGGGTTGATCGCCCCGTCCGGCGTTGGCACCACCATGACGACGCGCTCGACGCCCGCCACCTTGGCCGGCAGGGCGTTCATCAGCACCGAGGACGGGTAGGAGGCGGTGCCGCCCGGCACATAGAGGCCGACGGCGCCGACCGCCGTCCAGCGGGCGCCCAGCCGCACGCCGGCGGCGTCGCGGTAGTCGGTGACCTCCGGGATCTGGCGGCGGTGGAACTCCTCGATCCGCGCGGCGGCGAGGTCGAGCGCCTCCAGCGTTTCCGCCGAGCATTTCGCCGTCGCCGCGTCGATCTCGTCCCGGCCGATGCGCAGGGTGTCGGCGGTCAGGGTCTGGCGGTCCCAGCGGGCGGTGTAGTCGATGAGCGCCGCGTCGCCGCGGCTGCGGACCTGATCGATGACGCCGGCGACCAGCGTCTGGACATCCTCGCTGGCCTCGCGCTTGGCGTGCAGCAGCGCCTCGAACCCGGCGGCGAAGTCCGCGTCGCGAATATCAAGCCTGACGGGCATTCACCGCCTCCCGGAACTTGTCGATCCACTGAGAAATCTCGGTCGTCCGCGTCTTGAAGGCGGCGCGGTTGACGATCAGGCGCGAGGTGACGTCGGCGATATGCTCCACCTCCACCAGCCCGTTGGCCTGCAGCGTCGATCCGGTGGAGACCAGATCGACGATGCGGCGGCACAGGCCCAGCGTCGGCGCCAGCTCCATCGCGCCGTTCAGCTTGACGCATTCGGCCTGGACGCCGCGCGCGGCGAAGTGACGCTTGGTCACCTCCGGGTATTTGGTGGCGACGCGCACATGGCTCCAGCGCGACGGATCGTCGCTCTCCAGCATCTCCGCCGGTTCGGCGACCGACAGCCGGCAGGCGCCGATGCCGAGGTCGAGCGGCGCGTAGATCTCCGGATAGTCGAACTCCATCAGCACATCGTTGCCCGCCACGCCGAGATGGGCGGCGCCGAAGGCGACGAAGGTCGCCACGTCGAAGGAGCGCACGCGGATGATGCTGAGGTTCGGCACGTTGGTGGCGAAGCGAAGAAGCCGGCTCTTGTCGTCGTCGAAGGCCGGCTCCGGATGGATGCCGGCATGGGACAGCAGCGGGCGCAGCTCTTTCAGGATGCGGCCCTTGGGCAGGGCCAGCACGAGCTGGTCGTCGACAGGAACCTCGGCGGCCGGCAAGCCCAGGGCGCTGGTATCGGCGGACAAAACACTCTCCTCGCATCGCTCGCCGGGGCGGTGTGGGGGCCCCGGATGAACCATCGACGCGATAGATAGCACATTCCAGGCGCCCGTCACCTGTCACTGTCGCGCCTGCGAGGTTTAACGAGAAAAATATGCTCAATGAGGAATTTCACACAAAATGAAAAAATGGGTTTGACCAAACTCCATCGAAAGGGTAGATAAAAATCCATGGACGCCCCGCCGGGCATCCCGCGGCAATTTGACTTCTGCAGCTTGCGCCGCGTCACCAAACGCTAAAGCGCCACGATACCGGTCGTGGACCTCTTCAAGAAGGAGAGACCGGAATGACATCGCGAGTTTCCGCTCCCCCATCCGCGCTTCGGACCGCTTTCCCGGCCTGCATGATGCGTTCGGGCCTGTGTTGCCGCTGACCTCGCGGCCCAGAAACACAGCGCCCATCCCGCACATCCGCCGATCCTGACGATCGGGTCCTGAACGCATTTGCGCCGCCGCCCCGCCATGACGAGGGCAGCCGCGCACCCAAACCCATCTGGGGGGAGCATTCCGCCATGTCCCACGCCAACGCCTACGCCATCGAAGTCCAGGGCCGCTCTGCCGGCATCGTCGTCGCCGAACGCGGCGGCTTCACCTTCTTCGTGTCCGATTGGGCTTTCCGCGATCTCGACCGCCGCGTCTTCCGCAATGTCGGACAGGCCCAGCGCGCCGCCCACCAGCATTACAGCCGGCTGCCGGACACACGCCGCCGCTGATCCCCGATCAAAGCCCGCCGCCAAGAAACCCGCCCCAAAAGCCTGCTGCTGAAAATCCTGAGGAAAGTCCCGATGAAGCGTATCCTGATGTCGGTGGCCGTCGCCGCCGGCCTGCTGACCGCCGCCACCTCCGCCTTCGCCGCCCCGCTGAAGCTGGGCGTGTCGGCCGGCCCCTATGGCGAGATCCTGGAATTCACCGCCAAGCTGGCCGCCAAGGAGGGCATCGAGGCGCAGGTGATCGAGTTCACCGACTGGAACATGCCCAATGCGGCGCTCCAGGCCGGCGACATCGACGCCAACAACTTCCAGCACCAGCCCTTCCTCGACAATCAGGTCAAGCAGCGCGGCTACGACATCGTCTCCGTCGCCAAGAGCGTCGTGGTGCCGATGGGCGTCTACAGCAGCAAGGTGAAGGCGCTGGCCGACCTGAAGCCGGGCGCTTCGGTGTCGATCCCCAACGATCCCACCAACGGCGCCCGCGCCCTGTTCCTGCTGGCCAAGGCCGGCGTGATCGGGCTGAAGGAGGGGGCCAGCCTCAACACCACCATCGCCGACGTGGTGAACCCGAAGGGCATCAAGCTGGTGGAACTGGACGCCGCCCAGCTGCCGCGCTCGCTCGACGACGTGGATGCGTCGGTCATCACCCTCAACTATGCCGTGCTGGCCGGGCTGGAGCCGAAGAAGGCCCTGGTGCTGGAGGACGACCAGTCCAAGTGGAACCTGGTGTGGGCGGTCCGCAAGGATCGCATAGAAGACCCGACGATCAAGCGCTTCATTGCGCTGTATCGTTCGCCCGAAGTGCGGCAGTTTATCGAAACGCGCTTCAACGGTTCCATCATTCCGACGTGGTGAGGGAGGCTGGGGGACGCTGGACGTCCCCTTTTGCCGATTAAAAGATGATAACGCTAACAAACATTCACAAGACTTATGCGGCGCGCGGCGGCGGGGCTCCGGTCCATGCGCTGGCCGACATCGACCTTTCCATCGCACGTGGCGAGGTCTTCGGGATTATCGGCCGGTCCGGCGCCGGCAAATCCACGCTGCTGCGCACGGTCAACCTGCTGGAAAGCCCGAGCTCGGGCAGCGTCAAAGTGGACGGGGTGGAGATGACCGCCCTGTCGGCGGCGGAACTGCGCAAGGCCCGCCATTCCATCGGCATGATCTTCCAGCACTTCAACCTGCTGTCCTCGCGCACCGTCTTCGACAATGTGGCGCTGCCGCTGGAACTGGCCGGCATGGCCAGGGCGGAGATCCGCAAGACGGTGGAGCCGCTGCTCGACCTCGTCGGGCTGGCCGACAAGCGCGACCGCTATCCGGCAGAGCTGTCGGGCGGGCAGAAGCAGCGCGTCGGCATCGCCCGCGCGCTCGCCAGCAAGCCGAAGGTGCTGCTGTCGGACGAGGCGACCTCCGCGCTCGACCCGGAGACGACGACGCAGATCCTGCATCTGCTGGGCGACATCAACCGGCGGCTCGGCCTGACCATCGTGCTGATCACCCACGAGATCGCCGTCATCAAGGAGATCTGCCACAAGGTGGCGGTGATGGAAGGCGGCCGGGTGATCGAGCAGGGGCCGGTCTTCGACATCTTCGCCCACCCCAAGCACCCGACCACCCGCAGCTTCGTCGATCCCGTCATCAACCGCGGCATCCCCGACAGCCTGCGCGACCGGCTGTCGCCCCGGCCCGGCCAGGGCAGCAACCCGGTGCTGCGCATCACCTTCACCGGCGCGAAGGCGACCACCCCGGTCATCAGCGCCATCAGCCGCCAGCTGAACCTGGACCTGAACATCTGGCACGGCCAGATCGACGAGATCCAGGGCGCGCCCTTCGGCACGCTGGTGGTGGAGGCGCTGGGCGAGCAGGCCAAGGTTGATGCCGCCATCGCGCTGGTGAAAGAGAACAATCTGGGTGTCGAGGTGTTGGGCCATGCTCTCCCCGCAAATCATTGACCTGCTGATCAAGGGGCTGATCGACACGCTGCAGATGGTGGCGGTGTCGGGCGCCATCGGGACGCTGATCGGCCTGCCCATCGGCGTGATGCTGGCCGTCACCGGCCGGGGCGAGCTGTTGCAGAACTTCGCCTTCAACAAGGTGATGGGGGCGGTGGTCAACATGACCCGCTCCACCCCCTTCATCATCCTAGTGGTGGCGATCATCCCCTTCACCCGGCTGATCGCCGGCACCTCCATCGGCACCAACGCCGCCATCGTGCCGCTGACCGTCGCCGCCGCCCCCTTCATCGCCCGCGTGGTGGAGAATGCGGTGCGCGAGGTCGACCGCGGTCTGGTCGAGGCGGCGCAGGCGATGGGCGCCACGCCGTTCCAGATCATCCGCAAGGTGCTGCTGCCGGAAGCCCTGCCGGGCATCGTCGCCGGCCTGACCCTGTCGGCGGTCAGCCTCGTCGGCTATTCCGCCATGGTCGGCGCCGTCGGCGGCGGCGGCCTGGGCGACCTCGGCATCCGCTACGGCTATCAGCGCTTCCTGCCGGAGGTGATGCTGGCGGTGGTGATCGTGCTGATCGTGCTGGTGCAGATCGTCCAGTCGACGGGCGACCTGATCGCCCGCCGCGTCAACAAACGCAATCTGAAGTCCTGACCCCCCAAAAGACCTGACTCAAGAAACCGAGGAGTGTTCGAGATGCTGCGCTTCCGTTCGCTGGCTTCGCTGCTGGCCGGTGCCGCCACCATGGCCATCGCGCTTGGTGCTTCCGCCGAGACCATCAAGGTCGGCGTCACCGCCGGTCCGCATGCCCAGATCCTGGAAGCGGTGAAGCCCATCGCCGCCAAGGACGGGCTGGACATCCAGATCCTGGAATTCACCGACTACGTCATCCCGAACCAGGCGCTGGCCGGCGGCGATCTCGACGCCAACAGCTTCCAGCACCAGCCCTACCTGGACAACCAGGTGAAGGACCGCGGCTTCGATCTGGTCAGCGTCGGCAAGACGGTGGTCTATCCCATCGGCATCTATTCCAAGAAGGTGAAGAGCCTGGAAGAGCTGCCGGCCGGTGCCAAGTTCGCCATTCCGAACGACCCGACCAACGGCGGCCGCGTCCTGCTGCTGCTCCAGGCCAAGGGCCTGATCAAGCTGAAGGACGGCGGCACCCTGAAGGCCTCGCCCATCGACATCGTCGAGAACCCAAAGAAGCTGGAGATCGTCGAGCTGGACGCCGCCCAGCTGCCGCGTTCGCTGGACGACGTGACCGCCGCCGCCATCAACACCAACTTCGCGCTGGAAGCCGGCATCGACCCGGTCAAGGACGCCATCGCCCGCGAGGCGGCCGACAGCCCCTATGCCAACGTCATCGCCGTCCGCAAGGCCGACAAGGACAAGCCCTGGGTCGCCAAGTTGGTGAAGGCCTACAACAGCCCCGAGGCGAAGGAGTTCATCCTCACCAAGTTCAAGAACGCCGTGGTTCCCGCTTTCTAAAGAACCCGCGTTCCGAGGCTGGCGAGGGCACGCCCGGCGGCGCCGAGCGCGTCGCCGAGCGTGCCGCCCTGTTCCGGGCAGACCAGCCGCATCGACGGATACCAGGGCCGGCAGCCGGTGCCGAGCGCCGTCCAGTCCCCCGCCGGCCCGATCCGCCAGACCGGCACGCCCAGCGCGCCGGCCATCTCCGCCACCGAGGTTCCGGCGGAGATCACCAGATCCAACGCCGCGGTCAGGGCGGCGGCGCCGTCGAGGTCGTTTTTCAGGTCGAGCGGCGGGCGGTGGATGGCGATGCCGAACCGCCGCTCGGCGTCGGCCAGTTCGGCCTCGCACTCGTCATATTGCAGAGTGATCAGCCGCAGGCCGGGCAGGGTCAGGATCGGCGCCCAGTCGGTCAGCGGGGCGTAGTTGGCGTCGCGCAACGCGCCGCGCAGGCCGCTGCGCCAGCACAGGCCTACGGTCAGGGCGGAGCCGGTGCCACCCAACCAGCCCCGCCACCGCTCCACCGCCGCCTCGTCGGCGCGCAGCCATCCGCCCTGCGTCGCAAAGCTCTCCAGCCCCCAGCCCAGTTGCAATGGCAGCGACCCGGCCGGGACGTGACAGTCGGCATCCGCCGGATCCTCCGTCGCCGCGCGCACCGTCGCCTGCGGGAAGGAGCGCGCGAACAGCGCCGCCAGACGCGGCTCGCATTCCACGATGACCCGGCCTGCGCCTGAGAGAGTGCGTGCGATCAGGTCTGGGTAGCAGGCGCTGTGCATCAGCTCGTCGCCCACCCCCTGTTCGCGCCAGACCAGCAGCGTCTTTCCCGTCAGCTCGCCGCCCTCCCAGGCGGGCATGCGGAAGCGGCGGTCGGGCAGTGCCTGTCCGGCGGCGAAGCGCGCCTCCAGACCGGTCCAGCCGGCGGCGAGGTCGCCCTGCGCCAGCGCCGCATAGCCGCGGTTGAAGGCGGCGAGCGTCAGGGCCGGGTCGTCCTCCACCGCCTGCCGGTAGGCCGCATCGGCCTCGACCGGGCGTCCGGCGGCATGCAGGGCGTTGCCCTGGTTGTAGCGCCACTCCGCCCGTCCGGGCTCCAGCGCCAGGGCGCGGCCCCAGCCCTTCAGCGCGGCGTCTAGCCGGCCCTGCCGCTGCCGCAGATCGGCCAGCCCGGCCCAGCCGGCGCCGGTTCCGGGTGCGAACAGGATCACCCGCCACCAGGCCAGCCCGGCGGCGGCGCCATCGCCCGCCCGCTCCAGCGCCAGGGCGAGGTTGCCCAGCGTGGCGAGATCGCCGGGGCGGCCCTGGAGCGCCAGACGCAGATGGGCGACTGCCTCCGCCGGCCGGTCGAGCGCCAGGGCGGCCAACCCCAGATTGCTGACCGCCGCCGGGTCGCCGGGCCGCAGGTGCAGGGTCCGGCGGGCGGTACGCTCCGCTTCGGCGGCACGGTCGGGGTTGCGCAGGGCCTCGGCCGACAGGGCGGTCCAGGCCTCCGCGACCGCGGGGTCGAGGGCGAGCGCCCGCATGAGGAAGGGCCGGCCCGCCCCGCCCATCGCCTGCCGTGCCAGCCCTGCATTGATCCACAGCCCGGCATGGAAGGGGGCGAGGCGCCGCGCCGCGTCGGTCGCCTCCATCGCTTCGGCAGCCGCCCCGCGGGACAGCCGCAGGGCACCGAGATTGCCGAGCGCCTCGACATCCTCGGGCGCGAGCGCGGCGGCGGCCTGCCAGTCGGCTTCGGCGTCGGCAAGGGCGCCCATCTCCTGCCGGGCCAGGGCGCGGCGCTTGTGGCGGTCGGCGCTCGGCTCCGCCGCGATGGCGCGGGTCAGCAGGGTGTCGGCGATGTCGGGGCGGCCGGCCTGCTGGCCGAGCAGGGCGTAGCCCTCCAGGGCCGCCGGCACCTCGCCGCCCCGGTCGAGGATGCGCTGATAGGCCTTCTCCGCCTCCGGCCAGCGGCCGGATCCATGGAGGTCGCGCGCTTCGGCCAGCCACTCCTCGATCTGCAGAGCTGGCGGCAGGGCAGGAGGCGGGGCCAGCCGGCGCAATTCCGCCGCCATGCGCGCCAGCACGTCCGGCAGCCCCTCGCCGGGGCGGGCGCTCCACAGCCGCATCGACGGGAACCAGGGGCGCACCCCGGTGCCGAGCGCGGTCCAGTCGCCGGCCGGGCCGAAGCGCCAGACCGGCACGCCCAGGGCGCCCGCCATCTCGCCGACCGAACTCGCCACCGTCACCACGAGGTCGAGGCCGGCGATCAGCGCCGCCACGCCTTCCAGATCGTTCTTCAGGTCGGTGCCGGGCCAGCGCCGGATGCGCAGGCCCAGTTGCGCCTCGACGGCGGCGATCTCCGCCTCGCGCCCGTCATATTGCAGGGTGACCGGGATCAGGCCGGGCAAGGTCAGCAGCGGCGCCCAGCCGGCGAGCGTGGTGTAGGAGGCCTTGCGCTCCCCCAGCATATTCTGGCTGCCCCAGCAGAGGCCGACGCGCAGGCCTGGCCCCAACGCCGCCAGCCGGTCGCGCCACTCCGCCAGCCGCAGCGGATCGGGCGCCAGCCAGGAGGGCCGGGCGGGAAAGTCGGCGAGGCCGGAGCGCAGCAGCTGGGGCAGCGATCCCATCGGCAGATGCGCATCTGCATCGGCGGGGGCAGGGGCGGGGGCAGGGGCGGGGGCAGGGGCAGGATCCGCCGTCTGCGCCCGCACGGTGGCGCCGGGCAGGGCGCGGCCGACCAGCCCGGTCAGGCGGGCATCGACCTCGACGACCAGCATTTCCGGCCCGAACCGCTCCGCAAGGTCGGGCAGCGCGGTGCCGAACATCAGCTCGTCGCCCAGCCCCTGTTCGCGCCAGACCAGCAGGCGCCGGCCGGGAGCGCCATCCCAAGTCCACTCGGAGAAGGCCGGCAGGGAAAAGCTGCGCCCGGCCGACACGCGGCGGGAGGCGAAGCGTGCCTCGTACTCCTCCCAGCCGTCGGCCAGCCGGCCGCGGCCGAGCAGCCGCAGGGCGAGGTTCCAGCGGGCCAGGGCGAAGCCGGGGGCATGGATCAGGGCCTGGGCGTAGAGCGCCTCCGCCTCGTCGCCGCGGCCCTGGGCCTCGCGCAGCAGGGCGAGGTTCACCATGGTCTCGGCATCGCCGGGGGCGAGCCGCAGGGCGCCCAGATGCGCCGCCTCGGCCTCGGCGGGGCGGCCGGTCTCCTTCAGCACGACGCCGAGGTTGGTGAGGGCGGTGGCATGGCCGGGGTCGAGCCGCAGGGCATGGCGCAGCGCCGTTTCGGCCTCTGCATAATCGTCCTGCGCCCGCAGCAGCGTGCCGAGATTGGCCCAGGCCTCGGCATAGCGGGCATTCAGGTCGAGCGCGCGGCGGTAATGCACGCCGGCCTCCGCCAGCCGGTCCTGGTCCTGGAGTGCGCTGCCCAGGCTGTTGTGCGCCTCCGCATAGGCGTCGCGGAGCGCGAGCGCCCGGCGGTATTCCGCCTCCGCCTCCGCCAGCCGGCCCAGCGCGTGGAGGGCGAGGCCGAGGTTGGCGTGCTGGTCGGCGACGCCGGGGCGCCGCGCGACGGCCTGCCCGATCAGGCGGACGGCGTCGGCATCCTGGCCGCGCTGGTGGTGCAGCACGCCCAGCAGATGCAGCGCGTCGGCGTTCCGCCCGTCGGCAGCCAGCATGGCGCGATAGGTGCGCTCCGCCCCGTCCAGATCGCCGGCGCGGTGGTGGGCCAGCGCCTCGCGCAGGAGGGCGGCCAGTCTGGCCGAGAGTCTGGAGGCGGCGGAGGGCGGCATGGGGCGGCGGCCGGATCGGAAAAGAGGTGCCGTTTCGATAGCATGAGTCGGCCGGATGGCGCGCAGGCAAAATCCCAAGAACATTTAAGGGGACTGGCGCAGCACATTTCATTCTGTATACTTGCGCTCAATTCGGTCCAGGTCAGGCTTCCTCGACTGATATCCATCCAAAAGGCGTATATCTTGAGTAAGACTGCAATTATTGTCGATGACAGCAAGCTTTCGCGCATGCATGTGCGGGCCATGGTCTTGCGCAACAAGCCGGACTGGACGGTGGTCGAGGCTGCGAACGGCGACGAACTCTTCAAGACGTTGCAGGACACGCCGGTCGATGTTGCGATCATCGATTACAACATGCCCGGCGACAACGGCGTGGAGACCGCGGCCAAGCTGCGCCGGAGCCATCCGGCCGTCCACATCGCCATCATCACCGCCAATGCCCAGGACGCGGTGGTGTCCGGCATCCGCGGCGTCGGCGCCGCCTTCATGCCCAAGCCGCTGGAGGAGGAGCAGGTCGTCCGCTTCCTGAACTCCACCGCCCTGCCGCTGCGCCGCCCCACACAGCCGCAGCAGGAGTGACCGCATCCCCATGCTGAGCGATCTGGAGCGCGACGCGCTGGCCGAACTGGGCAACATCGGCATCGGCCGCGCATCGACGGCGCTCGGCCGCATGCTGGGCGGGCTGGTGACCCTGTCGGTCCCGACGGTGGACATGGTGCCGCCGGACACGGTGGCCGGGCTGCTGGACCGGGTGCTGACGCCGCCGCTGGTGGGCATTTCGGAAACGCTGGACGGCCTGTTCGCGGGCTGCGCCCTGCTGGTCTTCCCCCAGGCCGGCAGCATGGCCCTGGTGCGCGCCGCCCTGCCGCCCGACGTTCCTGCCGAGGACGTGCCGGAACTGGAGGACGAGGTGCTGGCGGAGCTCGGCAACGTCGTTCTGAACAGTGCGCTGGCCCTGGTCGCCAACCTGCTGGGCGAACCGGTGGAGACCGGCCTGCCGGCGGTGTTTCGCGGCGATGCGGCCGAGGTGCTGCGGGGCTGTTCGGGAACGGTTCCGACGGCGGAGGGGGCCGCGGTGCTGTTCCACATCGATCTGCGCACCAGCCTGCCGGGCGGCGAAGGCGTCGTGGTCGGCGGGCGGGTGGTCCTGCTGCTCGACGCCGGCTCGGCAGGCGCGCTCCAGGCGACGCTTGGCCGCTATATCGGGCGGCTCGTGGCGTGACGGAAACGAGAACAACCGGCCGGAAAGACGGGTAAGGACGATGGCACTCATCAAGAAGACCAAGATCGACACGGCGCGCACCGCCCGGACCAAGCCCGGCGCCGATGCCGCCGACGAAGGTCCGGACCGCTCCGTCGCCGTCTCCGCTGCCGAGTCTGCGCCGGCCGCCGCCACTGCGAGCGTGCCGCAGCGCCGCCGGGCGCGCGCCGATTCGCGCCGTCGGCAGGCCGCCGCCGGCATCGCCGCCGCCTCGACCGAGCTGGCCAGCGGCATCGCCCAGGCGGCGTCGGCGGCGGAGGAACTGCGCCGGGCGATGGAGCAGATCGCCGCCGGAGCCGAGCAGTCGGCCGGCGCCACCCAGCAGTCGCAGCGCATGATCGGCCGCGCGTCGGAACTCCTGACCCGCTCGCGCAGCACGGCGGAACAGGCGGTGCTGCGGGTCGAGGCGTTGCAGGCGACGCTGAAAGACGTCAGCGGCCAGATCCTGTCCTCCATCGAGGGCATCGTCCGCGCCGCCGAACGGCAGGAAGCCTCGGTACGTCTGGTCCGCGACCTGGAGGCCCAGGCCCGCGAGATCGGCACCATCGTGCAGAGCGTCGCCGCCATCGCCGACCAGACCAACCTGCTGGCGCTGAACGCCGCCATCGAGGCGGCCCGCGCCGGGGAGGCCGGCAAGGGCTTCGCCGTCGTCGCCGACGAGGTGCAGGCGCTGGCCGAACGGTCGGAGCGCAGCGCCAACGGCATCCAGGCGATGGTCGGGGAAATCCAGGATGCGGTGGCCGCCATCGCCGCCGGCATCGTCGCCTCGTCGGACGCGGCCAAGGCGGAAGTGGAGCGTGGCCGCCGGATCGTCGAGCAGCTGGAAGGCGTGCGGTCGGACATGTCGACCCTGGTCCAGGGCGCGCAGGAGACGATCCGCGCCGCGGTCGAGGCCGATCAGGCGGCGCGCGAGGCCCTGCGTGGGGCGGAGACCATCGCCGCCAGTGCCGAGGAACAGTCCGCCGCCGCCGAGGAGGCGCTGAGGACCGCGGGCGAGCAGGCGCTCGCCCTCAACCAGAGCCAGCGCGCCGCCGGCCAGCTGTCGGAAATTGCCGAGGATCTGGAGGGCACCGCCGACCTCGCCGCCACCGCCGACGAGCTGGCGTCGGCCGCCGAGGAACTGTCGGCCGCCATCGAGGAGATCAACCGGGGGGCGGCCCAGATCATGACCGCCATCGGCCAGATCTCCGGCGGAGCGCAGTCGCAGAGCGCGGCCACCCACCAGCTGGCTTCGGCGATTTCGGAGATCGACGCCGCGGCAACGCTGGCCGCCGGCCGGGCCGGCGAGTCGGTGGAACGCTGCGGTTCGATGGAAGCGCTGCTGGGCGAAACGCGGGATACCATCGGCCGGCTGGCCGACGGCATGCTGGAGGCGGTGGAGTCCTCCCGCCGGGCGGGGGACCGGCTGGACGCGCTGGACCGGATCGGCCGGCGCATCGACAAGGTGGTGGACGCCATCGCCACCGTCGCCATCCAGACCGGCATGCTGGCGGTCAGCGGCTCCATCGAGGCGGCGCGGGCGGGCGAGTTCGGCCGCGGCTTCACCGTGGTCAGCGGCGATATCCGCAAGCTGGCCGGCGACAGCGCCGACAGTGCGGAGCGGGTGAAGGACATCGTCCGCGACATCCAGGACCAGATGCTGCGGGTTCGCCGCGACGTGGAGGAGGTGTCGGCCACCGCGGTGACGGAGATCGCGCGCCATCGCGCCTTCGGCGTCACCCTGACCGCCAGCGCGCAGGAGCTGCGGGTGGTCACCGCCGGCAGCCGTGAAATCCTGGAAGCCGCCACCGAGACGACCGGCGCGCTCCGCGAGACCCGCGTGGGGGTGGAGCAGGTGGCCACCGCCGCCGCCGCCGCGAACCTCGCCGGCACTGAGGCGGCCAAGGCAGCGCGCGAGCAGGCGAAGGGAGCCGAGGAACTGGCGTCGGCGATCGAGGAGATCGCGGCGATGGCCGACAGCCTGCTGGGCGCGGCTTGACCGCCGTGGCCGGGAAGGTGCCCCGGGAGGCGGACGGGCGCGCGGGCGGGGAGACGGACGGCGTTCTCGACTTCGTCACGGTGACGGTCGCCGACCTGCGCCTCGCCCTGCCGCTGTCGGCGGTCCGTGCGGTGATCCGGCTGCCGGAGCTGGTGCGCATCCCGTTGGGGCCGCCCAGCCTGGACGGGCTGGCGCACTGGCATGGCGACGCGGTGCCGGTGCTGGACCTCGCCGGGGCGCTGGGCAGGCCGGGTGGCGCGGCGCCGACGCGGGAGACGCGGGTGGTGCTGGTTGGGCATCGCGGTCAGCCGGTGGGGTTGCGGGTGGATGCGATGGCCGGCATCCTGCGCAGCGAGCCCGACCGCATCGATCCGGTGACGCAGGAGGAAGGCGGGCTCGACCCCGCCATGCTGGACGGCCTGCTGCGCGACGGCCCGGCCACCATCCTGAAGCTGGATGCGCTGATCGACCGCCAGTTCGGCGATCCGGCGGAGACGGAGCGGACGGACCGGGGCTCGGCCTCGGCAACTGCCGGCTTCGGTCCCGTGCCGGCCGGCGGAACCGGTGCCGCGGGCGGTGCCAAGGGCGGTATCGACCGGCAGGCCCTGCTGGTCTTCGAGGTCGCCGGACAGGAATTCGCGCTGCCGGTGGACCGGGTGCGCGAGGTTCTGCCGGCCCCGCGCGAGGTCACCCGCATGGCGCGGTCGAAGGCGCATCTGCTGGGTGTGATGGCGGTGCGCGACCGGCTGCTGCCGTTGGTGGGATTGCGCGCCCTGTTTGGGCTGGAGGAGGCCGGCGGGCACGAACCCAGCGGATTGGCGGCCGGGCGCCGCGTCGTCGTGGTGCGCTCCGGGAGCGGGCAGGCGCCGGTCGGCGTGCTGGTGGACGAGGTGCGCGAGATCCTGCGGATCGACCCGGCGCTGATCGACCCGGTGCCGCCGCTGCTCGCCCGCGAGCCGGAATTCGAGGATCTGGACGGCATCGCCCGGGCGGATGGTGGGGCCGGTGGCGGGCGGCGGCTGGTGTCGGTGCTGTCGGCGGAGCGGCTGTTCCGCCACGGCGCGGCAATCGGCGCAGAGGGCGGCGCTGCGGAAGCGGGCGGACAGGGGGACGGGATGGAACCGGCGCAGCCTGCGGATGGTCCCGATGGGATCGGCGGTGCGGCGGAACGCTTCGTCGTCTTCCGCCTTGCCGGGGCGGAGTATGGCCTGCCGGTCTCCGCCGTGCGCGAGGTGCTGCGCCGGCCCGACAGCATCACACCGCTGCCCAATGCGCCCGATTTCGTCGCTGGGGTGCTGACCCTGCGCGGCGAGGTGCTGCCGCTGATCGACCAGCGCCGGCTGCTCAACCTGCCGGCTGCCGACTCCAAGAGTGGGCTTTCCACGAGTGGACCTGCCGGGCTGGAGCGCGGGCGGGTGGTGGTGGTCGGGCGCGACGGGCTGCTGGTCGGGCTACTGGTCGACGGGCTGTCCGGCCTGCTGACCGTCCCGGCGGAGCGGATCGGTCCGGCCCCGGCGGTGTCGGCGGCGCAGCGCCGGCTGATCCGCCGGGTGGCGTCGCTGGATGCGGCGGGGGATATGGCCGGGGATGCGGCCGGCGCCGCCCGCCTGATCCTGCTGATGGATGCGGACAGCCTGCTCGACATGGACCGACTGGCGGAGCTGCCCGTTACCCCGCGGTGACGGACGGATGGGGGACGGCGTGCTGACGGTTCTGGTGGTGGACGATTCCGCGCTGATGCGCCGGCGCATCGCGGATCTGCTGGTCGAGGCCGGTTTCCGGGTGGAGACCGCGGCGACGGGGGAGGAGGCGCTGGCGCGCCTGCCGGAGGTCGATCCGGATGTGGTGACGCTGGACATCACCATGCCCGGCATGGACGGGCTGACCTGCCTTGCCCGCATCATGGTGGAGCATCCCAAGCCGGTCGTCATGGTCTCCGCCCTGACCGGGGCGGGGGCGGGGGAGACGCTGGAGGCGCTGCGGCTGGGCGCGGTGGAGGCGGTGCAGAAGCCGGCCGCCGGCTCTATCGGCCGCATCGGTGAGGAGCTGGTGGAGACGGTGCGCGCCGCCGCATCCTCCCGCCCGCGCCGGGTGCACGGCCTGCGCGAACGGCTGCGGCTGGCCCGTGCCCGCATCGCCGGAGAGGATTTCGTGGCGCCGGCAACGCCGCCGCCCTCCGTGGCGGTGGTGACGGCGGTGGCGGAGGGGGAGGTCGAGGGCGTGGTCCTGGTCGGCGTGTCCACCGGCGGGCCCAGCACGCTGGAGGACATCCTGCCGCTGCTGCCGGCCGGCTTTCCCTGGCCGGTGGTGGTGGCGCAGCATATGCCGGTCGCCTTCACCGCGACGCTGGCGCGGCGGCTGGACGAGATGTGCGCGCTGAGCGTGGTGGAGGTGGAGCGGGCGACGGTGCTGGAACCGGGCACGATCTGCATCGCCCGCGGCGGCGCCGACGTGGAACTGGCGCGGCGCGGCGGGCGGTTGCAGGCGGTCTGCGTGCCGTCCTCGCCCGACCGGCCCTGGCACCCCAACGCCGACCGGCTGGTGACCAGCGCCATGCGGCTGCTGCCGCCGGACCGGCTGGTCGGGGTGCTGTTGACCGGCATGGGCAATGACGGGGCGGCGTCCATGACCGAGCTTCACGCCCGCGGCGGCCGCACCATCGCGGAGTCGGAGGACAGCGCCGTGGTCTTCGGCATGCCGCAGGAGCTGATCCGGCGCGGCGGTGCCGGCGTCGTCCTGCCGTCGGACCGGATCGCCGGCCAGCTGACCCGCTGGCTGTCGCCTGCCGCGCGGCGGGCCGGACCCGCGCCGGGCAGGAAGGATTAGGGAGTGACGCCATGGGACTTGTGAAGAAGAAGGCCGCTCCGCAGGTTTCCCCGGCCGACACCGGGGTTGCGCGCGATCCGCTGGCCGCGCTGGAGGATGCCGACGCCGCGGTCCGCCGCGATGCCGCCCATGGGCTGGGCCACAGCCCGCCGCCGGGTGCCGAAGCGGCGCTCGCCCACCGGCTTCAGGCGGAGGGCGATGCCGGCGTGCGCGAGGCCATCCTGACGGCGCTGGCCCGCATCGCCACGCCCGCGGCGGCGGCGGCCATCGTCCCGTTCCTCGACCGCGAGGATGCGGCCTTGCGCAACGCGGCGCTGGAAAGCCTGCAGCAGATGCCGGCGGAGATCGCCGCCCCGGCGCTGCTGCCGCTGCTCGACCATGCCGACGCCGATCTGCGCATCTTCGCGGTACAGGGGCTGGGCATCCTCGCCCATCCGGACCGCGCCGATTGGCTGGCACGGGTCATGGAGCGCGATTGCGACGTGAATGTCGGCCTCGCCGCGGTGGAGGCGCTGGCCGAGGCCGGCAGCCCGGAAGCGCTGTCCAGCCTGGAGATTCTGGCCCGTCGCTTCCCCGACGACGCCTTCGTCGCCTTCGCCGTCGATGCCGCGCGTTCCAGCTTCCGCGGACGGTGAACGGAGTGACCGACACCGACCCGCAAGGCCTGTCGCCGGAGGATTATGCCACCCTGTGCGGATTCCTGCGGGAGCGCACCGGCCTGTCCTTCACCGAGGCCAAGCGCTATTACGTCGACCGCCGCGTCGCCACCCGCATGCAGGCGGTCGGGGCGACGGATCTGCGCGCCTACATGAACCTGCTGCGCTTCCAGGCGTCGGGGGAGGAGCTTCAGCGGCTCGTCAACCTGATGACGGTGAACGAGACCTATTTCTTCCGCGAGAAGTACCAGTTCGACTGTCTGGTGAATTCCGTCCTCGACGAGCTGGTGCGGGGGCGGCCGAAGGGCTCGCGGCTGCGCATCTGGTCGGCCGGCTGCGCCACCGGGGAGGAGCCCTATTCCATCGCCATCATGCTGCTGGAGAGCTGGAGCCGGGTGGACGATTACGAGATCGAGCTGCTGGCCTCGGACATCGACAGCGCGGTGCTGGAACGCGCGCGCGCGGGCATCTATGACGAGCGCGCCCTGCAAGGGCTGCCGGCGCATCTGCGCGCCAAATATTTCCAGCCCCTGCGCGGGGCGGCCGCGGATTGGGGACCACGCTGGCAGATCGTCGAGGATTTGCGGGACTCGGTCGATTTCTCGTTGGTCAACCTCACCGACCCGCAGCAGGTGCGGGATTTTCGCGGGATCGACGTGATCTTTTGCCGAAACCTGCTGATCTATTTCGACGATCTTGGCCGACGGGAGACGGCGAGCATGTTCCACGATGCCCTGGCGCCGGGCGGCTTCGTCTGTCTCGGCCATTCGGAAAGCATGAGCCGCATGTCCTCGCTGTTCGTGCCGCGCCGCTTCCCCGACGCCATCCTCTACCAGAAGCCGGTCGACGGAGGTGGCGCATGAGCGGGCAGGATACCGGCGGGCCGCGCGTTCTGGTGCCGCGCGTTCTGGTGGTGGACGACGCCGTGACCGTCCGCGCCTTCAGCCGCCGCGTGCTGGAGGGCGCCGGCTTCGTGGTGGACGAGGCGGTGAACGGCATCGAGGGGCTGGAGCGCGCCATGGCCGTCCCGCCCGATCTGGTGATCGTCGACGTCAACATGCGCAAGATGGACGGCTACACCATGCTGCGCGTCCTGCGCCGCGATCCGGCGCTGCGCGACGTGCCGGCCATCATGATCAGCACCGAATCGAAGGACAGCGACCGCGAGCAGGCCCTGCTGGCCGGCGCCAACTGGTACATCGTCAAGCCGCCGCGGCCGGAGGTGCTGGCGGAGGCGGCGCGGCTGCTGACCGGGCAACCTCTCACCACGGAGGGCGCGCCATGAGCGAGCTGTTCGACCAGTTCGTCGTCGAGGCACAGGAGCTGCTGGAGACGGCCGGCGGCGCGCTTCTGGCGCTGGAGCGCGATCCCGCCGACCGCGCGTCGGTGGACGAGCTGTTCCGCGCCTTCCACACGCTGAAGGGGGCGAGCGGCCTGTTCGACATGGCGGCCTTCACCCGGCTGGTCCATGCCGGGGAGGACACGCTGTCGCTGTTGCGCGACGGCCGGCGCAGCATGACGCCGGAACTGGCCGACCGGCTGTTCCGCGCGCTCGACCAATGCGCCCGCTGGGTGGCAGTGCTGGAGGACACCGGCGCGCTGCCCGCCGACGCGGCACAGGCGGCGGACACCCTGGTCAGCGGGCTGTCCGCGGAGGGGGTGGCCGGTGGCGGAGAGGCCGCCGGGGAGGCGGACGCCTTCCCCTGGGTGGCGACGCTGGCCGGTGAGGACCGGGATGCGGTGGGGATGGCCGGCGGCATGCTGACCGCCATCGACTACAGGCCCGATCCGGAGTGCTTCTTCACCGGCGACGATCCGCTGGCCCTGTTCCGGCGGGTTCCCGATCTGCGGTGGCTCCGGATCGAGCCGGCGGACCCGCTGCCGCCGCTGGCGCAGATGGACCCCTACCGCTGCCTGCTGCGCTTCCGCGCGTTGAGCGGCGCTGGGGTGGAGGCGGTGACGCCGGCCTTCCGCAGCGTTCCCGATCAGGTGCGGATCGGCAGCGTCACGCTGGCCCCTGTTGCGGCGCCTGCCACGGCACAGCCCCCCGCCAAGCCGATTGCCATGGCGCCGCCGGGCTCGCTGGCAGCGGCGATGCTGGAGGAGCAGGCGCGCATTCTCGACCTGCCCGGCAGTTCCGCCGAACGCGGGTCGCGCAGCGCCGCGGTGGCGCGTGCGGTCGCCGCGATCCTGGCGGCGCTGGGCCGGCCGGCCGACCGGGGCTTCGTGGCGGCCGCCTGCGCCGATGCCGGGACGTTGCGCCGCTTCCTGGCCGACGAGCCTCAGGAAAACGGTCCTCCGGAAAAGCCCGCCGCGGCCGAGGCTCGGTCTGCCTCCCCGCGCCGTGCCCTGCGGGTCGAGCCTGAGCGGATGGATGCGCTGATGGCGCTGGTCGGCGAGCTGTCGGTGGTGAAGGGGCAGTTGGGGCCGCTGGTCCGCCGCGTCGGGGACGGCGAGCTGACGCGCGACATGAAGGCGTTCTCCGCCCGGCTGGACAGTCTGGTCGACGACCTGCGCCATGCGGCGCTGCGTCTGCGGCTGCTGCCGCTTGCCCGCGTGTTCGATCCGCTGCCCCGGCTGGTGCGCGACACCGCCCGCCGGCTGGACAAGACGGTCGAGCTGGTGCTGGACGGGGCGGAGACGGAGGCCGACAAGGACATCCTCGACGTGCTGGGCGAGCCGTTGCTGCATCTGGTGCGCAACGCAATCGACCATGGCATCGAGGCGCCGGAGCGCCGGGCCGCCGCGGGCAAGCCGCCGGGCGGCACCTTGCGGGTCCGTGGCTTCCAGGACAAGGGCGGGGTGGTGGTGGAGGTGTCGGACGACGGCGCCGGCATCGACCCGGCGGCGATGCGCAAGGCCGCCGTCGCCAAGGGGCTGCTCGCCCCGGATGCCGCCGCGGCGCTCGACGACGCCGACGCCGTGCGGCTGGTCTTCGCTCCGGGCTTCAGCACCGCCGGCAGCGTGTCCGACCTGTCGGGCCGCGGGGTCGGCATGGATGCGGTGCGCGCGGCGGTGGAACGGGCCGGCGGCCGGGTGGAGATCGCCTCGACCCCCGGCAGCGGCACGCGGGTGCGGCTGGCACTGCCGCTGACGCTCAGCATCACCCGGGTCGTGGTGGTGGAGGCGGCGGGATCCTTCTATGGCATCCCGGTGGCGGTGGTCGGTGGCGTCCAGCGGATCCCGCGGTCCGAGATCCGCGGGGTGAAGCGGGCGGAAAGCATCGTGCTGCGCGACCGGGTGGTGCCGCTGGTCCGCCTGCGCCGCCTGCTGGGCCAGCCCCCCGATGACGGGGGCGGGCACGGGCACGGGCATGGGGGCGGGGCCGACTGTGTCGTGCTTGCCGAACTGAGCGACGGGCCGGTCGCCGTGGCGGTGGACGATGTCGGCGAGCGCGCCGACGTGGTGCTGCGTCCGATGACCGGTGTTCTGCGGGGGCTGCGCGGCTATGCCGGCACGGCGGTGCTGGGCGACGGCCGGCTGATCCTGGTGCTCGATCTGCGGGAGCTGTTGTGATGCCGATCCGTTATGACGCCGACCTCGCCCGCTTCGAGGCCGCCTGCACCGTCGAGGATGCCCTGCCGCTCGCCGAATGGCTGGAGGCGACGGCGGCGCCGCGCGTCGATCTGTCGGCCTGCACCGATCTGCACACCGCACTGCTGCAACTGCTGCTGGCGGCGCGGCCGACGATGACGGCGGGGCCGGAGGACGCGTTTCTGGCGCGCGTCATCTCCCTCCCTGCCAGCGGTCCCTGAACACCAGATCCTCCAGCGGCAGGCGCTTGCGCCAGCCCTTGGTTTCCAACTCCGGCGTCGCTTCGAAATGGGTGACGTGGCCGAGGCAGAGATAGGCGATCGGCACGATCCGCTCCGGGATGCCGAGTGCCTGCTTCAGCGCGTCTTCGTGCAGGATGCTGACCCAGCCGACCCCGAGCCCTTCCGCCCTGGCGGCCAGCCACAGATTCTGCACGGCGCAGACGCAGCTGTAGAGGTCCATCGCCGGCATGTGGGTGCGGCCCAGCACCACCGGGCCGGAGCGTTCGCGGTCGCAGGTGATGCACAGGTTGACCGGGGCCTCGCGGATGCCCTCCAGCTTCAGGCGGCTGTAGAGGCTGCGCCGCTCGCCGTCGAACATCGCTTCCGCCTCTTCGTTGGCGCGGGCGAAATCGGCGTGGATGCGGGACTTCACCTGCGGATCGGTGATGACGATGAAGTTCCAGGGCTGCATGAAGCCGACCGACGGCGCATGGTGGGCGGCCAGCAGGATGCGGGTCAGCACCTCGTCCGGAACCGGGTCGGGGCGGAACTGCCCGCGCACGTCGCGGCGGGAAAAGATCGCCTTGTAGAGCGCGTCACGCTCCGCCGCGGTGAAATCCTCCTCCATCGTCAGCCCCGTGCGATCAGATGGACGAAGGAGCCCAGTGCCAGCCCGCGCCGGCTGCCGAGCGCGCCCAGGTCGCTGCCGTCCGCCGCGGTCGCCTGCAGCAGCGGGGCGTCGTCGCCGCGGGACAGGGTGGAGGCGTAATGGAACTCGTGTCCCATCAGCGGAGTTCCTGCGGCTCCCAGCGGCCCGTCGGCCAGCAGCGATGCCCGGCGATAGCCCAGATGCAGCCGCCGCTTGGCGAAGGAGGTGCGCACCCCCAGCAGCCCGGTCATCTTGTGGGTGACGCCGTCGGCATCCTCCAGCGTCTCGCCCATCACCATGTAGCCGCCGCATTCGCCATAGACCGGCACCCGTTCCGCCGCCGCGCGCAGGCCGTCGCGGAAGACGTGGTTGGCGGCGAGGCGGCCGGCATGCAGCTCCGGATAGCCGCCGGGCAGATAGACGGCGTCCGAGTCCAGCGGCGGCGCCTCGTCGGCCAGGGGGGAGAAGAAGCGCAACTCCGCGCCCGCCGCCTGCCAGCCGGCGGTCAGGTGGGGATAGACGAAGGTGAAGGCGGCATCCTGCGCGATGGCGATGCGTTGGCCCGGCGGTGGCAGGGCGGGGGCATCGCTGCCGCGCCCGGCCTGCGACGGCTTGGCCAAGGCGACGACGCGGTCGAGGTCGACATGCCCGGCGATGAAGCGGCCGAGGGCGGCCAGCCGGTCGGACAGCCCCTCCGTCTCGTCGGCCTGGACGAGGCCGAGATGGCGTTCGGGCAGGCTGAGATCCGGCGCGCGCGGCAGGGCGCCCAGCAGCGGGATGCCCAGCGCCTCGATGGCGGTGCCGGCCAGGGACGTGTGGCGCAGGCTGCCGACATTGTTCAGCACGACGCCGCCGATGGTCACGTCGTCGCGGTAGGTGGCGAAGCCCTTCACCAAGGCGGCGGCCGATTGCGACTGGCCCTTGGCGTTCACCACCAGCAGGACCGGCCAGCCGGTGCGGGCCGCGATTTCCGCCGTCGACCCGGTGCCGGTGGCCCCGACGCCGGCAACGCCGTCGAACAGGCCCATCAGCGCTTCGCAGACCAGCAGATCGGCGCCCTCGGCGGCGCGGGCGGCCAGCCCGTCCAGCAGATCCGGCCCCATTGCCCAGGTGTCGAGATTGACGCTGGGCCGGCCGGTGGCGGCGCGGTGGAAGGCCGGGTCGATGTAGTCCGGCCCCGACTTCACCGCCCCCACCGCCACGCCGCGGGCGCGCAGCGCCGCCAGCAGGCCGAGCGTCAGCGTCGTCTTGCCGGTGCCGGAGGCCGGCGCCGCGATGATGATCCCCTTAGTCATTTGTCCCTCGGGCATGCTGAAGCGCCGTCTGGGCCGGCAGCCACTCCAGCGCCGGGCGCAGCCGCACCACCTCGCCGATCACGATGATGGCCGGCGGCTCCAGCCCGCTCGCCGCCAGATCGGCGACGCAGGTGCCGAGGCTGGTGACGAGGCTCTTCTGGTTGGCGGTCGTCGCCTCCGTCACCACGCCGACGGGGGTGTCGGCGGACAGGCCGCCGGCCATCAGCTCCGCCGCGATGGTCGGCAGCGCCTTCCACCCCATATAGAGGATCAGCGGCGCCTTGGTGGCGGCCAGCGCCCGCCAGTCCGGCCCGCCGCCCAGCGAATGGCCGGTCGCCAGGATCACCGCCTGGTTGGTGTCGCGGTGGGTCGCCGGGATGCCGGCATAGGCCGGGCCGGCGATGCCCGACGTGATGCCGGGCACGATGCGGAAGGGGATGCCCTCCGCCGCCAGTGCCTGCGCCTCCTCGCCGCCGCGGCCGAAGACGAAGGGGTCGCCGCCCTTCAGCCGCAGGACGCGGTGCCCCTCCTTCGCCAGCTCGATCAGGCGGCTGGTGATGTCGTCCTGATGGGCGGAGGGGCGGCCGCCGCGCTTTCCGGCGAACTCCAGCCTTGCCGACGGGCTGGCGAGCGCCATGATCCGTTCGTTGACGAGCGCGTCATGGACGATGACGTCGGCTTGCCTTAGACCTTGCAGCGCCAGCAGGGTGAGCAGGCCGGGGTCGCCGGGGCCGGACCCGGCCAGCCAGACGCTGCCGGGGGCGAAGGGAACCAGGACGCTTTCGGGAATGGACGACTCAAACGACATGAACGCGGACTCTGGCTCGGAGAAGACGGAAGGCGGTGCGGAGGATGCTACACCCTTGCGCCGCGGCTGGACGACGGGAACCTGCGCCACCGCCGCGGCGCGTGCGGCGGCGGATGCCCTGTTCGGCGGGGAGTTCCCCGACCCAGTGACGGTGACCCTGCCCGGCGGCCAGACCCCGGCCTTCGCCCTGGCGGTGACCGAACGGGGCGAGAGGGCGGACGGCTCGCCGGGCGAACTCCTGGGCGGACCCTGGGCCATGGCCGGCATAATCAAGGATGCCGGCGACGATCCCGACGTGACCCATGGCGCGCTGGTGCGGGCGCGGGTGTGGCGCGGTGCGCCCGGCAGCGGCGTGACTTTCCGTGCCGGTCCCGGCGTCGGCACCGTGACCCTGCCCGGCCTGCCTCTGCCGGTCGGCGAGCCGGCGATCAACCCGGTGCCGCGCCGCATGATCGCGCAGGCGGTGGGGGAGGCCGCCGCCGCCGCCGGCCAGCCGGCCGATCTGGTGGTCGAGGTCGGGGTGGAAAACGGCGAACTGCTCGCCAAGCGCACCATGAACGGGCGGCTCGGCATCCTCGGCGGGCTGTCGATCCTGGGAACGACGGGGATCGTCGTGCCCTATTCCTGCGCTGCCTGGATCGCCTCGATCCAGCGCGGAGTCGACGTGGCGCGGGCGGCCGGGCTGGGCCATGTCGCCGCCTGCACCGGCGATCTGTCGGAAAAGGCGGTGATGGCGCGCTATGGCCTGTCGGAACAGGCTCTGCTTGACATGGGTGATTTCGTCGGCGGCACGCTGAAATACCTGCGTCGGCACCCGATCTCGCGCCTGACGCTGTGTGGCGGCTTCGCCAAGTTCGGCAAGCTGGCGCGTGGGCTGATGGACTTGCACAGCAAGCGCAACAGTGTGGACTTCGAGTGGCTCGCGGAGCGGCTGGCCGATCTCGGCGCCGGGCCGGAGCTGGTCGCCCAGGCGCGCGGCGCCAACACCGCGGCGCAGGTGCTGGGCATGGCGGACGCCGCCGGCTTGGCCCTGGCCGACCATGTGGCGGAACTGGCGCGCCGCGCCGCGCAGGAGGTGCTGGAGGATGCGCCGGTCGCGGTCGAGGTGCTGGTCACCGACCGCCAGGGGCTCATCGTCGGCGAGGCTCACTCCCCCAGCCCCCGGTAGCGCCGCACATGGCTGCCGTCATAGAGCGCGCTGCACCGGAATTCCTCATGGCCCAGCGCCGGGCCGACCAGGATCAGCGCGGTCCGTTCCATCGGTGAGGCCGCGACCTGTGCCGCGATGTCGGCCAGCGTGCCGCGCAACACCCGCTCGTCCGGCCAGGTGGCGCGGTAGACCACCGCCGCCGGGCAGTCGGCGCCGTAGAGCGGGGTCAGCCGCTCCACCACCCGGTCGATGACGTGGATCGACAGGTGGACCGCCAGCGTCGCGCGCGAGGCGCCCAGCACCTCCAGCGTCTCGTTGGCCGGCATCGCCGAGGCGCGCCCCTCGGTGCGGGTCAGGATCAGCGTCTGGCTGACCTCCGGCAGGGTCAGTTCCCGCCCCAGCGCGGCCGACGCGGCGGCGAAGGCCGGCACGCCGGGGGTGATGGTGTAGGGGATGCCCAGCTCCCGCAGCGCGCGGGTCTGCTCGCCCAAGGCGCTGTAGACCGACAGGTCGCCGGAATGCAGCCGGGCGACATCCTGGCCGGCGGCATGGGCGGACTGGAACTCGGCGACGATCTCCTCCAGCGTCAGCGGCGCGGTGTCGACGATCCGCGCGCCGGCCGGCGCATGGGCGATGATCTCCTTCGGCACCAGCGAGCCGGCATAGAGACAGACCGGGCAGCGTGCGATCAGGTCACGGCCGCGCAGGGTCAGCAGGTCGGGAGCGCCCGGTCCGGCACCGATGAAATGGACGGTCATGAACGGGTCTCCAGCAGAGCGACGGCAGGCAAGGCGAGCGCCACGGTGGCGCGGGGGGTGGAGCGGCGCGGCAGCAGCAGGCGCGATCCCGGCCCGGCGGCGGCCAGTGCGGCCGCTTCCGCGACGGAGGCCAGCCCGACCGCGGCCAGCACGGTGGCAGAGCGGGTGTGGACGCGGTCCTGCGCCGCCAGCATCGCCTCCTCCTCGATGAAGCGCAGCGGCAGGCCGAGTGCGCGGGCGGCTTCGGCCAACCCCGCCTCGTCGGCCTTCATCGCCGGGGCGGCCAGCGCCGCCAGCTGGCGCGCGGCATCGGGCAGGGCCGCCTCGTCGAAAGCGGCGGCGACCAGATTGGCGATCTCCTCCCAACCGCAGCCGCGGCGGCAGCCCAGCCCGACAAAGACCGGGCCGAACAGCAGGGCATCAGGGGTCAGGCGGTCCATGTGCCCTCCCGATACGGCATTTCCGCATAAGGCTTTTCGGCCCGCCACAGCGTGACCGGCATCGACGCGCGCCAGCCGCGGAAGCCGCCGACCGCCGAGGCGCGGGCCACCGAAATCTGGGTCAGCTCGCCGCCCAGCCGCTTGTGCGCGTCGAACAGCACGGCCTCGCTTTCCAGCGTCACCGCATTTGCGGCGATCCGGCCGCCGGGGGGCAGGGCGTCCCAGCAGGCGGCCAGCAGGCCATCCGCGGTCAGCCCGCCGCCGATGAAGATGGCGTCCGGCCGCTCCAGACCCTCCAGTGCGGCCGGCGCCTTGCCGCGCGCCAGCGTCAGGCCGGGCACGCCGAAGGCGGCGACGTTGGTCAGGATGCGGGCGATGCGCTCCGGGTGATGCTCGACGGCGATGGCACGGTTGGCCGGATCGCGCAGCATCCATTCGATGCCGATGGAGCCCGACCCGGCGCCGACATCCCACAGCAGTTCCCCGCGGCGCGGCGCCAGGAAGGACAGGGTGACGGCGCGCACCTCGCGCTTGGTGATCTGGCCGTCATGCTCGAACCAGTCGTCGGGCAGGCCGGGCGCCAGCGGCAGGATGCGGGCGCCGGGCGCGGCAACGCAGTCGAGCGCTATGGTGTTGAGGTCGGCTGTGCGTTCGGCCGTCCAGGCGTCGGCGGTGGCTTCCAGCCGGGCCTCACGCGGGCCGCCCATCGCCTCCAGCACCGTCAGGCGCGAGGCGCCGAAGCCGCGGGCGCGCAGCAGGGCGGCCAGCTTGGCCGGGGTCGTTCCGTCCCAGGAAAGAAGCAGCAGTTTGGCATTGGGTTGCAGATGCGGAACGATCTGCTCCAGCGGGCGGCCGTGAACGGTCAGGCAGCGGCAGTCCTGCAACGGCCAGCCCTGCCGGGATGCGGCGAGGCTGAAGGCGGAAGCCGCCGGAATCACCATCGTTTCCCCAGCCGGAACGAGTCGCGACAGGGTAGCGCCCACCCCGTACCAGGACGGGTCGCCGCTCGCCAGCACGCAGACCCGCTGGCCGCGCATGCTGAGCAGGCTGGGGAAGGCGTCGGTCATCGGCGACGGCCAGGGCAGCCGTTCCTGCCCCGCAACGACCGGCACGAGATCGAGATGGCGGCTGCCGCCATGGAGGATGGCCGCGCTTTCCACCGCCGCGCGGGCCGCGGGCGACAAACCGTCCCAGCCATCTTCGCCGATGCCGACGATGCTGAGCCAGCGGGCCGTTCCCATGCTATCCATGGCGCCGATCCTGACGGGTGGGGAGGGGGAGTTGGTCAAGGCGCTGACGGTCAAGGTACTGATCCTGGGCGGCACGACGGAGGCGACGGCGCTGGCCAAGCGGCTGGCCGGCCACCCGCGCATCGACGCCCGCGTTTCGCTGGCCGGCCGCACGAAGAACCCGGTGCTGCCGCCGCTGCCGACACGCATCGGCGGCTTCGGCGGGGTGGAGGGGCTGGCCGAATACCTGCGTGCCGAGGGCATCGGGGCGGTGATCGATGCCACGCATCCCTTCGCCGACCAGATCTCCGCCAATGCCGCCGCGGCCTGTGCGCGGGGCGGTGTGCCGCTGCGTCTCCTGACCCGGCCGGCCTGGGCGGCGGGGGCGGGCGACCGCTGGATCGGCGTGCCGGACATGGCGGCTGCGGCGCTGGCCTTGCGCGGCCTGGGCGACACCGTGTTCCTGACCGTCGGCCGGCAGGAGGTCGCGGCCTTCGAGGCGGTGCCGGACAAGCGCTACCTGATCCGCGCCGTCGACCCGCCGGAGCCGATGCCGGCCCTGCCGCGCATGAGCCTGATCCTCGACCGCGGGCCGTTCACCGTCGAGGGCGAACTGGCGCTGATGCGGGGGGAGGGGGTGGAGGTGGTCGTCAGCAAGAACAGCGGCGGACGCGCCACCGACGCGAAGCTGGAGGCTGCACGTGCGTTGGGCGTGCCGGTGGTGATGGTCGAGCGGCCGTCCGGCAACGGCGTGGCGGAGCTGCACGACGTGGAGGACGCGGTGGGGTGGCTGGAAGGCATGTAAGGCGTGACTTTCCGAGAATCTACGCCGCGCGTCCCCCTCACCCAGCCCTCTCCCCGGGGGGGAGAGGGTTACTCGTGGTGGGTTGATCATTCGCTGCGGGTTGGTCGTCACACCCATCCTCACCCCCGGTAATGCCGGGGGGTGTAGACCCAGCGCCCGCCGTCCGCCCGCGCCACGAACCGCGTGTGCGAGGCGCCGATGATGACCAGCGTGCGCATGTCGGCCTGCTCCGCCCGCACCTCGCCCAGCGTCGTCACCGTCAGTTCCTCGTCGGGGCGGCCGACGGCGCGGCCCAGCACGATGGGCGTCTCGGGCGCGCGGATGTCGCGCAGGGCGTCGAAGGCGGCGCCCAGCTGCCAGGGCCGGGCCTTGGAGATCGGGTTGTAGAGCGCGATGACGAAATCCGCCTCCGCCGCCAGACGCAGGCGCCGCAGCACGACCTCCCACGGCTTCAGATTGTCGGACAGCGAGATGGCGCAGAAATCATGACCCAGCGGCGCGCCGGCCCGCGCGGCGGCGGCCTGCATGGCGGAAACCCCAGGATCGACCGAGAGATGCACCGCTCGCCACGCTTCGGGCGCGTCCGGATCGTCCAGCGCCTCGAAGATGGCGGCGGCCATGGCGAAGATGCCGGGATCGCCGCCCGACACCACGGCCACCCGCCGGCCCTGCGCCGCGAGATCGAGCGCGAAGCGGGCGCGGTCCAGCTCCACCCGGTTGTCGGAGGCGTGGCGCACCTGATCGCCCGGCGGCACGCGCTCGACATAGGGGAAATAGCCGACGAGATCGGTTGCCTCGGCCAGATCGCGCCGGGCCTGCGGCGTCAGCCAATCCTCGGGGCCGGGACCCAACCCCACCATTTTCAACCAGCCATTGCTCTCGGGGCCGCTCATCCGCGCTTGCCCTCGCCCGGAATGACGATCTGCGAGAAGTAGGGGGCGACGTCCGGCGCCTCCAGGAAGGGCATGAAGCGCTGCTCGTCCATGCTGGCGCGCTCGACATACCATGCCCGTTCGGCCAGCCCGGCGGCGGCGATGGCGCGGCGGACCTTCGGCAGGTTCTGGCCCAGCTTCATCACCACGCAGGCATCGGCGGCGGTCAACGCGCGGACCAGCGCCGCCTCGTCCAGCGTGCCGGGGATCACCGACAGCACGTCGTCGCGCAGCATCAGCGGGCGCGGCAGCAGCGAGGCGCTGCACACCATGCTGGTGACGCCGGGAATGACCTCCGCCTTGAAATGGCCGGACAGCCGCAGGAACAGGTGCATGAAGGAGCCGTAGAAGAACGGATCCCCTTCGTTCAGCGCCGCGACCGAACGGCCAGCGGCGAGATGCTCCGCGATGCGGTCTGCGGACTCGTCGAAGAAGGCCTCGATCTGGCGGCCATAGTCCGGGTGGGTCGGCGGCAGTTCCACCGTCACCGGATAGACCATCGGCAGCTCGATCTGGTCGGGCCTGATCGCCTGATCGGCGATGCGGCGGGCCTGCCCCCGCGTGCCGCGCTTGCAGAAATAGGCGACGACCGGGCAGGCGCCGATGGTGCGCACCGCTTTCAGCGTCATCAGCTCCGGATCGCCGGGGCCGACGCCGACACCGAACAGGGTGCCCGGAGTGGACGGATTGGGAATGGAAATATCGCCGCTCATTCGACGTCGCTCGCCAGCGCGTTGACGGCGGCGGCGGCCATGGCGCTGCCGCCGCGCCGGCCGCGGATCGCCAGATAAGGCACGCCGAAGGGATTTTCCGCCAGCGCCTCCTTGCTCTCCATCGCCCCGACGAAGCCGACGGGGAAGCCGAGGATCGCTGCCGGCTTCGGCGCGCCGGCCGCCAGCATTTCCAGCAGGTAGAACAGGGCGGTCGGCGCGTTGCCGATGGCGACCACCGAGCCGCCGAGCCGGTCGCCCCACAGGTCGAGCGCCGCGGCGGAACGGGTGTTGCCGATGGACTTCGCCAGATCGGGCACGGCGGCGTCGCGGAGCGTGCAGACCACGGCGTTGCCGGCCGGCAGGCGGGCGCGGGTCACGCCATGGGCGACCATTTCGCTGTCGCAAAGGATGGGCGCGCCGGCGCGCAGGGCCGTGCGGGCGGCGCTGCCGACATCTGAGGAGAACAGCAGATCCTGGGCCGCATCGACCATGCCGCAGGCGTGAATGACGCGCACCGCCACCGGCTTCAGGTCGTCCGGGATGGCGGTCAGGTCGGCCTCCGCCCGGATGGTGGCGAAGGACTGGCGGTAGATGGCCGCTCCGTCGCGGATATAGTCGTAGAGCGGCTCAGGCACCGGTGGACTCCTCGGTCAACAGATCCGCGACGCGGGCCACGGCGTCGGCGGGGGACAGGCCGGTGTACGGGGAAGCGTCACCGGGTTTTGCGTTCAGGGCGACGTCATACACCCCGTCGCGGGCGGTCAGGGTGACATCGGCGATGGCGGGATGGGCGCAGCCCTTGGCGCAGCCCGACACATGCACCATTCGCACCGGGTCCAGCAAGGGGCCTGCGCGCTCGGCGATGGCGAGCGCCGTCGCATGGGTGTCGGTGGTGCCGACGTCGCAGCCGCCCGCTCCGCTGCACGCCGTCAGCTTCAACCGGCGGTCGGTGTGGGACAGGATGGCGCCGTGCGCTTCGGCGATGCGTTCGGCGTCGGCGGAGGGGGCGACGAGGATGAGGGCGCGCCAGGGGGTGATGCGGATCTCGGCGCAGGCGGAGGCGAGGCCGGCGAGGGTGGTGGCGGTGAGGCGGCCGAAGGGGAAGGCGGTGGTGAGGAAGGCTGGCGCCCCCCCAACGCGGGATTCCTTCTCCCCCCCGGGGAGAAGGGTGGGATGAGGGGGTTCGGCGGAGCCGAAGACATCCATGAGGTGCGTCCCCCTCACCTTGATCCTCTCCCCGGGGGGGAGAGGAGAAATCAGCGGGGAGAAGCGCGTTACGAATGGCTCAGTACCGATTGCTCCCACCAACCCTGCCATGCGGCGTGGCGGTTCCGGCAACTCGGTGCGCAACTCCAGAAAGGCCCGCCCCAGCGCCGACGCCACATCCGCAACGTCCTTCGCCCGGCAAAGCCCCAGGGCTGCTGCCGTCGCCAGCGTCCCGCCCAAGCACACCCGGAAGCGTTCGCCATCCACCGCGTCGAAGCGTACGTCCGTACTGCTGTCCGCCAGATGACCGATGCCGCCGCCGCAGACCAGCCAGCCGAACTTCGGCGGCAGGCGGTGCAGAGCCGCATCCACCGCCAGCCGCGCATCCAGCGTACGCGCCACCCCCTGTACGTCCATCGGCGCGGTGCGGTCCAGCCCCGCGGTGGGGGAACACAGCACATTGCGGACCGCTTCGCTCGCAGCATCGCCGGAGACGTACCCCATGCCGCGTAGGGCTTCGGTCATCGGCTCCAGCCCGTCGGCAGCGATGCCGCGCAGTTGCAGGTTGCCGCGCTGGCTGAGGTCGATCAGGCCGTTGCCGTAACGACTTCCCATCTCCGCGATACGGCGTGCGTGATCGGCAGGCAGCACACCGGCTGGAACGCGGACGCGCAGCAAAAAGCCGTCGCCGACCTGCATCGGCGCCAGCACGCCGGGGCAGGCGCCGCGGCGGCGCGGCCGGGTGGCGACGGGCGTGGTCATGCGGCGCTCTCCCGGAGCTGGCGCAGATCCTCCGCGGTGGAGTTGCGGCGGGGATGCCACAGGCCGCGGTCGAGCGCCTCGCTCATGCGCGCCAGAATGTGCCGGGCAGCGGCAGGGTTGTCCTGCGACAGGAAGTCCCAGACCTCCGCATCCTCGACGTACGCGTCGAACAACTGGTCGAAATGGGCGGGACGTACGGCGTCGGTGGTGGCGGCGAAGGCGAACAGCGTGTCGACGCTTGCCGCCAGTTCCGCCGCCCCGCGATAACCATGGCGCATCATGCCCTGGATCCAGCGCGGGTTGGCCGCCCGGCCGCGCAGGGTGCGGGCGATCTCCTCCGCCAGGGTACGGACGGCGAGCCTGTCCGGATCGGCGCTGTCGAGATGGTAGAGCGCCGGTTCGGAGTCCTCCAGCGCGGCGGCCGCGGCGAAGCCGCCCTCGAACTGCATGAAGCCGTCGGTGGACAGCACGTCGTGCTCGCGCTGGTCCTGATGGTGGACCAGGGCGTCGGCACCGCCGACCCGGCGGCGGAACAGGGCCGGCAGCGGAACCCCCTCCAGCCCGGCGCCATAGGCGTGGCAGCCGCCCTCCAGATAGGCGGCGCCGAAATCGGCCCGTGCGGTCCAGTCGCCGCGCGCGATCATGCCGGACAGCGCCGTGCCGTAGATGCCGGGGGCGGCGCCGAAGATGCGGGCGGTGGCCCAGCGGCGGGCGTCCGCCGCCTCGGTGCCGGCTGCGGCGAGGCGCTGCTCCTCGGCCCGTGCGGTAGCGGCCAGCGGGTTGGTGTCGTCGGGCTCGTCCAGCCCGGCGACGGCGCGCACCGCCTGATCGAACAGGGCGATCTGCTGCGGGAAGACGTCGCGGAACAGGCCGGAGATGCGCAGCGTCACATCGACCCGCGGACGGCCCAGCACGCCGGCCGGCATGATCTCGTAGCCGGTGACGCGGCCGGAGCCGTGCTCCCAGATCGGGCGGACGCCGAGCAGGGCCAGCGCCTGGGCCAGCTCGTCGCCGCCGGTGCGCATGGCGGGGGTGCCCCAGCAATCGACCACCAGCCGGCGCGGCCAGTCGCCATGGTCCTGGAGATAGCGGGTGATCAACGCGTCGGTCGCCTGCCAGCCGAGAGTCCAGGCGGTCGGCGTCGGCACGCCGCGCGGGTCGAGCGCATAGAGGTTGCGGCCGGTCGGCAGCGTGTCGGCCCGGCCGCGCGCCGGCGACCCGCCGGGACCGGGGCGGACGAAGCGGCCGTCCAGCCCGTCGAGCAGCGCCTGCATCTCCGCCTCGCCGCAGGCATCGACGGCTTTGGCGACCGTCGCGGGATCGGCGGTGCGGGCAACGGCGGCGGTCAGCCGGTCGCGGCGCTCACCGGCCGGGCTGTGGCCGAAGACATGCAGGCCGTCGCGGATCTGCATCTCCTTGACGTCGCAGAGATGGGCGTCCAGCCGCGACAGGATGGCGTCGGGATCGTCATCGGGCCGCAAATTGCAGTCGGCGGCGACGCCGGACTTCCAGGCGAGGTCGAGGATGGTCTCGCGCAGCATGCCCAGCCGGCGCGGGTCGAGCCCGGTCGCCTGCGAATATTCGTCGATGGCGGTTTCCAGCGAAGCGAGATCGCCGTGGAGACCGGCCTCCACCGGCGGCGGGGTCAGATGGCCGATCAGCACGGCCCCCAGCCGGCGGCGAGCCTGCACCCCCTCGCCGGGGTTGTTGACGATGAAGGGATAGATCGTCGGCAGGGCGCCGCCGACGATCTCCGGCCAGCATTCCGCCGACAACGCGACCGCCTTGCCGGGCAGCCATTCCAGCGTGCCATGGGCGCCGATCTGTACCAGGGCGTGGATGCCGATGGCATGGCGAAGCCACAAATGGAAGGCGAGATAGCCATGGCTGGGCGGGGTGTCGGGGTCGTGGTGCTGGGCGGTGGTCAGGGGACCGTGGCCGCGGCTGGGCTGCACCGCCACGATGGCATTGCCGCAGGGCAGGGTGCGGAAAGCGAAGGCGCCGTCGCGGCAGGCCGGGTCGGCGGCGGGCTCGCCCCAGGTCTCGGCGATGCGGGCGCGCAAGCTCGGCGGGGCCAAGCGCAGATAGTCGGCGAGCGGCAGAGTCGCGGTGGGGGCGCCAGTGAGGGACTCCATAAGGCCGGCGCTGCCGTCCGGAATGGCGGACAGGCTGTAGCCCTCGGCGGACAGGCGCTGGAGCATCGCCACGGTGCTGGCCGGGCTGTCGAGGCCGACGGCATGGCCGATTCCGCCGCCGGGGCCGGGATAGTCGGACAGCACCAGCGCGACCCGCCGCTCCGCCCGCGGGGTGCGGGACAGGCGGACCCAGCTCGCCGCGAGGTCGGCGGTGAAGGCGACGCGGTCGGGGATCGGGCGCAGGGCCGGGGCGGCGAATTGCAGGTCGGGGTCGGGCTTCCCCGCCGTCTTGAAGGCGATGGCGCGGGCGATGATGCGGCCGTCCATCTCCGGCAGCACGACATTCATCGCGAGGTCGGACGGCGCCAGCCCGCGCGAGGACGCCTGCCAGCCGGCTTCCGGCGTGGTGGCGAGGATGGCTTGCAGAACCGGGCTGCCATTGGCCTCCAGCGGCGAACCGTCCTCGCGCGCCGCAGAGAAGGCGGTGGTGTTGACGACGACGACGGCGTTCTGCGCAATCACGCTGGCGCGCATCCAGGAGGCGCAGTCCGGCTCCTTCAGGCTGGCGACGAACAGCGGCCGGGGGGCGAGGCCGCGCGCGGCCAGTGCGTTGCACAGGGCATGAACCGGGGCGAGGTCGCCGGCCAGCAGGTGGGAGCGGTAGAACACCACCGCCGCGACCGGGGAGTCGGCGGCTATGGGGGCAGCGGCAGGGCCGGTCCAGCCGTCGTAAGCGCCGAAGCGCGGGACGGGAGCCGGGTCTTCATAGGACAGCGGCGTGCCGGCGAGCGTCGCGGCGCAGGCCAGCAGATGGCCGATGTTGGCCGGGCCGCCCTCGGTGAAATAGCGCCACAGCCGGTCGGCGGTGCCCGGCGGAACGGTGCCGTAGGCGGTCAGGTTCGGGTCGGGCTGTGCCTCTCCCGACAGGACGGCGAGCGGGATGCCGCGCTCGCGGCAGAGGGCGGACAGGCGGTCGAGGCCATAGCGCCAGTAACCGCTGCCGCCAAGCAGGCGCAGGACGACCAGCTTGGCCTTGGCGACGACGGTGTCGGCGTAGAGATCGACCGACAGCGGATGGCCGAGCCGGTTGAGGTTGGCGAGGCGCAGGCCGGGCAAGTGCTCACGTCCTGCCCGCCATGCGGCGGCGAGCGCGGTCAGGTCGCTGTCGGAAAAGGACAGCATGACGAGGTCGGCCGGCGTCTGCCCCAGATCTTCCGCCTGGGGGCCGGCGTCCAGTTCGTCCTGGCGGGCGGCAAGCAGGTGCATGATTTGATGTCCAGGGGCGTTTGCCCCCTCCCCCCCCCTCGAAAACGGCGGAGGTCAAGGAGGGGGCGGACGCCGCACTACTCTAGCTCTTACCCGAAACTCTTACCCGACAACCGCCCGCGTCACCGCATCGCGGTCCAGCCCGGTCTCGCCGATCACCACCAGACGGCTGCGGCGCTCTTCGCCCGGCTTCCACAGCCGGTCGTAGTGGGTCTGGATGCGGGTGCCCACACCCTGGACCAGCAGGCGCATCGGCTTGCCGGGCACGTCGATGAAGCCCTTCAGGCGCAGAACGCCATGCAGGCCGGCGACCTTTTCCAGCGTCATCGCCAGGGCGGCCGGATCGGGCTGCGCCGGCAGTTCCACCACGAAGCTGGTGAAGTCGTCGTGGTCGTGGCCCTCTTCGTCGTCATGGTGGCTGGGACGGTTGGCGAGATCGTCCTCCACCGCCGCACCGACACCGAGCAGGACCAGCGGGTCGACCGCACCCTGGGAGGCGCGGACCAGCTTGGCGTCGCGGCCGACCGTGTGCGCAAGGGCGCCGCGGATCAGCTCCTCGACACGGGCGAGGTCGCCGTCGGCCAGCAGATCGGTCTTGTTGACGACGATCAGGTCGGCGCAGAGCAGCTGGTCCTCGAACACCTCCTCGATCGGCGTCTCGTGATCGACGGTGCCGGCGGCGTCGCGCTGGGCCTCCAGCGCTGCGGGATCGGGGGCGAAGCGGCCCTCCGCGGCGGCCGAGGCGTCCACCACGGCGATGACGCCGTCGACCGTGACCCGGGTCTTGATCGCCGGCCAATTGAAAGCCTGGACCAGCGGCTTGGGCAAGGCGAGGCCGCTGGTCTCGATCACGATGTGCTCGGGCGGATCCGGGCGGGCCAGCAGCTTTTCGATGGCCGGGACGAAGTCGTCGGCGACGGTGCAGCACAGGCAGCCGTTCGCCAGTTCGATCACGTCGTCTTCGGTGCAGGTCGGGCTGCCGCAGGCGCGCAGGATGTCGCCGTCGATGCCGACATCGCCGAACTCGTTGATGATCAGCGCCAGCCGGCGGCCGTCGGCCTTTTCAAGCAGGCCGCGGATCAGCGTGGTCTTGCCGGCGCCGAGGAAACCGGTGATGACGGTCGCCGGAACCTTGCCGGCGGCCGTTTTCGCAAGAGCGGACATGGGACTGAGCCTCCTTAACGCGCGCCGGGCTGAACCCGCAGGGCCGGGCGCGATTCGGCCGGTTCGACCACGCCGCTCATCAACCAGCCGCAGACGGAGCCCAGGATCGCCCAGAACAGGGCGGCGGACCCGAGCGAGGCGGTGACGAAGCGGGCGGCCAGTTCCGGGGGAACGGCACCCTCGGCGCTTTCCGGATGGGGGGCGCCGATCAGATGGGGCAGCGCTGCGGCCAGAATGGCGACGGCGATGACCAGACGGTTGCGGGCGAAGGCGAGGGCGGCGATGCCGACGCCGGCACCGGCCGCGGCGGACAGCCACCAAAGCTGACGCAGCTCCAGCTCCGCCCCGGCCATGCCCGGCAGCTCCGGGGCCAGACCGAAGGAGGGGGCCAGCGAGACGGCGACGAAGCCGCCCATGCCCCAGACCAGCCCGCGGCGGGCATCGACCGGCCGTCCGGCCAGCAGGATCGCGGCCGCCAGCAGCAGCGCATAGGCGACGCCGGCGATCAGGTTGGCGGCGATGGTCAGGCCGATGCGCTGCATCGCCTCGTCCAGCGTGACCGGCACGCCTTCACCGACCTCGCGCACGGGGCCATGCTGGTGGCCTTCCGCGTGGCTGGCGGCCGGAGCTCCGGCCGGGGCGGCAGTCGTAGGAGCGGCGGCAGTTGCGGGAGGCGGGGTCACCACCTCGTATTTCTCGGCTTCGAGGATCAGCGGGACGGTGGTCGCCTGCTGAACGACGGAAGCGGCCGTGCCGGAGAGCACGCCCGCGACCAGAGCGGCTGTGAACAGCCGCCGGATCAGATCCATAACCCGCTGCTTAGTGGCAGGGGAACGCGAAGGAGTGGCGGGCGTCGTGCGCCGCGTCGTGGATCTGCTGCGGCTGGGCGAAGCCGACGCCGTACAGCAGGAAGCTGCCCAGCAGGATCGCGGCAAAGGCGGCGACCGCGGTCTGGGCGGCGCTGCGGGCCGCGGAGCCGGCGGCAGTGGTGTTGATCGAACGGGCGGTCATCGAAGGCATCCTTGTTCTCCCGCCACACCCGGCGGGGTTGGAAAAGGTCGGTCAAGTCCGCCGGCAGGTTTCCTGGCTCGCGGGTCGTCGCATCGCCGTCCGCCTTCCCGGCCGCGGAGGGCCAGTGGCATGATGGACGGGATGCTCGCCGCTTACAGTTGCGGGGGCAGCCGCGGCATTGGCGCTTCCGGGGATCCCGAAAAGCTCCGCACCGCATTCCCTATTATCCCCGCCGCCCGTCAGGACGGGCAGGGCACCGTTGGACGGCCACCATCGCAGTGCCGCGCCCGTTTGGCAAGCCCGCAATAAGGCGTCTGCCACACGGACGATCTTGCATGCCGACACTTTGGATGCTGTCATGTTTTGCAGACAGAGTGTCCAGGGATCCGACACTTTCCGGCGCTAAGCAGGGGGAGGGCAGGACGGGAGGGGCAGCGAACGCCTGAGAGAAACCCGCGGAGAAACAATGGGGCCGGCGGCCCGGCCGAAGCGGACCCGCATGTGGCACGCTTCGTGCGTACAACAATCGGTGAAACGTCCCGCCGCATGGCGGCCGCCGGGCATATGCTCGGAACATAAGGACGAACGGGAGGAGAATTCGCGACCGATGAACGCCGCACCGAACGACGACATCATCCTGGAAGCGCGCAATCTGACAAAGGAGTTCAAGGGCTTCGTGGCGGTGAAGGAGGTGAACCTTCAGGTTCGCCGCGGCACCATCCACGCGCTGATCGGCCCGAACGGCGCCGGCAAGAGCACGGTGTTCAACCTGCTGACCAAGTTCCTGACGCCGACGCGCGGCCAGATCCTCTACAAGGGCCGCGACATCACCCGCACCAAGCCGGCCGACATCGCGCTGATGGGKCTGGTCCGCTCCTTCCAGATCTCGGCCGTCTTCCCGCATCTGAGCGTGCTGGAGAATGTCCGCGTCGCGCTCCAGCGGCCGCTTGGCACCAGCTTCCATTTCTGGAAGTCCGAAKCGTCGCTCCACGACCTGCACGRCCGGGCKYTGGAACTGATCGAGGCGGTCAACCTSACCCCCTGGGCCGGCCATCTGGCGGCCGAGCTGCCCTATGGCCGCAAGCGCGCGCTGGAGATCGCCACCACGCTGGCGCTCGACCCGGAGGTGATGCTGCTCGACGAGCCGCTGGCCGGCATGGGCCATGAGGACATCGAGGGCACCGCAGCSCTGATCAAGCGCGTCGCCGCCGACCGCACCGTGCTGATGGTGGAGCACAACCTGTCGGTCGTCGCCCACCTGTCGGACACCATCACCGTGCTCCGCCGCGGCGAGATCCTGGCGGAGGGACCCTACGAGGTCGTCTCGAAGAACCCGCAGGTGATGGAAGCATATATGGGCACGGGGGGGACCGGACATGCCTGACGGCGCGATGACGAAAACAGCGATGCTGGAGATCGCCGACCTGCACGGCTTCTACGGCGAGAGCCATGTGCTGCACGGCGTCAGCCTGGAGGTGCGGCAGGGCGAGGTGGTGACGCTGCTGGGCCGCAACGGCGCCGGCAAGACCTCGACCATGCGCGCCATCATGGGCATCATGGGCAAGCGCACCGGCTCGATCCGCTTCCAGGGSMMSSAGYTGATCGGCATGGCGCAGCAYAARATCCCGCGSCTCGGCATCGGCTATGTGCCGGAGGAGCGCGGCATCTTCTCCTCSCTCAGCGTGGAYGAGAACCTGACGCTGCCGCCGGTGGTSAAGGAGGGCGGSATGACCGTCCCGCAGATCCAYGACCTGTTCCCCAACCTGAAGGGCCGYGGSWSSACYCAGGGCACGCGGCTGTCGGGCGGCGAGCAGCAGATGCTGGCCATCGCCCGCATCCTGCGCACCGGCGCCRCMCTGATCCTGCTGGACGAGCCGACCGAGGGGCTGGCTCCGGTCATCATCGAGCAGATCGGCGTCGCGGTGCGSGCSCTGAAACAGCGCGGCTTCACCATCGTGCTGGTGGAGCAGAACTTCCGCTTCGCCGCCACCATCGCCGACCGCCATTACGTGATGGAGGAAGGCCATGTGGTGGACATGATCCCCAACGACCAACTCCACGCCAACATGGACAAGCTGCACACCTATCTCGGCGTGTGAGCGGGAGAGGACCGTCCGATGTCGCACCTGTTCGGCATTCCGCCGCAAGCCCTGTTCGGCCAGCTTCTGCTCGGCCTGATCAACGGCTCCTTCTATGCGCTGCTCAGCCTGGGGCTGGCGGTGATCTTCGGGATGCTCAATGTCGTCAACATGGCGCATGGCGCCCTGTACATGGTCGGCGCCTTCGTGGCGTGGCTGCTGCTGACCTATCTCGGCGTCGGCTATTGGGGCGCGCTGGTGCTGGCGCCGCTGGCGGTCGGGGCGGTCGGGCTGGTGCTGGAGCGCACCATGCTGCGCCGGCTCTACAAGGTCGACCATCTCTATGGGCTGCTGCTGACCTTCGGGCTGGCGCTGATCTTCGAGGGCGCCTTCCGCCACCAGTATGGCGTGTCGGGCCAGCCCTATCCCATCCCCGACCTGCTGAAGGGCGGCACCAATCTGGGCTTCATGTATCTGCCGACCTACCGGGGCTGGGTGGTGGCGGCGTCGCTGCTGGTGTGCCTGGGCACCTGGTTCGCCATCGAGCGGACCAAGCTGGGCGCCTATCTGCGGG
>NZ_JBCEBL010000038.1:0-68687 GCF_049472615.1 Azospirillum sp. 11R-A | reverse complement strand
CCCGGTCGTCACCTGCGCCCGCGGCGTGTCGGCGGTCGCCATCGCCGATTACGTGATGACCGCGATCCTGAGCGTCGAGAAGCGGTGGGACGCCATCCGCCTCACCGGACCGGAGGACTGGCGGCGCGAGACGCTGGGCAGCCTGTCCGGCGGCGGTCAGCGACCATCTGGTGCTCGCCCTGCCGCTGACCGCCGCCACCCGCGGGCTGGTGGGCGCCGGCCTGCTGGCGCAGGCCAAGGCGGGGCTGCATCTGGTCAACGTCGCCCGCGGCGCGCTCGTCGATCAGGACGCCCTGCTCGCCGCCATCGACAGCGGCCGGATCGCCAACGCCACGCTGGACGTGACCGACCCCGAACCGCTGCCCGCCGGCCACCCCTTCTACCGCCATCCCGCGATCCGGCTGACGCCGCACGTCTCGTGGTCCGCCCCGGACTTCGACCGGCGGCTGGCCGACCGCATCCTCGCCAACCTCGACGCCTATGCACGCGGTGAACCGCTGCGCGACGTCGTGGACGCCGCCACCGGCTACTGATCCCTTTCCCGACGGAGTCCCCGCCCGATGACCCACATCCAGCCCAGACCGCGCAAATTCTGGCCGCCGGTCGATCCGGTCAGCTACACCAGCGTCGAGGAGGAACGGCAGCACCGCAAGCAGCGGCTTGCCGCCACCTTCCGCCTGTTCGGCCGCTACGGCTTCGACCAGGGGCTGGCCGGCCATGTCACCGCCCGCGATCCGGAGCATCCCGACCGCTTCTGGATCAATCCGCTGGGCCAGCATTTCCGCAGCATCCGGGTGTCGGACCTGCATCTGGTCGATGGCGACGGCACCATCCTGCACGGCGACCGCGCCATCAACCAAGCCGGCTTCACCATCCATTCCGCCATCCACCGGGCGCGTCCCGAGGTGGTGGCCGCCGCCCACACCCATTCGACCTACGGCAAGGCATGGTCGGCACTCGGCCTGCCGCTCGCGCCGCTGAGCCAGGATTCGGCGGCCTTCTACGAGGATCAGGTCATCTTCGACCCCTATTCCGGCGTCGTCCTGACCGAAGGCGAAGGCCGGCGGCTGGTGGAGGCGCTGGGCGACCGCAAGCTGGCGATCCTGAAGAACCATGGCCTGCTGACCGTCGGCCCGACGGTGGAAGCCGCCGCCTGGTGGTTCATCAGCGCCGACAATGCCGCCCACACCCAGCTGCTGGCCGAGGCCGCCGGCCGGCCCCAGCCCATCGACCATGACACGGCCCTGCTGACCCGCTCCCAGGTCGGCACCCACCAGGGCGGCGCCTACAACTTCCACCCGCTGTGGGACTGGATCGTCGCAGCTGAACCCGACCTGCTCGACTGACCCTGTCCCGTCCCACCTTTCGCGAAAGCACAAGAACGATGACCGCGAATCCGGCCCCTCCCCTTTCCCGCTCCCTGGCCCGCCCCCTGTCCCGCCGCGGCCTGATCGCCGCCGGTGCCGTCACCCTCGCCGCCCCCTTCGTCCTGCGCCGCCGGGCGGTGGCGGCGGAACCGCTCCGCCTGTCGTGGAACGCGGGCGCYGTCTGCTTCTCCGCCGTGCCGCTSGCCTTCCAGCTCGACCTGTTCAAGAAGCACGGGCTGGAGGTSGAGCTGGTCAACTTCACCGGCTCCACCGACCAGCTGCTGGAGGCCATCGCCACCGGCAAGGCCGAYGCSGGCGTCGGCATGGCGCTGCGCTGGCTGAARCCGCTGGARCAGGGCTTCGACGTGAAGATCTCCGCCGGCCTGCATGGCGGYTGCATGCGGCTGTTCGGGGCSAAGGMRGCGGGSGTGAAGACSGTSCTGGACCTGCCGGGCAAGRYSATCGGCGTCAGCGACATGGCCAGCCCGTCGAAGAACTTCTTCTCSGTCGTGYTGACSAARTTCGGYMTCGAYCCSAACAAGGACGTCGAATGGCGCCAGTTCCCSGCCGACCTRCTSGGGCTGGCSGTGGAGAAGGGCGAAATCCACGCCATCGCCGACGGMGAYCCGCTGGTSTGGMGCCAKACCAAGRACCCGCRGATGGTGGAGATYACMAACAACGTCTGCGGCGAGTTCGCCACCCGCACCTGCTGCCTCGTCGGCGTGCGCGGCAGCCTGCTGCGCGACAACCGYCYGGCGGCCAAGGCGCTKACCRCSGCYCTGATCGAGGCRCAGCAYGCSGCTTAYGCCGACCTGCGCGCCGCCGCCGCGGCCTATGCSCCCTTCGCCCCGAAATTCCCGGTGGAGGARCTGGAGGCGATGCTGCGCAGCCACGCCCACAACGTCACCCCCAYCGGCGACGAGYTGCGCCAGCAGCTGGCGCTCTACACCGACGAGCTGAAGAGCGTGTCGGTCATYAAGCGYTCSACCGACAGCCAGCGCTTCGCCGGGCGCATCACRGTCGACCTCGCCTGAWYCSSYTCCAYYGWAGCGGRRYYGCCYRCCATGCCCTTYGACGAYCTGCCMTTTYMSGCCKCTCCGKTCGCCGGGACCGCCCCAGCCCTGGCGGTCGACCCGTCGCTGATCGCCGCCCTGTCGGCGGAGTTCGCGMCGCGCGCCGCSGAGCATGAYGCCGCCGCCAGCTTCCCCTTCAAGAATTTCGAGCGGCTGGCAGCATTCGGGCTGCCGGCGCTGGTCACCCCGGAAGCGGCAGGCGGCAAGGGCGGCGGGCTACGCGATGCGCTGGCGGTGGTGAACGGAATCGCCTCCGGCGAGCCGTCCACCGCGCTGGTCCTGGTGCTGCAATATGTCATCCACAACCAGCTCTGGCGCGGGTCCGCCTGGCCGGAGGCGCTGCGCGAGCACATCGCCCGCTCCGCCGCGACCGACGGCGCGCTGATCAACATCCTGCGGGTGGAGCCGGAACTGGGCACGCCGCACCGTGGCGGGTTGCCGGCGACGGTGGCGCGCAAGGTGCCGGGCGGCTGGCGCCTCTCCGGCACCAAGATCTACTCCACCGGCATTCCGGCGCTGTCCTGGCTCGGCGTCTGGGCCCGCACCGACGACGCGGAACCGCTGGTCGGCACCTGGGTGGTCCCGCGCGGCACCGGCCTCGCCGAACAGGGGATCGAGGTGCGGGAGACCTGGAACCACATCGGCATGCGGGCCAGCGGCAGCCACGAGGTGGTGTTCCGCGACGTCTTCGTTCCCGACGGCCATGCCGGCGAGTTGCGCCCGCCCGCCGGCTGGGCCGCCCCCGATGCCGTCGCCACCGCCTGGATGGCCGCCCTGTTCAGCGGCGTCTATGACGGCATCGCCCGCTCCGCCCGCGACTGGCTGGTCGGCTTCCTGCACGCCCGCAAGCCGACGGGGCTGAACGGTGCGTCGCTCGCCACCGTCCCCCGCCTGCAAGAGGCCCTGGGCGGGATCGAGGCGCTTCTGCTGACCAACCGCATCCTCCTGCACTCCCTGTCGGCGGCGGTGGACGGCGGCACGCCGCCTTCGCAGAGCGACGCCCTGCTGGTAAAATACACGGTGACCAACAACGCCATCGATGCGGTGGCGCGGGCGCTGGAGATCACCGGCAATCCCGGCCTGTCGCGCGACAACCCGCTGGAGCGCCATCACCGCGATGTCCTGTGCGCCCGCGTCCATGCCCCGCAGAACGACATGATCCTGACCGGTGCCGGGCGCGCCGCCCTGTCGCGATGATCGGGGGGGATCGGCGAAGCATCGGAGCAACTCAGGCGGCACGCGCTCATTGCAGCGCGTAGCGAACGGGAAGCGTGATGTCGATCTGGGCGCGGCCCATCCCGGCGGGAATCGGCGGAAGCGGCGACGCACGCTGGATCATCTCTTCCGTGGCCCGATCGAGGCTGCCGTGCCCCGACCCCTGGACGACCGCCCAGCCCGTTATGGTGCCGTCGGCGACGATGGTGAAGCGCACCAGCACGGTGCCTTCCTCCCGCCTCAGGCGCGCGGCCTGCGGATAGATTTTGTGACGGGCCAGCCTTGCCTGGATCGTGCCGAAGTAATCGGCCGACTGCCTGTCGGAGTTGGCCGGCGGGTCCGAGGGTGGCGCCGAAACCGCCGCCGGCGCGGATTGTTGGGTCGCCGGTGCGGATGACGCCTGTATCGCCGGCTCCGCGACGCGTCCGGGCCTGTCCATCCGGGAGATTGCGGCCGGCAGGGCCTTGGCGAGAGACGGGGTACGCTGCGGGGGGCCTGGCGATGGCCGGCGTGCTGGAATGGGCGGCCGGATGGGCAGCGGCGTTTCCTCCTTGAGCGGCTCTGCCGGAACCGGCGCGGACGGCTCCGCGACCGGTGTGTCGGCGACCGGCGGCATCGGGGCATCGGGCGGTGATTCCGTGGTGGCGTCGCCGGTGTCGGCCGGCGCCTCCGGTTCCGGCTGCCGCAGCGGGTCGGATGCAGGGTCCGGAACCGGCTCGGGCCGGGCGCCGTCCTCCGCGTCCATGACGCTTTCCACAACCGGCTCCGACGGCGACGGCGACGGTGGTTCCGCCGCAGCCGCGACGAAGGAAAGCTCCACCGCAATCACCGCCGGCGGGGGAGCCGGCGGTGATTGCAGACCGACCGCAAGGGCGATCACCCCCACGTGCAAGGCGAGCGAAAACGGCAAGCTCCACTGTGCTGCCCCGGTCCGGGCGGCCGATGGAACAGGGGCCGTTTCCGCAGCGAGACGGGGCGAGGCGGAAATCGTCCGGTGCTCGGGCATGGAGCGGACCTTCGGCTGGGTGAGGCGCGGTGCGACGGACGGTCCGCCTTAGAACTTCACCTTCATGCCGGCGATGAAGGAGCGCCCCGCCCCCGGCAGCGCGCCGACCGTGCCCCGGCTTCCCCCCGCCCGGAAATCGGCATAGTCGACACCGCCCAGCGGCAGATAATACTGCCGGTCGAACAAATTCTCGACACCGGCATCGACCCGGACGTTGCCCCACTCATATCCCGTCCGCAGATTGACCAGCGCATAGCTGGGCGTCTTCGGTTCGTTGCGCGCCGCTTCCACCCGGTCCTTGCGGGCGGTCGCCTGCAACTCGACGGCGCTGTTCCAGCCGCCCAGCCGGTGCTCCATCGTCAGCAGGGCGTTCAGCGGCATGATGTGATAGAGCGCGTCGCCGGTGTCGAGGTTGCGGCCATGCACCCAGCCGACCACGCCGGACAGGCGGAAGGAACCGATCCTGTCATCCTCGTACAGCCCGGCCGCCGCCGACAGGTTGGCGCCGACCAGGATGGCGTCATGGTTGGCGAAGCGCAGCTTGACGAAGCCGTTGCTCAGCGTGCCGATCCGCTCGACGTCGATGAAATCCTGCACATAGGTGTAATAAGGGGTCAGCTTGACCTCCCAGGATTTGCGGGCGGCATCGTGCAGCGACAGGGTGGTGCTGACGGTGTTGGCGATCTCCGGCTTGAGGTCGGGGTTGCCGACATAGCCGTTGGCGTCGCCGAACCAGCCGTTCATGCTGCTCGACATCCCGCCGGTGCCCCAGGCGTAACGCTCATAGAGGTTCGGCGAGCGGGTCTTGCGGGCATAGCCGGCTTCGATCGCGCTGGTGTCGGAGGGGGTGTAGCGGACTAGGGCCGTCGCATCGAAATTGACGTCGGTGCGGCCACGGCCGCGGGCGTTGAAGGCGCGCGCGTCGGCCGCATCGGGGTTGGCCATCCGCATCATGCCCATGCCCAGGCTGTTCTGCCAGGAATAGGGCTGCACCGCGCCGGTGTCCATCCACACCACGTCGTTGCGCACGCCGAGCAGCGTCGTCCAGGCCGGCGACCAGGCGGCCTCCCACTCGGCGAAGGTGCCGAGGCGGTTGCGGGTGCCGTCCTTGACGTTCCAGTAGGTCAGCGGGCTCATCATGCTGCTGCCCGCCACCGGGTCCCACCAATCGTCCAGATGGGTGTGGCGCAACTCGTTGCCGACGCGCAGGGTGTCGCGTGCCGACAGCGGCAGCGTCGCCTTGACCGAATAGCCGGCGTCGGTGGTCAGCGTGTCCATCGGCATGCCGCCGCCGGCGCTGCCGCCCTTGTCCTCCAGGAAATTCATGGTGTGCCGCGTCCGCCGCCAGTTGGCGCGGGCGTCGAGAGTTCCCCAGTCGAAGGCCCCTTCGTACCGGCCGTTCAGGAAGACGGTGCGGTTGTCGGTCAGATCCATGCGCTGGGTGGGAAAGCCCTGGTAGGGCATGGTCTGGATGCCGCCCTGCAACGTGACCTGATGCCCGTCGCGGCGCGCCCCGAACGTCACCGCATTGTCCTGCACGTTGTAGAGGGTCGAGCGGACGGTCTGGCCGTCGCCGGCCTTGTAGTTCCCGGCCCGGCTCCAGGATCCGCTGTAGCCCAGGCTAAGGCTGTCGGTGGCGACGGACGCCTTGGCGGCCCCCGTCACGCCACGGCCGTTGGACCGGTAGGAGGCCGACAGTTCGCCCTCGGTATGCACCGCCTCGCCCACCGGAGCGAAGACTGGAGGCGCGCTTTCGGCGGCGATGGTGCCGGCGATGCTGTCGCCGCCGGCGCTGACCGGCGTGATCCCGGCCAGCACTTCGATCTTGGACAGGCGCGTCGGCGTGATGGTGGACAGCGCCGGGTTCATCTGGTTGGGACAGGCGGGGGCAACGGGCGCGCCGTCGACCAGCACATTGACGCGGTCGGCGCCCAGCCCGTTCAGCGCCGGCAGGCTCGACACGCCGCCATTGCCGTAGAGGCTGACGCCGGGCAGGCCGCGCAGCAGGGCCGCGACGTCTCCGGTGGCGGGCCGGCGGGCGGCCAGCCTATCTCCGCCCAGGGCGGTGCCGGCGGCCAGGGCATCGTCCGGGCCTGCGATCACGGAAATCGCCGGAAGCGATTGGGCAAGCGGCGGGCCAAACGGCGGAACGGTCTGGGCGGACACAGCGGCGGGGAACAGTGCGGTGAGGGCAGCACCGGACAGCAGGGCGGCGCGCAGGGCGCCGGCCGCGGCGAAACGCAACATCATGAGATATCTCGATCTGAGGCCAGCCGAACACGGCCCCCGCGCCATCGGCGCGAAGGATGTGCAAGGCTGCGAACAGGGAAGGTCGGCAAGGGCGGATCGCCGCGCGGGACATCCCGCGCGGCGATCCCGCAATTCCGGCCTCAGACCGGTGGCGCGCGGGCCTGGAGGGTGGAGAGGAACCAGCCGGCGGCGATCACGTCGCCGGGCAAGACTTCCGGGCTGTGGCGCCCGACCGACGCGCGCGTCATCCGCAGATCCGGCGGCGGCATCGCCAATCCGCCGATCAGCGGACAGAGCGGGCAGGAACCGCCCGACATCAGCAGATCGCCTTGGAGCAGATCGCCTTGGCCCGAATCGTTCTGCGCCGAATCGCTCTCGTCGCCTGCCGGATCGCCTGCCATTCCGTGGTCGTCCATAACCACGGTCTTGAACCCATCCGGCGTGCAGATGACGATCCGGCTGCTCTTGGCCGCATTGGCGGATGCGATGACGGCGGGCATCCAGGCCCAGGCGACGACCTGCAACAGCAGCGCAATCGCACCGGCCGCAAGGCCGGCCCGTCGCGTGGGTCGCAGTCTGTCCTGGGTCCCGCTCATGCCGATCCGTGCGTCGATCCATCTTGCCCATCGCGCGTGCAATCGCACGCATTGGGTGCAGCACATTAGCCGAAGTGCCGCACTCGGGATCAGCGGCATTTTCCCGCAGGCCCCGGATTCGACGCCCAGATCCGACGGCGAACTTCTCCTTGCAGGTCGCACGACGACACGATATGTAACGTTATAACATTAAATTTCCGATGTGGACTCTTCGATGCTCTCGTTCGTTCGCAAAGCTTGACCGGGGGCGCCGCGTCGCTCATGAATGGTCCCGGTTCTGGTTCTTCCGGCGGTTCGCCGCCGGAAGCTAAGAGGGAACCCGGTGAGCCGCCGACCCTGCGAAGGGGTATGCGGTGAGGCCGGGGCTGCCCCCGCAACTGTGAGCGGCGAGCCGTACCGTCATTTCAAGCCACTGGCGCCCATCGGCGCTGGGAAGGCCCGACGGAACGGCGACGACCCGCAAGCCAGGAGACCTGCCAGCACCACAACGAAACGTCCTCGGGCGGGGTGTCCCGGTGGAACGCTTGCCATGCGTGTGCCCGGACTCCGCTCCGGTCGCGTCGCATGATCCGCAAGACGTCCGCCATGCCTCCCCGTCCGCAAAGACAGGAAGCACGGATGGCGTCAGCGCCCTTCCCCACAGAGGCATCGCTCCCTCCCCCAGCCATCGCGGTGGAACGGCTGGGCTGCCGGCTGGCCGGCCGCATGGTCCTGTCGGACATCGGCTTTTCGGTTCCCGGCGGAGAAATACTCGGCATTCTCGGGCCCAACGGCTCGGGCAAGACCACGCTGCTGCGCTGCCTCGCCGGCCTGCAACCCCCGTCCGCCGGCCGGGTCCTCATCGACGGCGACGATCCGCGCGCCCTGCGGCCGGTCGAACTGGCCCGCCGGCTGGCACTCCAGGCGCAGGATTCCACCGCCGCGCTCGGCCTCACCGTGCGCGACGTGGTCGGCATGGGACGGCTGGCCCACCGCCGCTCCCCTTTCGCCGGGGCCGGGTCGGAGGACCGCGCCATCGTCGAGGACGCCCTGGACCGACTGGAACTGTCCGGGCTGGCCGGGCGGGCGGTCGAACAGCTGTCGGGCGGCGAGCACCAGCGGGTGATGATCGCCCGCGCCCTGGCCCAGCGTCCGCGCATCCTGCTGCTCGACGAACCGACCAACCATTTGGACATCCACCACCGCTTCGCCGTGCTCGATCTCGTGCGCTCGCTCGGCATCACCGTGGTGGCGACGCTGCACGACATCGAGCTGGCAGCCCGCTGGTGCGACCGCCTCCTACTGCTGGCCGACGGACGGCTCCAGGCCGATGCCACGCCGGAGGACGCGCTGACCCCCGACCGGCTGACCGCCGTCTACCGCGTCGCTGCGGCGGTGGACCGCCGCCCCCAGGACGGCCGGCTGCGCATCGACCTGTCGCCCCTGACGGAGCCATCACGATGAGACGTTTTCTCCGCGGCGTTCCGCCTTTCACTCCGGTCTTCGCCATGGCCCTCGCCCTGCAAGCCGGCGGCGCCCTCGCCCAATCCTATCCGGTCGAGGTCGCCAACTGCTTCGAGACCGCCCGCTTCGCCGCAGCCCCGAAGCGGCTGATGGTCCACGACACCAACATGACGCAGACCATGCTGGACCTCGGCCTCGCCGGCCGGCTGGTCGCCGTTTCCGGCATCGAGGGGGTGGAGCACCGGCTGATCGCTCCGCCGGGCGTGGTCGCGGCGCTGCCCCGGCTGCCCGACCGCTCGCCGACACTGGAGGCGGTGCTGTCCGTCAATCCCGACTTCCTGTTCGCCGGCTGGAGCTATGGCTTCAACGAGGCGCGCGGCCTCACCCCGGCCCGGCTGGCGGAGATGGGCGTGGCGACCTACACGCTGCGGGAAAGCTGCATCCGCATCGGCCCGCGCGAGCCGATCGGCATGGACACGCTCTATGCCGATCTGCTGGCGCTGGGCGCCATCTTCGGCGTGACGGAGCGTGCCGAGGCCATGGTCGCCGATTTCCGCCGCCGGGTCGCCGCCGTCACCGAGCGTGTCGGCGGCGCCGCCGACCGGCCGCGCGTGATGTATTGCGACCAGTGCCACACCGACGCGGCCCCCTTGTCGGTCGGGCGCGAAGGGATGACCAGCCTGCTGATGGAGCTGGCCGGCGGGCGCAACATCTTCGACGACATCCCCGACAGCTATGTCCGGGTGAGCTGGGAGGAGATGGTGCGGCGCGATCCGCAATGGATCATCGTCAGCGCCCACCGGATCCCGGCCGAGGACACCATCCACCACATGACCTCGGCACCGCAGCTGGCCGACGTCGAGGCCGTGCGCAAACGGCAGTTCATCGTGCTGACCTATGCCGAGCAGACGCCCTCCAGCCGCAATGTCGAGGCGCTGGAGCGGATGGCGCGGACCCTGCACCCGGAGCGCTTCACGCCATGAACCGCTCCCGCCTGCTGGGCCTGTCGCTGCTGCTGGCCGCCGTGCTGACCCTGTCCGTGGTGGCCGCCGTCGGCTTCGGCGCCGCCCGCGTCCCCATCCCGAAGGTCTGGGCGGTCGTCATGCACGAGCTGTGGCCGGCACTGGCCCCGCCCGCCGACGCCAGCCGGGCCGAGCGCAATATCGTCTGGGAATTGCGGGTGCCGCGCGTTCTGCTGAGCGCGCTGGCCGGCGCCGGGCTGGCGGCGGTGGGGGCCGTGCTTCAGGTGCTGACGCGCAACCCGCTGGCCGACCCCTATCTGTTCGGCGTATCGGCCGGCGCCTCGGTGGGGGCGGTGACCGTTCTGCTCTATGCCGGCGCGGTCGCCGGAATGCTGGGTCTGCCTGGCTTAGGTTTGCCGGCCGCCGCCTTCCTCGGCGCGCTCGCGGCGATGCTGACCGTCTTCGCCGCGGCACGCGGGCGCGACGGCGTGGTGACCGGCGAAAGTCTGGTGCTGACCGGTGTCGCCGTCGCCTTCATCCTGCACGCCGTCACCAATGTCCTGATCGTCATGGCGACGGATCGCGGCGCCGACGCCGCGCTGTTCTGGATGATGGGCGGCTTCGGCACCGCGCGCTGGAGCGTGCTGCCCGTTCCGGCCGGTCTGGTCGTCGGCGGGCTGCTGTGGCTATGGCTGCGGGCAGAGACTGTCAACACGCTGGCCCTGGGCGACGATGCGGCCCGCTCGCTCGGCACCGATCCGGGCCGCCTGCGGCTGGAGCTTTTCCTCGTCACCGCCCTGATGACCGGGGCGCTGGTGTCGGCCTGCGGCGGCATCGGCTTCGTCGGGCTGGTGGTGCCCCACATCGCGCGGATGCTGGTCGGCGGACATTTGCGGGCACTGCTGCCGGTGGCAGCGCTGGGCGGGGCGCTGCTCCTGCTGTGGGTGGACGTCGTCGCCCGATCCCTGTTCGCCCCGCGCGAGATTCCGGTTGGCATCGTCACGGCACTGGTCGGCGGCACCTTCTTCCTGTGGCTCATGCGGCGGAGAGGCACGCCATGACGCAATCCCCGGCGAACCCGCCATCCAGGCGCGCCATCGTCCTTTACGGGCGCGCGTCCTTCGACCATGGGCAGACCCTGAAGGCGCTCGCATCGGCTCTGGCCGCCCGGCACGCGGCGCGCGGTGAAACTGTCACGGTGGCGACCGCTCATGCCGACCTGTCCGGCCCCGCATTGCCCGGCGTGCTTGCGGATCTGGAGCGGGACGGCGTGACCGAGGCCCTGGTCATTCCCGCCATGGTTCCGGCCGATCCCAGCCTGTCGGCGTGGCTGCCGGGCGCGCTCAGCCATTGGGCCATGACGACCGGCACCGCGATGGCCGGCACCGCGATGGCCGTCCGGCTGGCGCCGCCGGTGGAAAGCGCGCTCGACCTGCCCGCCGCCCTCGACCGCATCGCCCTCAGCTCCATCGCCGGCAAGCCGGCGGACGCCTCTGCACAGGATGTCCGCAAAACAGAGCCCAGCCTCGGCAAACCCGGCTGGTCGGCCATCCCCGAACATGGCCGGCAGCTCTTCGTCTGTGTCGGCGCCCGCTGCCTGCATCGCGGTGCCGAGCCGCTGTACCAGCATCTGCGCGCGGCGATGAAAGGGCACCGCGCCCTGAACGCCGGTCCGCGCCGGGCGATGTGCGCGCGGACGAGCTGCCTCTATCCCTGCAACCGCGGACCGCTGCTGGTCGTCCAGCCCGACGCCGTCTGGTACGGCGACCTGACGCCCGCGAAGATCGACCGCATCGTCGCCGGCCACCTGCTGTCCGACGCCCCGCCCGCCGCTGACATCCTCCACCGCAATCGCCCGGCGGAGCGGGCGGAGGACGACCCCATGGGGTGATCCGGCCTCCCTGATCTCCGGCCGTCCGATTTTTCCATCTCAACCGAACGGCGCCGTCCACCCAGCACCCCGCACTCCCGTCAGCCGCGAAGCACCGACTTCGCGGAATGCCGTCCCTCGTCCTTTTCCATCCTGAGGAATTGTCCATGCTTCCTGCCTATCCTGCCCGCATCATCTCCGGCCGACACAATCGCCAGCGCTCCGGTTCGCTGGCGACGCTGCTCCTGGTCGCCGCTTCCTTCGGACCCGCAACGGCCGGAGCGGCCGAAACCGAACCGCCGGTCACTCTGGACCCGGTCACCGTCACCGGCCGGGCGGCGGACGCTGCCGCCGGGCTGTCGCTCGACCGGCCGAACACCGGCGGCAGCCGCCTCGGCCTGACGCCGCTGGAAACCCCGGCCAGCGTCGAGGTAATCGATGGCCGGACCATCCGCGACCGCGGCCAGACCAGCGTGACGGAGGCCGTCACCCAGAACGCCACCGGCTTCACCTCGCTGGCGGCTCCCGGCAACGGCGGATCGTCGCTGGCGACGCGCGGCTTCGCCGGCCACGGCTCGGTGATGCAGCTCTATGACGGGACGCGGCTCTATGTCGGGTCGGGCACCGTCACCTTCCCGTTCGACGCCTGGTCGGCCGAACGCATCGAGGTGCTGCGCGGTCCGGCCTCCGTCCTCTATGGCGAGGGCGCCATCGGCGGCGTGGTCAATGTGGTGCCCAAGCGCCCGACCACCGATTTCCACAACGAGGCGACCGTCGCCATCGGCACCGACGGCACCCGGCGCGCCGCCTTCGGCAGCGGTGGTCCGGTCGGGGAAAAGCTGTCCTACCGGCTGGACGCCAGCGGCAACCGCTCCAACGGCTGGGTGGATCGCGGCGACACGAAGACTCTCGCGCTATCGGGCGCGGTGAAGCTCCAGGCGACACCGGATCTCGCCGTCACCCTGTCCAACGATTATGGCGACCAGCAGCCGCAGGAGTATTTCGGAACCCCGCTGATCGCGGGCAGCCTCGACCGCGCGCTGCGGCACCGCAACTTCAACGTGGCCGACAGCGACATCCGCTATCGCGACAACTGGACCCAGCTGAAGACCGAATGGGCGGTGTCAGACGCGCTGACCCTGCGCAACACCGCCTACCACCTGACCAGCCACCGCCACTGGAAGGATGTGGAGAGCTACGCCTGGAATGCCGCCACCCGGAGCATCCAGCGCAGCAGCTACATCGAGATCTACCACGACCAGCGGCAGGTCGGCGACCGCTTCGACGCGACCTGGCGCAACAGCGTCTTCGGCATGAAGAACGAGATGGTCGGCGGCTTCGACCTGAACCGGATCGAATTCAAGCACACCAACAATTCGCCCTATGGCGGGTCGAGCACGGTCGATCCGTTCGACCCGGCGCCCGGCCTGTTCCTCAACAGCGCCGGCACCTCCCCGCGCAGCCGGTCGCGCACCCGCCAATATTCCCTGTTCGCCGAGGACCGGCTGGCGGTGACGCCGCAGCTGTCGCTGGTCGGCGGCATCCGCTACGACGCCCCCACCGTCGAACGCTGGGATCTGGTGGCGGGAACCGCCTACAGCAAGGACTTCCGCGCCACAAGCTGGCGGACCGGCGCGGTGTACGAGGTCGTTCCCGGTCTGGCCCTCTATGGCCAGTACGCCACCGCGGTCGACCCGGTCGGCAATCTGATCTCGCTGTCGCCGACGCAGAAGGACTTCGACCTGTCCACCGGCCGGCAGATCGAGATCGGCATCAAGCAATCCTTCCTCGAAGGGCGTGGCGAGTGGACGCTGGCCGCCTACCGCATCGTCAAGGACAAGCTGCTGACCACCGACCCCAACCAGCCGGCGGTGACGGTGCAGGTCGGGCAGCAATCCTCGCGCGGGCTGGAGGCGTCCCTGTCGCTCGGCCTGTGGGAAGGCGTGCGGGTGGACATGAACGGCGCGCTGCTGCGGGCGAAATACGACGACTTCACCCAGACGGTGTCGGGCCGCGCTGTGTCCTACGCCGGCAACGTGCCGACCGGCGTGCCGGAGCGCACCGCCAATGTCTGGGCGAACTGGGCCTTCCTGCCGGGCTGGGAGGTGCGGGCCGGCGTGCAGTATGTCGGCAAGACCTATGCCGACGCCGCCAACACCAGCGTCCGGCCCTCCTACACCGTGGTCAATGCCGGGCTGGATTACCGGCCGACCGACAACACCAAGCTCAGCCTGCGCGCCTTCAACCTGTTCGACGAGGTCTATGCCGTGGCCGGAAGCACCGGCAGCTGGGTGCTCGGCCGTCCGCGCTTGGCGGAGCTGGCCTTCTCGATGACCTTCTGACCCCTCGGCATTCCGCCCGGTCCGATCGCCGGAACCGGGCGTCCCCTGCCCGTCACGCCCTGCGGTGCAGACCACGGGGCACGCACACGCGCATGCCGGCATCGCCGACCGGCAGCACATCCACCTCCGCGCCATAGACCTCGCGCATCATCTCCGCGGTGATCACGTCCGCCGGCGGGCCGAAACGGGCGAGCCGGCCATCGTGCAGCAGGGCCACGCTGTCGGCGACGGCGAAGGCATGCTCGGGATGGTGGGTGGAGAAGACGACCGCAAGACCTCCCTCGTCGGCCAGCCGGCGCACCTGCTCCAGCACCCGCAGCTGGTTGCCGAAATCGAGGCTGGCGGTCGGTTCGTCCAGCACCAGCACGCGCGGCGCCTGGGCCAGCGCCCGTGCGATCAGCGCCAGTTGCCGCTCGCCGCCGCTGATGCGCAGCCAGTCCCGCCCGGCCAGATGGGCGATCCCAAGACGGTCCAGCGCAGCCCCGGCGGCATCATGGTCGCCGGCGGACGGGGCGGCGAACGGGCCGCGGTGGGCTGTGCGGCCCATCAGAACCATCTCGCCGACGCTGAAGGGAAACTGCCCGGCGCCGGCCTGCGGCACATAGCCGAAGGCCAGCGCGCGGCGGCGCGGGTTCCAGCCGCCGACATCCTCGCCATCGACCAGGATGCGGCCGCCATGCGGGGGGAGCAGGCCGAGGATCGTCTTGAACAGCGTCGTCTTGCCGCCACCGTTGGGGCCGAGCAGACAGAGAACCTGCCCGGCCGCCACGGCGAACCCGACGGCGGCGCCGATGGTCCGCTCGCCATGGCCGAAGGCCAGGTCCTCGACGGCAAGCCGTGCGCTCATAACCAGCCCCGGCGGCCGAAGGCCAGCAGCCAGAGGAACACCGGCGTGCCGATCACCGCGGTCAGGACCCCCAGCGGCAGCTCGACCCGGCCGATCCCGCGCGCCAGCGTGTCCACCGCCAGCAGATAGGCCGCCCCCAGCAGCACGGCGGTGGGCAGCAGGCGCACGAACGCCGGCCCGACCATCAGCCGGGCGAGATGCGGCACCAGCAGCCCCACCCAGCCGACGATGCCGGCGACGGAAACGGCGGCGGCGGTCATCAGCGTCGTCGCCGCGATGACCACGGCACGGACGATGCGCACCGACACGCCGAGCGAGGTGGCCTCCTCATCGCCCAGCGTCATCACATCCAGCCGCCAGCGCAGCAGCACCAGCGGAACCAGCGCCACCGCCACCGGCGGCGCCAGTGCGGCAAGATCGGCGCGGTTGACCGCCGACAGGCTGCCGAGCAGCCAGAAGGTGATGGCCGGCAGCTGGTTGTACGGGTCGGCAAGATACTTGAGCAGGGCGACGCCCGATCCCAGCAGGGCGCCGATGACCACCCCGCCCAGCACGAGGACCAGCACCGGATCCCGCCCGCGCACGACGGAGGCGAGCCCATAGACCGCCGCCACCGCCACCAGCCCCCCGGCGAAGGCAAGCCCCTGGATGGCGATCACCGGAAGCGAGGCGAAGATGCCGAGCACCGCGCCCAGCGCCGCCCCCGACGAGACCCCCAGTATGTCCGGCGAGACCAGCGGGTTGCGGAACAGCCCCTGGTAGGCGGCACCCGACGCGGCGAGCCCGGCGCCGATCAGCATGGCGGCGAGCACGCGCGGCCCGCGGATTTCCCAGATCACCGTCTCCACCGTGCGCGGGACACTCATCGAAGCTCCCGTCGCCTTCGCCCAAAGGAGTGCCGCGATTTCGCCCGGCGACACGGGGAATGCGCCGACATGGAAGGCGACGAGTACAGCCGCCAGCAGCACGGCGGCGACACCCCCCAGCACCAGGGCGAAAGGCATCTCACCCCGGCGGGCGCGAACCGGCGAGGAGGTCGTCGATCTGCCGGTCGTCCGGTGCTCGGTGGTAGAAGAGGGCATAGAAGCGTCGCGTCTCCTCACGCAGGTCTTCCGGGAAAATGTCAGGGTACAACACCTTGCCGAGCCAGCGCAGACCGAGCAGCCGGTTGGCGGAGGGCGGCGAATCGACCCAGGTGAAGGGCAGTCCCGGCGACAGGTAGACACGCCGTTCGCGCACCGCCTTGACGCCCTGCCACAGCGGGTCGGTCCACACGCTGTCGTAAAAGCCGCGGTCGATGGTGACGATGGCATCGGGCTGCCACGCCAGCACCTGCTCCATGGAAACATTGACGATGCCGCCGTCGCCCAGCGCTTCGGCAGCGACGTTGCGCACCCCGGCGACGTCGAGCGCCTCGACATTGATCGAGCCGCGGATGCCGGTCTGCAACCCGCGCGGTCCCCGCGCCATATAGACCTTCAGCCGCCGGTCCGTGGGAATGCTCTCCATGCGCCGGCGCACCTCGGCCAGCGTTTCCTCGGCGTAGCGGGCCAGCCTTTCCCCATGCTCCGGCACGCCGAGCAGCCTGCCCACGGTCCGGAAGGTCCCGGCCGATTCCGCCAGCCGCCCGTCGATCAGCACGGTCGGCACGCCGATCTGCTCCTGAACGCGATCCGCGAGCGACACGAAGGTCGGAGCCGTGCTGCCGATGTCGAGGACGATGTCCGGCCGGGCGCCGACGACCGCTTCCAGGTTGACGGTGTTGCCGCGCCCGGTCAGCCGCCCCAGTTCCGGCAGATCGGCGAATCCTTCCGGCAGGAACGGACGCTCCGGAGGACTGATGGCGCGGGTCCAGCCCAGCAGCTTCTCGGGCGCCAGCATGTAGACGATGACCGAGGCAGGCGGACCGGCGGGAAACACCCGCTCGACGCGGGGCGGCAGGGCGACCCGACGACCGGCCGAATCGACGACCGACTCCTGCGCCGCAGCAATGGGCTGGGCAATGGGTTGTGTGGCACAGACTCCAGGAAAGAGCCCGAAGCTCAGCCAAAGCACGGCAAGCCGGGGGCGAAATGGTTTGGCACGACCGGGCCGCATGATCGCTCCGGATGGTGGACATGTGTCGGCCCAAGACGATGGGGGCTCGTCGCCCCGTCGTCCATAGGCCAATGGAGTTGAGCGGTGGCGGCCCGCTCTTTCCCGACACGATCACCCAGGCGACGGTGACGGGTAAAGCCATCCAGCGTGACGCTGGCGGTTCCATCCTTCGTCCATGCGATGGACCCGCCGGACGACCCCAATGCCGCCCCGGCGCTGAGCGACGAGGACGCCAAGGACCAGCTCCGCTCGATGATCCCGGCGCCGCCGGACGACGATTGACGGGGCCGGGCCGCGTTCCGGATGGCCGGTTGCCTCTGCGGATTCAGAACGGTCCGATCACGCTGCACCCGCCGCCTTCTCGGCCTGCGGTTTGCCGGGCACAGGCCGTTCATCGTGATCGGGTTCGGAATGGCCGATGACCCGGACGATGTCCGGCCAGCGGCTGCGCAGATCGCGTTCCAGGGCGTCGATTGCATCGTGCACCGCCACCACGGTGGTGCCGGGCGCCACATGGCTGTGGAAAGTCACGACCAGACCGGCGGCGCTGCGGCGAACCCGCAGATTGTGGATGTCCCGCAACGGACCGGCCATCGGAAGGGATGCGGAGAGATGCGCCCCGATGGCCCGCAGCAGGTCGGGTTCGGCATCCACCCCGGTCAGGCCATTCTCCTGCAACGGCTCGATATGGCTTTCGACCTCGATGTCCGTGCCCAGTTCCTCCCGGATCGAATCCTCCAGCCGCGAGGACAGCGCATGCGCCGCCTCGACCGGCAGCGAGCCGTCGACCTCCAGGTCGAAACCGACCGCAAGGCGCCCGTTCACCCGCTGGACGGTGACATGGTGGACGGCCAGCCCCAGCCCGGCGGCGCGCACCGCCACCCGGTCCATCACCGTCTCGTCGTCGAGCGCCAGCGGATGGGTGGCGACGGTCACCTCGGCCTCGGGCATCTCGGCCTGGACGGCCCCGATTGCCCGCTCGCGGAGCGCTGCCGCGGCGTCGAGCGTCAGGGTCCGTCCGACCAGAAGGTCGAGGTCGACGAACAGCACGCTGCCGGCCGGGCGGACCCGCACGCGCTGGACCCCGGCGATGCCCGGCATATCCCTCACCACCGCCTCGACCCGCTCCGCGGTGCCGGCCGGTGCCGCATCGATCAGCGTGTCGATGGTCCGCCGGCCGAGTTGATAGCCGGCATGGCAGACGAAGACCGACACGCCGATGGCCGCCAGCGCATCGCCCTTGGGATAGCCCAGCCACACCAGCCCTAGCCCGACCAGCACGACCGCCGAACTCAGGATGTCGGAGGAAAAATGCAGCGCGTCGGCTTCCAGCGCCTGGCTGCGGGTTTCCTTGGCGACACGCGACAGTTCGCGTGCACGGTAGGCGTCGACGGCGATGCAGACCACCACCACCGCGACCGACCACCAGGTCGCCTCGACCTCGACCCCGCCGTCGATCAGCCGGCGAACCGCCTCGTAGGCGATCCAGGCGCTGGTCAGGAACAGCAGCCCGGTCTCCGCCAATGCAGCGACGCTTTCGATCTTGCCGTGGCCGTAGGGGTGCCCGGCATCCGCCGGCTTGTCGCTGATCCGCACGGCGAACCACGTCATCACCGTGGCACCCAGGTCGAGCAGGCTGTGCAGCCCTTCCGACAACAGTCCGAGGCTGCCGGTGGACAGCCCGACGCCGAACTTGCCGACCGTCATCGCCCCGCTGGCCAGGATGGAGCCGAGCGCCACGGTTTCCTTTTCACTGCTCATTCTCGTCTCCCCCGGGGGCGTCGGCGCATAGAAGCCCGGCTGGCGAGGAGCGTCACCATGGTGCTCCTCTGATCGGTTCGAAGACGACGGGCCGCGGGTGAACCTCTGCAAGAGATCAGTCCGCGAACGGCGTCCTCAAGAGTATGGGAGTAGATCGACTTCTGGGGCTGTCCATCTCTTGCCTTTTCGATCCGGCCACCGGCCCGGCCGGTCGGGCGGACAGGATCGATCATGCGGTGGCGATGTCGCCCCTCTACTCCCCCGGCCGCGCAAGATCAAGAGCGGGAGCGCCCGTTCCTTCGCTCTTCATAAAAGCGACACGGTCAAATTTTGCCGGCGGCGACAAGGACTGCGATGGCTCTTGATGCTATACTGTATAGCGTCTGAATTTTAAAATCAGTTCATGAAGATGTATTCATTCGCGGCCGATGTTCTCCTCCGGCGAAAGTGACGGCATTGGCCGAACAGCACACGCAGATGGAAGCTCGACGATCCAGTTCGCCACGCCTGCCTGGTGCCTCAATGCCTGCTATCGTCCGAGGTTCTCAGCATGCCGCTCGACAGCGAGTTCGGCGCGTTGTCCACACTGGTCAAGATCGTCTTCGTCGATCTTCTGCTGAGTGGCGACAATGCCGTGGTCATCGCACTTGCCTGCCGTGGGTTGCCACCGTTGCAGGCGCGCTAGGCCCTGTTGTTCGGCACCGGGGCAGCCATTCTCCTGCGTGTCGTGCTGGCGGCGCTTGCCACCGTGCTGTTGTACGTCCCGTTCCTCAAGCTGGCGGGCGGTGGCTTCATCGACGTTAGCAGGCCGCGGAAAGGCTTTGCTTGGGCGGGCGGTCGTGATTCTTTCCGGCCGTTGAGAATGCGACCGACGAGGGGACGCTGCGGGGCTCGGACGAACGCAGCGATGGTCTTTTCAGCTACGTAAGCTGCGAGGTGCGGGTTCCGGCCAATCACCCGCTACGAGCGATCCGGGCCATCGTGGATGAAGCGCTGGAGATGATGTCGCCGGCCTTCGAGGGTCTGTACTCCAAGATCGGGCGGCCGTCGATCCCGCCGGAGAAGCTGCTGCGGGCGCTGCTGCCCCAGGCTTTCTGCTCGGTGCGCTCGGAACGCCGGCTGATGGAGCAGCTAGACTACAACCTGCTGTTCCGCCTCGATCGCCGTCACATGATATTCATGAATCCGCAATGATCCCACGCCTTCCGAGGTAATAATTTGACACGGTTGGAACAGGTGGGATCCAGGCGGTCATCAATGGAAGCATCCACTGATAACGACGTACTTGATGTAATCGAAGATGACGGCCAGATCGGTGACGTGGCGACAGGGCGGGCATGGCGTCTGTTGCTGGTCGATGATGACGATATCGTTCATGCATCGACCAAGTACTCGCTTCACGATCTGGAAATCCTTGGTCGCCGACTGGAGCTGACCCATGCGAAATCCGCTGAGGAAGCCTATGCCATTTTGCGGGAGGATAGCGATTTCGCCGTCGTTCTTCTTGATGTCGTGATGGAGACGCCGGATGCCGGATTGAAGCTGGTCCGCATCATCCGGGAGGAACTGAAGCTGACCGCAGTGCGGATCATCCTCCGCACCGGCCAGCCGGGCTACGCGCCGGAATTGGCGGTGATCCGCGATTACGACATCGACGATTACAGAACGAAGTCGGAGATGACGCGCAACCGGCTGCTGACATCGCTTTTCACGGCCTTGCGCGCCTACAGCCATATCCACGCGCTGGAACTGAGCCGCAAGGGATTGGAGCGGATCATCGCAGCCTCGGCAGGGCTGTTCCGCCGCAGTTCCCTGCGCTCCTTCTGCGAGGGTATCCTGCTGCAACTCAGCGGCCTTCTCGATGTCGAGGCGAACGGTTTCGTCCTCGCCCGTGTCGCACCATCGACGGCAGCCAGGATCGGCGATGGCGGGGAACCGCTCATCCTGGCGGCGGCCGGTCCCTTCCTTCATCTGTCGGGCACACGTCTCAGCCATGTTGAAGACGAGCCGCTGCGCACCCTGATCGCTTCGGCACTGGAAGAAAAACGAAGCGTCTACCTGGACGGCGTCACGGTGCTCTATATTCCCGGCCAGTCCGGGGACGATCTCGCCATCTATGTCGCAACCGGCCGGGAGATCGGGCCGGACGTCCGGCGTCTGTTGGAAGTCTTCTGCTCCAATGTGGCACTCGGCTTCGACAATGTTTCCCTGCTCGACGATGTGCGGTCGCTCGCCTACTACGACACGCTGACGGGGTTGCCCAACCGCACCCTGTTCCTGGAAGAGATCGGCAAGCGGATCGCACGCCAGTCCGCATCGAGCGGCGTGCTGACGGTCCTTCTCCTCGACCTCGACCATTTCCAGTCGGTGAACGACGGTCTCGGGCATGAGACAGGCGACCGGCTGCTGCTGGCGGTTGCCAACCGTCTGTGCTCGGTGTTCAGCGACCAGCATGCAGTCAGCCGGATCGCCAGCGACATGTTCGGAGTGCTGGTCTCGCTGAAACAGCCGCTCGATCACCGGGATCTGGTCCGGGCAATCGAACTGTGCTTCGTCGATCCCTTCACGATCAACGGGCACCCCATCGATATCCGCATATCGGGCGGCTATGTCCTGGCCGACGACCTGAAACCGGACGTCCATCGGTTGGTCCGCCGGGCGGGGATGGCGTTGAAGGGAGCCAAGCGCGGTGGACGTGGCCGCATCCTGCGGTTCGACCAGGCGATGGAGGAGGAACTGAGCGGGCGGCTCTCGCTGGTCAGCCGCCTTGCCGAGGCACAGGCCAACGGACAATTCTCGCTTGTCTACCAGCCGCAGATCGCCCTGTCGGACGGGATCGCCTTCGGCAGCGAGGCCCTGCTGCGCTGGCAGCTGCCGGAAGGAACCTGGGTCAGGCCCGACCAGTTCATCCCGGTCGCCGAGGATGCCGGCCATATCCTCAGCCTCGGCGAGTGGGTTCTGCGGCAGGCCTGCCTGCATCAGGTCCACTGGCGCGACGGTGCTGTCGGTCGGCTTCGCATGGCAGTCAACGTCTCGGTGCGGCAGTTGCGGGATGGAAGCTTCGTCCGCAGCGCCGGCCGCATCCTCTCCGCCTGCAACGCCGAGCCGCGCGACATCGAACTGGAGATCACCGAAAGCCACGCCATGGAGAACGATCAGGTTCTCGCGACGGTCCGGACTCTGCGCGGCATGGGCTTCAGCATCGCCATCGACGACTTCGGCACCGGCTACTCGTCGCTGTCGCGGCTGCAGCAGCTCCCGGCCTCCGTTCTCAAGATCGACCGCTCCTTCGTGACAGACCTCGGCACTGTCCCCGAAAGCCGCAGCATCGCTGCGACCATCGTGAAGGTCGGTCACGAATTGGGAATGACCGTCCTCGCCGAAGGGGTCGAGACGGCCGAGCAGGAGGATATCCTGCGGTCGCTCGGCTGCGACGCCGCGCAAGGCTATCTCTACGCCAAGCCGATGCCGGCGCAGCAGTTCGAGCGCTGGATTCTGGACAGTGCGCCGGTCCATCGGCCCGCCACGGTAGCCTGACCCGCAAGCCCAGGCCGGGACCGGTCAGGTCAGGACGGCATGGCCACCGCCTCTTCGGCGGCGTCATGCCCGGACTGTCGCGGAGCCACCAGCGGCAGGACCATCGAAAAGCGGGTCCCCTGGCCGATCCGGCTCTCCACCGCCACCACCCCGCCGAGAACCCGCATGACGATCGCATAGACGATATGCAGACCGAGCCCGCTGCCGCCCGACCCGAGCTTGGTCGTAAAGAACGGGTCGAAGATCCGCGGCAGAACCGCCGCCGCAATGCCCGCCCCGTCGTCGGCAACCGTCAGGGTCACGTGCCGGCCATCCTCCTCCAGCACCGCGGCGATGGCGATCGTCCCCGGCACCGTCGCGTCGGCAAAGGCATGGATCATGGCATTCGTGATCAGATTGGTCAGCACTTGGCCGAGAGCCCCCGGGAAACTGTCCAACACCACCCCTGCAGGCAGTTTCAGGTCGAGGGATACCGAGGAATGCCTGTAGGTCGGCCGCAACATGGCGACGACCTCGCCACAGACGACGTCGAGCTCGAACCGACGCCGCAGTTCCCCCGTCTGGTCGACGGCCACCCGCTTGAACCGGCCGATCAGCTCGGAGGCACGCAGCAGATTGCCGACCAGGAGCTGGCTGGCCGTGCCGAAGCTGCCGGAATAGTCCCGGATGACTGAACGGCGCAGCTCCTTCCCCTCCAGAATGGCCTGGAATTCCGTGATCTTCTCGGAAAGCGTCGTCGCGACCGTCAGGCCGTTCCCGATCGGCGTGTTGATCTCATGCGCGATGGCGGCGACCATGCCGCCCAGCGCCGCCAGCTTCTCGGAACGGATCAGCTCGTCCTGAGCCCGCTTCAAGGTTTCCAGCGCAGCGCTCAGTTCCTCGGTGCGTCTGGTGACGATCTCTTCTATCAACTCCATATGGCGGGCCTGATGCTCGATGAACTCCAGTCGCTCCGCCGCATGCTGCTTCAAGGTGCCGAGCGCCGCCGCCATCCGTCCGACCTCGTCCCGGCGGTCGACCCGCGGAATCTCCAGATCGACCCGTCCGGCCGCCAACACCGCCATACCGTCGGTCATCTGACGGATGGGCAAAGTGACGCCACGGACAATGACCGCCAGCAGGCTGCACACCGCAGCCAGCAGACCCAATCCGCTCAAGGCGATGGCCCAGGCCCGGCTGTTGATGATCTGCGCCGCACGCGCGGTCGTCAGGTAAAGCTGCAGCTGCCCGATCCGTTGCCCCCCGGCCTGTCCGCCTGCGGCCGGTCTGATCAGGGAAACCTGTTCCACGATCAGCCCACTGCGCGATGGGCCGGCATCCCCCAACCGGAGGAAAACCGAACCGCCACTTTCGATGATGAGCGCTCCGACGAAGTCAGGGTCCTCCGACAGAGGACGCAGGATTGCCTGTGCCGCAACCCGGTCAACGTTCCACAGCGCGTCGCCGACCCCGCCCGCCAGAAGAGCAACCGTCTGCCGGGCCCTGGCCTCCAGCGCCGTCTGGGCGTCCCGACTGGAAAAGCTGATCGCAACCGCCACCGCCAGACCGACCGCCAGCAGCAGGGGAAGGCAGATCATCCCGACGGTCCGCGCCATCAGGCTTTCCGAGAATCCGGCGCCGATCCGCGCGAAAGCGCCGGAAAAGAACCGATTCAATCGTGGAGGATGCTTCCGGCCGACTTGCGGCATCCAATTCAGCGGCATGATTCGACCGCTTCGGCTGGCCGCACGGCCAGCGATCCGCCAGCGATCTCCGCCGCCGCAGTTTCGAGCCGGGGCGCCAGGCCGGCGACCAAGCTGGCGTTGGCCTCGTCCCTCGCCCAATCCACGCCGTGTTCCGCCAGCCCGAGATACTGCACGCCGGCGGTCCATCTGCCCTCATGCGCATCCTTCAGGGCAAGATAGGCGGCGACGTCGACCCGTTTCAGCGCCGATGTCAGGACATGGCCGGGAAACAGGCCATTCTGGTTCGTGTCCACGCCGATCCCCAGACGCCCGGCTGCCGCCATCGTTTCCAGCACGGCGATCCCGGCATAACCGGCGGCGGCGAAAGTGACGTCGGCGCCGTCGGCGATCAGCTGCTCCGCCATGCTGTGCGCAGCGTCCCTGTCGCGGAACGCGTTCGCTTCGCTGCCGAGAAAGCGGCGAAGCAGCCGGACCGATGGCCGGGTCGCCATCACACCCTGGACGAACCCGCATTCGAAGCGCTTGATCGGCGGAATCGGCATCGCGCCGATGAAGCCGACCGTACCGGTGCCGCTTGCCAATCCCGCCGCCATGCCGACCAGATAAGCGGCCTCATCCTCGCGGAAGAGGACGGAGCGCACGTTCGGCAGATCGACCCGGCCATCGATCAGGGTGAAGTGCACATCCGGAAACTCCCGCGCCACGGTGGAAACCGCGCCTTCATTGACGAAGCCGATCAGCAGGATGTTGCGGATTCCATAATGCGCAAAATTCCGCATCGACCGGACGCTCTCCTCCTCGGTGCGGATGATGTTCTCCCGCGCATCGATGCCGGTTTCGGTCTTGAAGCGCTGCAGGCCGCGCAGGGCCAGCTCGTTGAATCCGCCGTCCGTCTTGGTGTTGTTGAAGATGACGGCGAACTGGCGGTCCGTCGGAATTTCGGCCCGGCCGGGTGAAACCATCGCCACGACAAACAGCAGGATCAGCAGGAAAGGCACCGGGCTTCACCTCGTCAGGACCGATCTGGCGGTACTGTCGCAGACGTGCTTTGCGTCAGAATGAATATTTCATGACGGTTTAGAGTAATTCTCAATAAAAATGAAAGATGAATTCAATAAGCGCCGCTTGAGTTCGAACAACAAGCGAACAATGAATTTTCCGTGAAAACATTCATAAGGCTTATATTGGTAACGGGCAGTTAATGGTGCGGAATCGACATTGCCGTAGCGCATTTCACACCGTGTCTCTCCAACCTGCTGCCCTGTATCGGGTCCGAGGTCTGGCCGCCCAAGGAGTATTGCCGTGATTGGAAGACTGATGGGTCTCACTCTTATCCTGGCCGGCACCGTCCTGGCGTCGGCCGCCGGAGCCAAGGCGGATACGGTTCGCCTGACGACCCTGGAATGGCCCCCCTACTCCGGCTCCCTGCCGGACAATGGCTTCTCCAGCATCGTGGTCCGCGAAGCCTTCAAGGCGATGGGACATACGGTCAGCATCGAGGTGCTGCCCTGGCAGCGCGCCGTCCACAGCGCCAAGGAAGAGCCCGGCGTGGTCGGGTATTTCCCGGAATATCCGGCGGATCTCGATGGCTTCGCCCTTTCCGGCCCAATCGGGGACAGCCCGCTCGGCCTGATCGTTCCGGCCGGTGCCAAAATCGCCGACGCCACCCCCTCCGGGCTGGCCCGCCTCAAGCTGGGCGTGGTCAATGGCTATGTGAATGCCAAGCCGGTGGGTGACGCCATCGCGTCAAACGGCCTGAAGCCGGAAGCGGTGGTGGACGACACCACCAACATCCGCAAGGTCGCCGCCGGCCGGATCGAGGCGGCCGAGATCGACCGCTATGTCTTCTCCTACCTGATGCGCAACACCGCAGAACTGAAGCCTCTTCAGGACAAGGTCGAATTCGGCCCTGTCCTCGAAGCGAAGACGCTGCACGTCGCCTTCAACACCAAACCTGAAGGGCAGAAGTGGGCTGCGATCTTCGCCGAAGGGCTGAAGAAGATCGACATCGGCACCCTCCAGAAACAGCACCTGTCGGCGCTCGCGCAATAGCGGCATCCGCCCGTCAGCCCCACTGCGATCCTGGAGATGGGGCGATCCCGGAGATGGGTGCAGTCCCGAAGATGATGGACGGGGTCCCGGCGTCGCCGGGACTGCCGGGTCAAAAGGAGTAGCGATGTTCGGATTCTACCGCCGCAATCTTACGGTCCGCGTTCTGTTTCCGATCGCCGCCCTCTTCGTCGCTCTTGCCCTCGCCGCGATGACAGGCGTCGCCTACATGAACATGGCCGTTGCCCGCAACGGGCTTACGGAGCGGGCGCAGATGATCGCGACGGCTCTTGCCGGGGGGGCTGGCGAGGCCCTGTGGAACATGGATGGCAATGCGGCGTCGGCCCTGCTTGCAGCATTGTCGGCCGATCCCGACTATGTCGGCAGTTCCATCAAGGACAAGGATGGCAAGGTCTTCGCCTCGCACGGCGCCACGGTCTCGCAGTCCGAGGCCGGGATCGTGGGCAATGCGCCCGTGACTCGCAGCGAGGGCGCGAAAGCGACGGAGATCGGAACGCTCCAGGTCAGGCTGTCGACCCAGCGCATCCAGGACGACATCCGCACGACCACGGCGGTCATCGCGCTGGCCGCTCTGCTGTCGGTCCTGGTGATCTGCGGCGTCCTGGGCGCCATCGTCCGAACCGTCACCCGTCCGATCGCCCAGATGACCCGCGTGATGAGTGCACTTGCCGCCGGCGAAACCAACGTCGACGTTCCGGCCACCGGACGGGAGGACGAGGTCGGCAAGATGGCTTTCGCCGTACAGACCTTCCGGGAAAACGCCATCGAGCGGCGCCGGCTGGAAGCCGGGCAGCTGCGCCTGCGTGAGGAAGCCGAACGGCAGCGGCAGCACGCGCTGGCCTCGGTCGCCGAAACCTTCGACCGCGACGTCGGACGCCTGCTGACGGCCGTCAACAGGACGTCCTCGTCCATGGGCCTGTCGGTCGGCGAGGTGGCCGCCGGCGCCGGCGAGAACGCCACGGTCAGCCAGACCGTCGCCCATACATCGGAGGAGGTCAGCGGCAGCGTGCAGACCGTGGCCGCGGCCGTGGAGGAATTGGCCGCATCAATCCGCGAGATTTCCATCCAGGCGCAAAGCTCGCAGGCCGAATCGCAGGGCGCCAGCCGGCAGGTCGCCGCCACGGTCGATCTCATGAACCGGCTCGTCGGCGATGCCGGGCGGATCGGAGACGTCCTGACGCTCATCACCTCCATCGCAGGGCAAACCAACCTGCTGGCGCTGAACGCCACCATCGAAGCGGCCCGGGCGGGCGAGGCCGGCAAGGGCTTCGCGGTGGTGGCAACCGAGGTGAAGAATCTCGCGGGTCAGACCGCCAAGGCGACGGAAGAGATTTCCGCCCTGATCGGAGCGATCCAGGCATCGACCGGGGATGCTGCCGGCAAGATCGGCGATATCTCGCGCGTCATGGACCAGTTGAACAGCATCAGCGCGTCGATTGCGGCAGCCGTCGAACAGCAGAACGCGGCGACGACGGAAATCAGCCGTGCCGTCCAGCAGGCCGCCCAGGGGACCGAGCGCCTGCGTCTGAACGTTCACGCCGTTGCCGGCTCCGCGCAACGCAACGGCACCGCGGCTGCGACCCTGCATGGCGGCATTCAGGAGCTGGAACGCAGCGTCCATGAACTCCAAACGCAGGTCGACCGCTTTGTCGGGACGTTGCAGGCTGGCTGAGCGCGCGGACTGCAGGCCGAGTTCATGAGGTTCCCGATGAGGCGCGAAGACGGCCCACGGCGATATTGCGGGGCGCTTATGTGCGCGCGGTGCCGGTGGTTCCGGCAGCCGGCCGTGAGGCTGTCGATGGCATGCCGCCACTTCCTCTGACGAGCAGAGGGGAGAGCCTTAATCCGTGTGGATCGGCAAGCGATGCGATGGATTTGTTGCCTAAGCTGTTGAAAATTATCGTGAATATCATCACGCGGATGCGATCGCCCGGGCGACGATTGCCAGAGCCCGATCCAGATCTGCCTGTTCGATGATCATGGGCGGGGACAGGGTCAAAACCGTTCCCTGCGAGATCTTCAGGCTGACACCGGCAGCCAGTGCCGCATAAAACGCCGCCTCCGCCCGGTCGGCCCCGCTGCGACCGTCATGGTCGGCAAGTTCCACCCCGATCAGCAGCCCGGCGCCGCGGATGCCGGCGATGCCCGGCAGGGCCGCGGTCAGTTCGCGCAGGCGATCCAGCGCATGGGCGCCCAGGGTCGCGGCGCGCTCCGCCAATCCCTCGTCCCGGACGATGTCCAGGGTGGTCAGGCCGGCGCGGGCGAGCAGCGGGTTCTTTTCGTGGGTGTAGTGGCCGAGCGCACGGTCGGCGGCAACGTCCAGTCCGGGACGGGCGATCACCGCGGCCAGCGGCAGCATGGCGCCGCCGAGCGCCTTCCCCAGCACCAGGATGTCCGGCGTTGCGCCGAACGGCTCATGGCTGAACAGGCTGCCGGTCTTGCCGAGGCCGGTCGGGATCTCGTCGAAAATCAGCAGGGCGCCGGCCGCGTCGCAGGCCCGCCGCACCTCCGCCCAGAAGCCGGGAGGCGGCACATAGGGCACGGCACGCACCGGCTCCGCCACCACGGCTGCCACGTCCCCCTCCTTTTCCAGCACATAGCGCAGCATCCGCGCGCAGGTCATCCGGCAGGCGTCGAGGTCGGGACCGCCGCCGGGGGCGGGGTCGAAGCCATAGGGACAACGGGCGCAGGCAAACGGCGCCACATGTTCGGTCCCCGGCAGCAGCGGCCCGATTCCATGGGAGCGGAACAGCGCCTCGCCGCCGACGCCGGACGCACCGAAACCGGCGCCGTGGAAGGCGTCCCAGAAGGAGACGGTCTTGAAGCGGCCGGTTGCGACGCGGGCCAACTTCAGCGCGATCTCGATCCCCTCCGACCCGCCGGGCGCGAACAGCACGCGGCTACCGGGACCGGTCGGAGCGATTGCGGCCAGCCGCTCCGCCAACTCCGCCGCCGGTTCGCAGGCGAAGCGGCGCGGCGCGAAGGACAAATCGTCCATCTGCGCCTTCAGCGCCGCCAGCAGCCTTGGGTGGGCGTAACCGATGTGATGGACGCTGTTGCCGTGGAAATCCATGAAGCGGCGGCCGTCCATGTCCTCGATCCAGATGCCCTCGGCCCGGCGGATCGCCGACAGGCAGGGGGTGGACAGGGACTGTCTCAGAAAGGCACCGGCATCGCGGTCCACCAGCGCCCGGGATTTGGGGCCGAGTGCGTCCGCCATCCAGCGTGCCCGCCGCGGCCCAAGATTGACGTCGCCTTCGGAACGGTCGGGCTGCATCGTGTCGTCTTTCGGTTGGCCGGCCCGTCAGCCGGCGGTCTTGCCGGACCGTGCGGCGGCGCAGGCGTCGCGCAGCGCCTGGGAAAAGGGATCGACCGGGCCAAGCCGGCCGGGTGCGAAGGGAGCGAGATCCATCGGTCCCGGCAGGCCAAGCACGGCCGCCGCCACCGCCCGGCCGATGCCTCCCGACGCTGCGATACCGGCGCCGCAGCAGCCGGTCGCCATGAACAGCCCCTCCACCTCATCGACCGCCCCCAGTACGAAGCGGCCGTCGGCGGTGTAGGTGGACAGGCCGGAGACATAGTGGGCGATCCCCGCCTGGAGCAGCGGCGGACAAAGCCGCGCCAACGCCTGCCAGCCCTCCTCCAGCGTTTCCAGGCCGCCATCGCAATCGCCGAGATCGAACCCGGCGGTGTCGGCAGGAAGCAGCGCCGGATCGAGCGCCAGCGACCGGCGCCCGCGCAGCCCGAACAGCAGCGCGCCCAGTTCCGGCCGGGCATAGGCGCCGGCATCGGGCATGACCAGTACCGGCAGATCTCGGGGGAACAGGTCGGGGCGCGGTTCGGTGATCCAATACTGGCTGCGCACCGGCGCCTGCGGCAGTCCGACCCCGGCGGTCCAGGCCAGTCCCGCCGCCCAGGCACCGGCGGCATTCACCACGACGGGCGCGGCGATGAAGCCCCGGTCGGTCTCCAGCCCGGCGATGCGGCCACGCTCCAGCCGGATCGACTGCACGGACAGGCCGGTCGTCATCCGGACACCGGCGCGGCGGGCGGAACGGCGATAGCCGTCGGCCAGCCGGACCGGGTCGAGAAAGCCGTCCAGCGGCATGAAGGCGGCACGCCCGACAGCTTCCGCCGACAGGCAGGGGGCAACACGAGCGGCCCCCTCCCCGTCCAGCCATCCGGCCGGATCGCCGCTGCTGGCAACCAGCGCACGCAGCGCCTCGACACGCGCCGGACTTGCGGCGATATGCAGGGTGCCGACCTGCCGCAGGCCGAGATCCTCGTCCAACTCCTGTTCCAGGCTCGCGATGGCGGCATAGGTGTCCCGCACCAGCGCTGCCGTCGCCGCATCGCCGCGGGCGCGTGTCAGCAGGGCGGCGGCTTGTGCCGTGGCCTGGGTCGAGGGCGGGTGGCGGTCGACCACCAGAACCGACCGGCCACCGCCGGGTCCCAACGCCTGCCCCAGTGCCCAGGCGACGGCCAGCCCCAGGATGCCGGCACCGACCACGACGATGTCGGCACTGTCCAAGGGTGCCCTGTCGATGGAAGCCGGGGCAGTGCTCACGGCTTCTCGCCGCGCGCCAGCCGGGCCTCGATGGCATCGAGCAGCGGCAGCGCCTCGGCCAGCGACCGCACCACGTAATGGGCGCCGGCCCGGGCCAGCCGGTCGGATGCCGCGGCATGCAGCGCGTCGCGCCGATCCGGCGCCAGCGCCTGCCAGTTGGCGAGCGGCAGGCCGACCTCGTTGCCGGTGTCGGCGACCGCGATGGTCCACATGCCCGCGTTCAGCCCCTCCTCGACATCGACCACGGTGTCGCCGATCTTGACGCAGGCCTCCACCGGCGAGATGGACAGCTCGACGACGCAGCGCAGAGCCATCGCGGGACCGGGGCGGCCGGCAGGGGTTTCGCCGGCGCAGACCGTGATGTCGGGCGCGTAGCCCTGCGCCGCCGCCACCCGCTGCACCACATCCATCACCGGACGCGGATAGCCGGTGGTCGAGCCGATCTTCAGCCCGCGCGCCCGCATGGCGGCGACGGTCTCCGCCGCACCGGGGATCAGGTCGGAATGCTGCGCCACCACCTCCACCTGAAGCGGCAGGAAGGTCTCATAGAGCCGGTCGACATCGGCGTCGGTCGGGGCGGCGCCATGGACGGCGGTCCAGGCCTCGGCCACCGGCCCCATCCGGGTGATCGCCTGGATGTGGTGCCATTTGGCCATGCCCATCGGACCGCGCGCCTGATCCAGCGTGATCGAAACGCCGGAGCGGCGGAAGGCTTCCATGAAGGCGCCGGCCGGGGCGAGGCAGCCATGATCGACCGTGGTCCCGGCCCAGTCGAGGATGACGGCCTGGAGCGGGCCGGTGTAGCGGCGCGAATAGACGAAGCTCATCGGATCGGACTTTCGAACGGAAGAAGCGGTCAGGGAGCGCCGGAGGCGACGCCCATCTCCGACAGGGTGTTGCGGATGGCGGCAATGGCGGCGGTCATCTCCGCCGCGCCAAGCCGGCCGATGCAGCCGATGCGGAAGCTGTCGGCCACCGTCAGCTTGCCGGGATAGATGACGAAGCCGCGCTCGCGCAGCCGGTCGTAGAAGTCGGCGAAGACGAAGGCCGGGTCGGCCGGCATGCGGAAGGTGACGATGATCGGGGCCTGGAGATGGTCGGGCAGCAGCGTTTCGAACCCCAGTGCCCGCATGCCGTCGATCAGGATGGCGGCGTTGGCGCGATAGCGGGCGCCGCGTCCCCCGACGCCGCCTTCGGCCTCATGCTCGTCCAGTGCCTGGGCGAAGGCGGCGACCACATGGGTCGGCGGGGTGAAGCGCCATTGCGCGTTCGCCTCGAAGCCGCGCCACTGGTCGTGCAGGTCGAGCGACAGCGAGTGCGCATTGCCCCTGGCGGCCTCCAGCGCATCGCGGCGGGCGATGACGAGGCCCATGCCCGGCACGCCCTCCAGGCACTTGTTGGAGGATGCGGCGACCGCGACGGCCCCCAGCGCCGCCATGTCGAGGGGAAGCGCGCCGAAGGCGCTCATGGCGTCGACCAGCAGGGCGCGGCCACGGGACCGGGTGACTTCGGCGACCGCCTCGATCGGGTTGAGGATGCCGGAGGTGGTTTCGCAGTGGACGACGGCAACATGGGTGATCGCGGGATCGGCGTCGAGCGCCTCGGCCAGCGCGGTCGGCGACACCGGCAGATCCTCCGCCGTTTCCAGCGCGGTGACGGACCGGCCGGCAACCTCGGCGATGCGGACCATGCGGGTGCCGTAGGCGCCGTTGACCAGCACCAGCAGCCGGCCGGCGCGCGGCACCAGCGTGCCGATCATCGCCTCCACCGCGAAGGTGCCGGAACCCTGGACCGGCACCGCGACATGGCTGTCGGCGCTGCCGCCGGCCAGCCGCACCAGCCGGTCGCGAATGGCGGCATTCAGCGCGATGAAACGGCCGTCGCGCGATCCCCAGTCGCGCAGCATCGCCTGCTTGACGGTGGCGGAGGTGGTCAATGGACCCGGGGTCAACAGGTAGGGCACGGTGTCGGACATTTGGGGGGAATTCCGCAGGAAAGGGAAAGGCGTGACGGTCGGAATGGCCCCATGACGCGGATTCGCCTATCATAAATCCAATCCATTCGACCTATGGGTCCATAGATGAAATCAATGAACTTCGCCCAGCTCCGCGCCTTTCATGCGGTGGCGACGGAAGGGGGATTCACCAAGGCGGCGCGGCTGCTGAACGTGACGCAGCCGACCTGCTCGCAGGAGGTGAAGGCGCTGGAGGAGACCTACGGCGTCACCCTGTTCGACCGCGGCAACCGTCAGGTGACGCTGACCGAGGTCGGCACCGCGCTGTTCGCCGTCACCCGCCGCCTGTTCGCGGCGGAGCAGGAGGCGATGGAACTGCTGGCCGGGGTGCGGCATCTGGATGGTGGGACGCTGGCGGTCGGGGCCGACGGGCCGTTCCACGCCGTGCCGCTGATCGCCCGCTTCACCCGTGCCCATCCGGGGCCGACGGTGACGCTGGCGGTCGGCAACTCGCGGACCATGCTGGAAGGGCTGATGGAGACGCGCATCGACGTGGCCGTGCTGGCCGACGTGCCGGGGGACTCGCGGCTTTATGTGCTGCCGCTGCGGCGCGATCCGGTGCGGGCGTTGCTGCCGAAGACGCATCCGCTGGCGCGGCGCCGGGCGCTGGCGCTGGGCGATCTGGTGGCGGAGCGGTTGGTGCTGCGCGAGCCGGGATCGATGACCCGCCGGCTGGTCGAGCGGGCGCTGGCGGCGGCGGAGGTCACGCCGGCCGCCGTCATCGAGATTCAAAGCCGCGAGGCGGTGGTGGAGGCGGTTGCGGCCGGGCTGGGCATCGGCTTCACCTCGGCGGCGGAATTCACCGGCGACGGGCGGCTGGTCCTGCTCCCCATCGCCGGAGCCGGGGCCGAGATCGAAATGGACGAGTATGTGGTCTGCCTGCGCGAACGCCGCCGGCTGGCGGTGGTGCGGGCCTTTCTGGATCTGGCGCGGGAGGTGGCGGCCGAGGCCGGCAGCCCCCTGTCGGGCCTCAGTGCCGCCGCCATGCCTGGGTCCGCGCCTGCAACGCCCGCGACAGCAGGGCATGCAGCGCCCGCACCGCGGCGGAGGTGAGGACGATCATCATCGCCATGGCGGCGGCCCCCGCCACCTCGCCGGCATCGTCCATGTTCAGCACGGCGACCGAGGCCGGCTTGGTTTCCGGCGCATAGAGGAAGACCACCGCCGACACCGTGGTCATGGCGTTGACGAAGAAATAGATGGCGATGTCGAGGATCGCCGGCAGGCAGAGCGGCACCGTCACCCGCAGGAAGGTTGACCAGACCGGCACCTTCAGGCTGGCCGACACCGCTTCGAATTCGGCATCCAGCTGCTTCAGGGCGGTGACCGCGGTCAGGTGGCTGACGGTGTAGAAATGCGCCACCGTCGCCAGAACCAGGATCGCCATGCCGTGATAGAGCCAGCCCAGCGGGTTCCACGGCGCGTTGAAGAAGAAGATGTAGGCCAACCCCAGCACCATGCCCGGCACCGCCAGCGGCAGGATCGCCAGCAGCCGCACAATCCCTTTCATGGCTGCGCGCCCGGGCGCCCGTTCCACCAGCCAGGCGCCGGTGAAGACGATGACTGTACCGGTCAGCGCGGTCCAGAAGGCCAGGGTCAGGCTGTTGGCGTAGCTGCTCCAGCCCGCGGCATCGAATTCGGCGAAGTCATAGTTCGCCAATGTCGGCGTCAGGTTGTAGGGCCAGAAGGTGACGATGGAGGCGAAGCCCGCCACCCCCAGCAGCCCAAACAGCAGACCGCCGACCAGTGCACAGAACAGGGCGGCCAAGCGGTCGCCGACCGGGTTCACCCGCGGCTGGAACGGCACCGAGCGGGCGGACAGCTGCGCCATCTGCCGGCGCTGGCCGAACCAGTCGGCGACGAAGGCCAGCACCGCCGGCAGCAGCAGGACGATGCCGACCACCGCCCCCATGCCGAAATTCTGCAGGCCCACCACCTGCTTATAGACATCGGTCGCCAGCATGTTGGTGAAGCCGCCGATCACCTTGGGCACACCGAAATCGGTGACCACCAGCGTGAACACCACGAAGATGGCGGAGATCAGGCCATAGCGCACGCCCGGCAGGGTGATGGTGACGAAGCGCTTCCAGGCACCGGCCCCCAGCGCCTCGGCCGCCTCGTACAGCCGGGCATCGGAAGTGGACAGCGCCACGGTCAGGATCATCACCGCATGGGGGAAGGCGTAGAAGACCTCGCCTATCACGATGCCGATGGGGCCATAGATGCTCTCCCCCATCAGCAGACCGCGCAGGATGCCCTTGTTGCCGAACAGGTAGACGAGTGCGATGGCCGGCAGCAGCGACGGCGCCAGCAGCGGGATTTGCGCCAGCAGCCGGAACAGCCCCTTGCCCGCCATGTGGGTGCGGGTCAGGCAGAAAGCGTAAAGGAAGGCCAGCGTCACCGTGATGACCGTGGTCAGCAGCGACAGCGTCAGGCTGTTGACAACCGACCGCACCAGCGTCGGCGCCTCCAGAAAGGCGGCGAAGTTGGCGAGCCCGACAAAGGCGCCGTCGCGGTCATAGACGCTGCGCAGGAACAGCATGCAGAGCGGCAGCAGGACGAACAGCGCCAGGAACAGCGCGATGCCGCCCATCCCCAGCCCGAACAGCCAGCGCTCGCCCGGATCGACCGGCCGGCCGGATTGGCGAACAGTGAAGAAGGAAGGCTTCGGTGCGGCCACCTTCAGCATGCTCATCGCACAGCCTCGAACACGCGCAGCCGCTCGCGCGGCAGGGTCACCGCCAGCCGGCGGCCGGACTCCAGCGACAGGTCACGCACCAGATTGGCCGACAGGTCGGCGGTGACGCGGGCATCGCCCAGACCGTCGGCAGCCAGCCGGGCGCGGTGGAAGGGACCGAGGAATTCCAGGCTTTCGATCACCGCCTCCAGCGTGTTGGCGCCGCCGGCCGCGCGCACCTGCACGTCCTCCGGCCGCAGGCAGACGGTGACGGCGGCACCGGGGGGCGCGGATGCCAGATGGTCGTCGGCGCTGTCGAAGCCGCACTCGAAGCCATGCTCGCCCAGCCTCACCCGTCCCGGTGCCTCCAGAACGCCGGGCAGGAAATTCATCGCCCCGACGAAATCGGCGACGAAGGGGCTGGCCGGCCGGCGATAGACCTCGTCGGGGGCGCCGACCTGCTCGATAACCCCGCTGTTCATCACCACGATGCGGTCGGCCATGGTCAGCGCCTCCTCCTGGTCGTGGGTGACCATGATGGTGGTGATGCCCAGCCGGCGGTGCAGTTCGCGGATCTGGCGGCGCAGATGCAGCCGCACCCGCGCGTCCAGCGCCGACAGCGGCTCGTCCAGCAGCAGCAGGCCGGGGGACGGCGCAAGCGCACGGGCCAGCGCCACCCGCTGCTGCTGGCCGCCGGAAAGCTGGGCCGGGTATTTGGGGCCGGCGTCGGGCAGGCCGACCAGCGCCAGCAACTCCTCCACCCGCGCCCGTTCGGCGGCCCGGCCCAGCTTCAGGCCATAGGCAACGTTCCGGTACACCGTCAGGTTCGGGAACAGCGCGTAGGATTGGAAGACGATGCCGTAATCGCGGGCCGATGGCGGCAGGCGCGACACGTCGCGGTCACCCAGCCACACCGTCCCGCCGCTCTGCGGGTCCAGCCCGGCGATCACCCGCAGCAGCGTGGTCTTGCCGCAGCCGGACGGCCCGAGGAAGCAGACGAACTCGCCGCGCCGGATGTCGAGCGACACGCCCTTCAGCGCGATGAAGGTCCCGAACGTCTTGACGATGGAGTCCAGACGGAGATGGGGCGCGGCAGTTGTCTGGGTAATCATTGGCGGCTTGTCCTGGCAGGAAACGGAAAGACGGGCGGGTGCGTCCATGGCACCCGCCCCTAACGCCGGCTTGCGGCCGACCTCAGCTCTTCGGTTCGGACTTGGCGCCGTAGCGCTTTTCCCAATCCGCCAGGATGCGGTCGCGGTTGGCCGCGGCCCAGACGAAGTCGTTGGCCTTGTTCATCGCCGCCTCCGCGTTCTTCGGATAGTTCGGCGTCTCCTTGGTCACGCCGGGATGGGCGGTGACCTGATAGAAGTTCACATACTGCTCGTTGGCCTTGCGGCTGGCCGCCCAGTCGGCGAGCGCCTTCGCGGCCTCGGCCTTTTGGGTGCCCTTGACGATGGCCGTCGCCTCCATCTCCCAGCCCACGCCTTCGGAGGCCAGGATCACGTCGATCGGCGCACCCTTGGTCTTCTGCTGGGCGCCGGTGTATTCGATGGAGATGCCGATGGGGTATTCGCCGGCCGCCGCCATCTTGCAGGGCTTGGATCCCGAGTGGGTGTAGAGCGCGACGTTGTCGTTCAGCCCGTCCATATAGGACCAGCCCCTGTCCGCCCCCATGGTCTGCAGCCAACCGGACACGGCGAGGAAACCGGTGCCCGAAGAGGCCGGGTTCGGCATGACGATCTGGCCCTTGTATTCCGGCTTCAGCAGGTCGGCCCAGGAGGTCGGCTTCGGCAGCTTCTTCTTCTCGGCCTCAACCGTGTTGAAGCAGATCGCCGCCATCCAGGCGTCCATGCCGACCCAGGCTGGCGGGGTCTTGGCGTCACGGAAGCTGGACTTGAGATCCTCCGCACCCTTCGGCTGATAGGGCATCAGCATGCCCTGGGCATCAAGGATCATCAGACTGGAGGCGGCGAGACCCCACACCACGTCGGCCTTGGGGTTGTCCTTCTCAGCCAGCAGCTTGGCAGTGACGACGCCGGTGGAATCGCGCACCCACTCGATCTCGATGCCGGGATTGTCGGCCTCGAACGCCTTCTTGTAGGGGGTGAGCTGTTCGTTCTCCAGCGCGGTGTAGACGGTCAGGCGGGTGGCTGCCCCGGCCGCCGTGGCGGCCCCCGTAGCGAACGCGACGGTGGTCAGCAGCGCAAGCGCACAAGTCCCAGGCAGAGTGGTGCGGCGGATCATCAGGGAGCTCCCGTGGTCGGATCGGCGATGTCTGGAGGCGTCCCGGAGCGGTCATTCGCCGCCCCGGTACAGGAAGCCTCTCTACGCCCAAGCGCCCGTTCACTCCCGTTAAGCTTTGGTGACGCCGGGTTGGTAAAAAACTCTCCGTGCCCGCGGCTGCGACGGTATGTTCATCCCCACCGAAATTGCCCTGTGTGGCAGAGCGCTCGCTTGGTTGGTTGCCGCGCTATCGGCGATTGAACAGCATTGTCGGGTGGACGAAGGAGAATCTCCCTGCTTTCGTCGGGATCGCCGTCGTCTCGCTGCGCCTGAAGCGCTTCGCTCCCCAAGCCATCGGCGCGTGATGCCTGCAAACAGGCACTCAGGAGCTTAATCAGATTGATTGAGGCCCGCCAAAGCCCGCCGGATGACGGGCCGTGACTGACCGAGAACCATGCCTTTCCAAACCGCGGACTGGTCGTAGAAGGCAGCCAGCATTTTGGTGCGGATGCGCTGTCCCTGTGTGGAGATGGGTTCTCCATACCGGTGCAGCCAGGCATCCGCACGCAAGGCGTCGAACGTGTCTTCAATAGCGCAGACGCCAAACTCCAGCGCGATCGCCGTCACCTCCGCATGGGGCAGCAGGCGAAGGATGCCGATCAGGCCATCGCCCGACAGGTCGGCCGAAACGGAGCTGCCGTCTACGCTGGATGTGACGCCTGCGCCGAACCAGCGGGCTGCCCGTGTGAAGACTGCGGTGTCGCGGCGTTCGCTTACGATCTCCTCGGCGACACCCCACGCCCCCAGTCCCGTGTGGTAGTCGATGACCACCACACGGCGAGCGGTGGACAAGCGGCCGGTGAGAATGTCGGACAGCGTGCGTCGTGCGCGGGTTGGCTCCTGACCACCATAGAACAATCCCCGAGGATCGGTGTATTGCCCGCCGGAAACGACTGCCTGGAACCTGGGGAACCCATGTGCGCCAATGTACGCACCGAAGACTTTGGCGCTGGCCGCCCGCGATTTCGGCGTCCACGTCCCGGGCACCAAGGCTTCGCGCAGCATCTCGTAGTCCGGGTTCTGCGGGAGACGAGTCTTGAAATCCACCCAGTTGCGGTTGAGGTCGACGTTCTCTTCGGTCACGCGGCGGGTCCAGGCAAAACCATGGGGGTTGGCTGCATGAATGAGCAGCGCGGCCGTACCCTCCGGCATCCTCGCCGCTTCGCCGCACCGCATCCAGTCGACCTGGGCACCAGAGCCGCAATACCCCTCCACGCCGTGGACGCCGGAGATCAGGGTCAGCACACGCTCGGCCTCACGCGGTCCGATCCAGGCGACGTCGGTCGACAGAGCCTCGCCATCCGGTCCGAGCATCGGACTGGCCAAGCACTCGATGTCGGCCTCGACCGCGTCCGCCGCCGCCCGGAACTTAGCCCGCGCTTCCGAATAGCTGGTGCTGAAACTCTGGATCCTGTCGATGTTCCGCTTCCCGCGCATTACCCCCCTGGACGAGAGCATCAGTGGGTACGGTTCAGAAAATGCTTGGCATACTTGCCCGACAGGTCATCCATTGGGACGATGAGGCAAACATCGGTGGTGTTGAACGCTCGGTCGATGACGGCGCCATCGCCAATGCAGCCGCCGACCCGCAGGTATCCTTTGAGCAGTGGAGGAAGCCCGGCCACGGCCGCACGAGCGCCCAGTTGCATCACCACCGTATCTCCCGACGTTGCCGGTGCCCCCAAGCGGTCCAGCGCAACGCGGCGGTCCGGCAGGGCCCGTGTCCGGAGGGCCGGCGGCGCAAGATGATGGCGGTGCAGATAGGCGAGCATGGGGGCAAGTGCATCGATATCCGTGCCGGGCAGGCTGGCGCAGCCGAACATCAACGAAATGTCATGTTTCAGGATGTAGGCAGCGATGCCCTGCCACAGCAACTGCATGGTCGCCCCGTTGCGGTAAGCCGGGTCGACGCAGGACCGCCCAAGTTCCAGCAGTTCGCCGGGATGATCGAACAGTGGAGCGATGTCGAATTCGGTGGCCGAATAGAAGCCGCCGCACCGGTCCGCCACCGATCGCCGCAGAAGGCGGTAAGTTCCAACGATCGCGCCCCCCATCTCATGGTCCAACGCATGGTCGAGGATAACGAGATGGTCGCAGACGGCATCGAAGGCGTCCACATCACGGCCAGGGACCACGCTCGCGAGCGTGGCTCCGAGTTCATCGTGGAACACGCGGTAGCGCAAGGCCTGTGCGGCGTCGATTTCTCGGGCGCTCGTGGCCAGCCGCACCTCGAAGCGTGCCGCAGTTGGGGACGCTATGGGGGCTGACACGACGTTCAGATTCCACGAGGCCAAGTGCCATCCTCCCGATTATTCCCCCTTAGTCATGCCCGAGATGCGCGACTCTATGATGAAGCGGTGGCGACGGTCATGTTACATGACAACCGCGAAGGCACCGTCGTCAGTAAACCGGATGGCGGTCGGACTGGCGGCCGCTACAGCTACCGCTCCTCTCCGTCGGCGATCTGCACGACCAAGTCCTTCTCGATGGCGCTGCTCGGCACGCTGTTCATCGGGCATCTGTTCGCCCCGCTGCTGCCGCAGGACCAGATTTCCTCCTACATCGCCGGCCTGATCCTGCTGGCCGCCGCCCCCTGCACTGCCATGGTGTTCGCCTGGCGGTGCGTTTCAGCACTGCCGGACCCGCGGCGTCGAGATCGAGTTGGAGGGCGATCTGGTAACGTTGCTCAGCCTCGGGCTGGACCCGAACGCAACGAAGGCCGGCGCTACGGGAGCGGCCGGCCTTCGGTAATAATGGTTGCGGGGGCGCGCAACCACCGAGAATTGAGGCTTCCCACTCTCAAAGTTTGACCTGCGGAAAGAGTAGTGGCCATTGCAATGTACTGCCGACTGACAATCTCATTTTAGATTTCAGCTACGTCCGCTCTTTTGCTCACTGCGTGGTCCACGCCCCACCGCGTAGGGGCGATTGGTTTTGGCGATCGGTCGCTTGCGCTATGGCACGTTTCGACCCACGCCCCCGCATGGCGGCGACAGGGTGCTTACAAGCTGCTCGACGTCTCCACCCCGTTTCGATTCACCCCCCGCGTGGGGGGCGACGAGCGTCCCTCGGTCCGGTCTATGCGGTGTGCCATGTTTCGATCCACGCCCCCGCGTGGGGGGCGACCTGACCACACCGCGCCGCCTATGGGCTGGACGCAGTTTCGATCCACGCCTCCGCGCGGGGCGCGCGACCTTGAGCCATCGGAAATATGCTGTCCTATCGCCTATTTCGATCCGCGCCCCCGGGCGGGGGCGACCGTAGCTGATTTGGTCTTCCTCGCCGATGGCCACGTTTCGATCCACGCCCCCGCGCGGAGGCGACCCGACATCAGGGGGCTGCTGACGTTTCAATCCACGCCCGCGTGCCGGGGGCGACCCTTCAGCCTTCGGAGCGTCGTCCAGCTCGGGATAGTTTCGATCCACACCGCCGCGTAGGGAGCGACGGCAGTGCGTCGGCAGCGGCGTAGAGTTGCTGATGTTTCGACCCACGCCCCCCGGGGAGGCGACATCCTGGTGCCGGTGATGGTGGACGCGGCGCAGCCGTTTCGATCCACGCCCCCGCGTGGGGGGCGACGATCAGTCAGGCGGTGCAGGCGTCCGCCGCGAGACGTTTCGATCCACGCCCCCCGCGGGGGCGACCACCAATCAGTATCTACTTGTCCAAGCTTCCAAAATCTCCGGTCGAGCGCGGATCAGTTCGCGCGCGCCGTTCTGTCGGGCGTCGATCACAATGCCATCGAAGCTAACCCATTGAAAGTGTTCCGCTGCGAACCTCCCAGGAGTATCGGGGACCGGGTAGCAGTGGAACCAGAAACCTAGGTAAGCCCCCTGTCGAAGCACGGAGCCACGTCTTGACAGGCCCTCTGGTGCGTGCGTTGCTCGAAGGGTCAGCCGCCGGCGTTCACGCCGCGCGGCTTTTTTGTTGTCTGGAGAAAGGTGTGATCATGGCCAGAAGACGACCGCTCCGACGCTTTGAGCAGCGGGTTATTCGGAGAACCTGCCTGCGCAGCACGACACATCGCTTTGCTCGCATTTGGGAACTGGAATGCAGCGGCTGTGACAGGCATTACGGTGCGAATAGCTGCGACCACCATCTGCGTAGGTGCCCGTTTTGCGATGGAGGCCCGCCTCCTGAACCTCTTGATGGGGTAGACCCCAGCAAGGCGAGATACTGAGACACTTTCCGCGCCTCGATAGGGTTCTATTCGGCATTCCGAGACCGCCCAGAGGGCCGGTGTAGACCCTATCGAGACGCGCGGGGGCTACCTAGGTTTTTGGTTCCGCTGCTACTCGGATCCCGTCCTGGGCTGCCCCCTGGCGGCCCAGGCGGGGGGTGGTGCAGACCATAGGCGCACGGGGGCGATGCCGCCGGCCGGGGCCGGCGATCGGAAGGGGGTGAGGATGCACGGGATCGAGACGAAGGCGCGGCGGCCGAGAGGCCGGCCGGCGAAGTACCTGGACGACGCCGATCGGCAGGTGGCCGACCGGGAGCGCTAGGCGGGGGAGCTGGCGGCCGGCCAAGTGGCGCGGCGGGTGCTGGGCCGGCCGAAGATGGCCAGCGTCAAAAAGCAAATTGGCCGCCTGATCCATCAGGCGGCTGATCGGAAAGCGGTGCGGGCGGAGTTGCTGGCCTATCTGGCCGCGGTGGGGCGGCCGGACAATGGTTCCGCGTGAGCCGATTACGGGGCGACGATGATGGTCGGTTCCGTGCCCGTCGCCTTGATGATCGCGTGCTTCAACCCGACCATGTCATAGGGGCCGGTCACGCCGGCCAGCTTCGGGTGGGCCGAAGTGACCACCCACCCGCCCTTGTGTTCCACCGTGCCAATTCGCTCCGACTGTTCGTTGATGATCGTGCCGGTGCCGGTCTTGCCGTTGATGCTAACCTGAGTCCACATACTGTTTGTACCTTTTGCAATTGTTGATCGCGGGGCACCCACTGCCGGTGCCCGCAGTCCTACTTATGGCAGAGGGCTATCGCGTTTGTCGAAATTCACGGCCGCTCCGTGTCGCCTCCCCCACGGCGTATGGATCGAAGCGGACCACCTCTTCGCCAAGCGGGTCATGTTGAAGCTGCTGTTCGCCGACCACAGCACCCGCGTTTACAACGTGTCCGACGCCTTGAGCTGCCAGGATGGAGCTGAGGTCCGCACACACCGGAGATGACAAGGAGGAGCGGTAGTCAGCTCCCGCCGGTCGTTCCGCCGACCAGACTCCATTTCAACGTGCTCGGCAACAAGGTGGCCACCAAACTGAGCAATGTCCTCGCGCACCGCTGTTTGCTGCGCCTCGATACCGAACCCCGAACACCCTTGGCGGCTGGTCGAAACGCAGAAGCAGGAGACGAACCTCTTGCCCGTTCCTGCGATGGTTGCTTCTCCCCCGTGTCCGGTCTGACCCGTCAAATGTCGGCACAGACCGGACGGCGCCGTGCTGAGCGTAGGGCGTCGTCCTACCATCTGGAACATGCTTTCGCGGCTTGAGAGGAATATTATATCAGCGATATAATTTCTTATTGACGCGCCACTCGGCTTGAACAATAACAGGGACAGAAGATGATATGGATCATATCATAAAAGGCTTTCGATGGCGCTTCCTCACTTCTCTCTCGATGACCTCCGCGACGAGCTTCGGCGCATCTTCCTCATCCAGGCCGGACTCATCATGCTCGCCCGCGGCATGGAGACCGCCGAAGCCTATGTCGGCTTCCTACCCGAACATGACGACCCAATTGAAGCCGAGCCGTACGACCTCGACACCCTGGACCACGTCGATCTTCTGCTGTTCCCGATCGTGCGCGAGTTCGAGACACTGTACCGCCAAGTGTTCGAGCCGCGGGAAGCACCCGCCCTATGGGGAGGGGACACCCTGCTCGCCAACAACTTCGTCCAGGCCCTTCCCGAAGTGTCGGCGAGCGGAATCGTCTGCGAGTTCCCGCTGGTCCGACGGGTGGCGGAAACCGCATATGCCAGGTCGAAGCTCGACGAGTTCGTCGCGTTGAAGCCTGCGCCCAACCTATCGGTACGGGAAATCGCCTTGCTGGCGGACATGACCGAGGGTGCGGTCCGCAACGCCATCAGCAGCCAGGGGCCGGACCGCCTGCGGACCGAACGTCAGGGCAAGGGCATCAGCATCAAGCCCCTTGAGGCCCTGCGCTGGTTGGCCGGACGCCGCGGGTTCGTGACACGTCCTTGTCGTCCCATGGGCGACGGATGGTTTTGGAAGAACTTCGAGGCGGACCTGAGCCGGAGGTATCTCGCATACTGCCTGGAGATCCTGATCTATAACAACCTCGGCCAGCCCGCCGCCGCCGCCGCCAAGCTCGGCTGGCTGATCGAGGAGGTCGAGAACTGGATCGCCGGAAGGTTCCCGAACGATGCGGCGCATATCGCCGCCATGGCCGACGCGCTCGGACTCGACGCCGACCGGCTGCGCACCGTGGTCGAGCGGGTCGTAAGCATGGAAGCCGCCCGATGAACGCCCATCACCTCGCCATGACCCACCACGCGACCGCCCGCGTCCAGCAGCGGGCCATTCCTCCGGCTGTGGTCGACTGGCTGGTCCGCTTCGGGCGTCCGGAGCAGAGCCACGGGGCCACTGTGTTCGCCTTCGACAGACGCGCCTGGCGGAACCTAGAAGCCTACCTGGGCTCACTCGGGCTGGGCGGCGCAGACAAGATCCGAAACGCCTACGTCGTTCTGGGTGAGGGTGACCGCGTCATCACCGCGGGCTACCGAGCGCAGCGCCGGAAGAGCGCCTGACCTGCCGATCACATCACCTCCAACCAGGCTTCTCACAATGGAACACGGATTCCTCACCTGCCGCCGCTGCTTCGAGGGGACTGAGACGGAGCGGACGACCGGCCTCTTTGCCATGCACAACAACCCCGGCTACTGGGGAGCGCCCGACCCGCTCGTGCTCGTTCTCGGCTTCTCGAAGGGGCGTAATCAGATTCGCGCACTTAAAACCCAGCCGTTCCACGCGGTGGCTTTCGCCGGGTTGCGCGAACGTCTCGGCGAGATTCTTGCCGCTGTCGGTGTGATGCCGCCGGGCACGGGCATGGACGCACTCATGACCGCGGCCGAGAGGGACTTCGGCTTCGCGTCGCTGGTCCGCTGTACGGTTTGGTTGAGCGGGCGCACGTCCGGCGGCATCACCGTCGCGACGTTCCGCGACCCCATCATGAGGGACTGCGCCGCCCGGTGCATTGAGACGTTTCTCGGCGACCTTCCGCCCCGACTCCGGCTCGTCGTGCTGCTCGGGACAACCTTCAACTACGTCGCGGAGGTGAAGGCCGTCTTTCGCAGCCTGCACGGGAACTCCTACCGGGACAGCGGTGCCCTGTCGTTCGAGGTCGATGGCCGGACCTACGTGTTCGCGATGTCGCCGTCCCGGAGCACCGGCAGCCACCACCGGCCCTACGTCGAGCGGCCCGTCCATCCCACGCGCGACGCGGTCCGCCACGCCGTCAGGAGGTCGGGGGTTCCTGAACTGCTTGCACCCCGTTGGGCAAATGGCAGCTGAGCGACCGCGTCAGGTTCTGCTTGGGCACTTGATGAGAGGCGGTCGGTAAGGCGCTACAGGAGGCGTTCCTCTAAGCGAACTGGATCAGCCCGTGCGTCGTCCGAGCCGTCCATGACCAGCAGCTTACCGATCATGGCGCCGGCGAAAGGCGGATCCTGCTGGTCCTTGGTTACCTTCTCCAGCTAGGCGCGCGCTGGGCTACGGCAAGAAGATCGAAGGTGCCGTCCCCAGCCTGGGCAAGCTGCTGGCGAAGGATGCCGGCCACGTCGAGTTCAAGGACATTGAACCGGGCGCGGACCCGCACATGCCATGACCTGGACCCCCACCTTCATCTCCGCCCGCCCGCGGCAGCGGGCGGAGTTCACCAAGTCGGTCTCATCCGGCCTGACGCCCAGCTCGATGTCGAGGCGGCCGACCTGATCGTGGAGCAGGCGGTGCGGATCGCGTGCCTGACCCAGGAGAAGGAGGCCGCCAGCCTCGTATGCCTTTGAACGTGACCTGGAATACAGTACTGCGCACCCGATGGTAGGTGGGCAGGCGCACAACTACCGAAAATTGACTCTGTCGCCCATAGACGTTTGACGCAGTCGTCCCGCGTAGGTGGCGACCACCACGGCGATGGCAGACGCCATGACGCCGGATGGTTTGATTCTGCCCTTGCGCAGGGGCCGATTCGCTTCCCCGGCCAAGGCCACGGCCCTTCGTAGTTTGACCCACGCCCCCGCAGGAGGGCGACGAGACTGAGGTGCTCAAGGGCAAGTTCCGCGACGAGTTTCGACCCACGCCCCCGCGTGGGGGGCGACCGCAGGGCTTCGCGGGTGACCTGCGTCGGAGTAAGTTTCGATCCACGCCCCCGCGTGGGGGGCGACGGGCTGAACCACAGCACACACCGGAGACTGATCATGTTTCGATCGACGCCCCCGCATTGGGAGCGACGCCCTGTGCCTGTCCTGGACGCTGAAATTGCGGCGTTTCGATCCACGCCCCCGCATGGGGGGCGACGAAAGACCGGGCGCCCCTTACGCCCGATGAAGCGGTTTCGATCCACGCCCCCGCACGGGGGGCGACTTTGGGCTTGATGACGCTCAGCTCTGTTTCCGCCGGTTTCAATCCACGCCCCCCGCGGGGGGCGACCGGTGACCGTTGAGGACCTGGAGGTCCACGGTCCCGTTTCGATCCACGCCCCCCGCGGGGGGCGACCAGCGCCGCCACGCCGAGGATGGTGGCGTAGCTGTTTCGATCCACGCCCCCCGCGGGGGGCGACTGATGAACTGCCCCACCTTGAGGCCCAAGGTCGTGTTTCGATCCACGTCCCCCCGCGGGGGGCGACACCCGCTGCTCGGCCAGCAAACGGCGATCCTGAGCGTTTCGATCCACGCCCCCACGCGGGGGGCGACCCGCCTCACCAGCGCCGGCCGTGGCGGAGGGGTGGTTTCGATCCACGCCCCCACGCGGGGGGCGACAGCTGCTGTCCGGCCTCGGCATGACCGTCACGCCGTTTCAATCCACGCCCCACCGCGGGGGGTGGCGACCGCCGACGGCCACCCGGATCATCCGCGAGTACCTGTTTCGATCCACGCCCCGCGTAGGGGGCGACCCGCCTTGCAAGTGATCTGGTCGGCTGTCGGGCAGTTTCGATCCACGCCCCCCCGCGGGGGCGACGCGCCGCGGCGAGCGCAGCCTCGGTCGGCGACTTGTTTCGATCCACGCCCCCGCGCGGGGGGCGACTTGCTCATGGCTCACACTCCCTTCGCAGAGAGGATGTTTCGATCCACGCCCCCGCGCGCGGGGCGACCCCTCACCCAGCTGGAACGCGCCGTCGAGCGCTGGTTTCGATCCGCACCCCCGCATGGGGGGCGACTGGATGAGCAGCAGGTTGCCGGCACCGGTACCATGTTTCGATCCACGCTCCCGCGCGGGGAGCGACGCGTGTTCGGCCAAGGCGGCGTCGATGATGTCGCCGTTTCGATCCACACCCCCGCGTAGGGGGCGACCGACCCTGGAACTCCTGGGCCAGATGACCGGCAAGGTTTCGATCCACGCCCCCACGCGGGGAGCGACTCAGTGAGTCGCGGCATTGGCTTCACGCCACTCCTTGTTTCGATCCACGCCCCCGCGTGGGGGGCGACCCGATGGCGCAGGCGGTCGAGGACATCGCCACGCTGAAGTTTCGATCCACACCCCCGCGCGGGGGGCGACTGCCGCTCAGGCCGATGTGGTCAAGGCACCTGCCTGTTTCGATCCACGCCCCCGCGCGGGGAGCGACTTAAGTGTACTGATTATTACTCACTCAGGAAAATGTTTCGATCCACGCTCCCGCGCGGGGAGCGACCGTCTCATTGCTCATGATTTCGACGTCCTTGCGGTGTTTCGATCCACGCTCCCGCGCGGGGAGCGGCCGCTTCACGTCCCACTCAAGCAGGACTTTGCCCTTGTTTCGATCCACGCTCCCGCGCGGGGAGCGACCCTTGGCGATCTGCTCACGCAGCGGGCAGAAACGGTTTCGATCCACGCTCCCGCGCGGGGAGCGACGACGAGCGTCGGCCGCATCGCTGCGCGGGCCGGCGTTTCGATCCACGCTCCCGCGCGGGGAGCGACCCGCGCCACATCCGCCCCCGCGTCCTCATGCTGGAGTTTCGATCCACGCTCCCGCGCGGGGAGCGACCAAGCCGGCGAACACGTCGCCGGGCGGGGAGTGCAGTTTCGATCCACGCTCCCGCGCGGGGAGCGACTGCCGGGGCCGTGACTGTCACCTATACCGACCTGTTTCGATCCACGCTCCCGCGCGGGGAGCGACGCGAAGATACTCCGGCCGGGGGTGGCGCTATTGATGTTTCGATCCACGCTCCCGCGCGGGGAGCGACCCCTCGATTCCGACTGACGGTACCGGTCAGGACGGTGTTTCGATCCACGCTCCCGCGCGGGGAGCGACGTGGAGCCCTTCCGGCTATGGCAACACGATGCTGTTTCGATCCACGCTCCCGCGCGGGGAGCGACCCTGCATCTGGCGCGCACCGTCGAAGAGCAGGTGTTTCGATCCACGCTCCCGCGCGGGGAGCGACTGGAAAATCGTCAACTAAAACATGAAAGGCTAATGTTTCGATCCACGCTCCCGCGCGGGGAGCGACGCGAGCTGGTCATCTGTCCAGGCGCCCGTCAGGCTGTTTCGATCCACGCTCCCGCGCGGGGAGCGACCGGCCGCGGTCCTTCAAGGCGCGGTCGACGAGGTGTTTCGATCCACGCTCCCGCGCGGGGAGCGACCACAACATGACCGTTCAGGCTATAACTCCCGTGATGGTTTCGATCCACGCTCCCGCGCGGGGAGCGACAGTTTCCGCCGGAAGAGCGCAAGGCCAAGGGATGGGTTTCGATCCACGCTCCCGCGCGGGGAGCGACACTTTCTTCAAGTGCTGCTGTACGCCGCATGAGAAGTTTCGATCCACGCTCCCGCGCGGGGAGCGACTCACTCATGCGGACAGACGTTTCGTCCTCAAAGTGTTTCGATCCACGCTCCCGCGCGGGGAGCGACCGGCGCACGGCAACATCGCGACAATAGTACGAAAGTTTCGATCCACGCTCCCGCGCGGGGAGCGACGGCCAGCTATGGATCGTCCATCCGCATCAACTACCCGTTTCGATCCACGCTCCCGCGCGGGGAGCGACGTTCCGCAAAACCGTTTACAGCGTAATTCTTCTGTTTCGATCCACGCTCCCGCGCGGGGAGCGACGCCCAAACGGGATGAGCGTCTTGGCCGCGTCGATGCTGTTTCGATCCACGCTCCCGCGCGGGGAGCGACCTTCTGGACGTAGGCGCACTTCTGCATGACCTCGTGTTTCGATCCACGCTCCCGCGCGGGGAGCGACCGCCACCAAGCATGGCGATGGGCTGGAATGGTCTGTTTCGATCCACGCTCCCGCGCGGGGAGCGACTCGAGAAGCGCGACCCTGAGACGCGCCAGCCGAGTTTCGATCCACGCTCCCGCGCGGGGAGCGACGGATGCCAGCCAGCACCAAGCGCCGCCTAGAGGTTTCGATCCACGCTCCCGCGCGGGGAGCGACGACGCAGACGAAGGGCTAAAGGCGGAGGGCGGCGGTTTCGATCCACGCTCCCGCGCGGGGAGCGACGACCGCTTAAGCGCAAGCGTGTCGGAAAGCTGCGTGTTTCGATCCACGCTCCCGCGCGGGGAGCGACGCGCGCGGAAGCTGCCAGGGCGCAAGTCCCCGGCATGTTTCGATCCACGCTCCCGCGCGGGGAGCGACGGGCTTGGTACAGCCGCCACCCGGTAAACGGGATGTTTCGATCCACGCTCCCGCGCGGGGAGCGACCCCCCGCCCTTCCGAGCGGGGGTTGTCGTCTTGGGTGTTTCGATCCACGCTCCCGCGCGGGGAGCGACATGATCTGGACTTGCAAATGGCCTTTCTGCACCAGTTTCGATCCACGCTCCCGCGCGGGGAGCGACATACGCCACCGTCCGCAAGCTGCATGCCAAGGGCGTTTCGATCCACGCTCCCGCGCGGGGAGCGACATCGGCAGATCGGGGCTGAGTTCGGCGTGAGCCCGTTTCGATCCACGCTCCCGCGCGGGGAGCGACCATCGTTGAATTGATCATCTGCCCATAGCAGGAAGCGTTTCGATCCACGCTCCCGCGCGGGGAGCGACTGTTCGGCTCCATCCTTAAGGGCATGCGCGACAACAGGTTTCGATCCACGCTCCCGCGCGGGGAGCGACGCGCTGACCTGGACTTCATGCTCAAGCCGAAAAACGCGTTTCGATCCACGCTCCCGCGCGGGGAGCGACTCCACGATCAACATTCCGGCCTGGGGTACGGAGTTGTTTCGATCCACGCTCCCGCGCGGGGAGCGACAAGCGTCCGAGGTTGCGGTGCTTTCTGTTGACCTGTTTCGATCCACGCTCCCGCGCGGGGAGCGACCACCGCTGTATCCGGTATCGTGGAAGGCTTTGACTGTTTCGATCCACGCTCCCGCGCGGGGAGCGACAAGTTACCTACTAAGGAAGAGTGGCTATCGCTCGCGTTTCGATCCACGCTCCCGCGCGGGGAGCGACACCAGTGCTTAGCCACAACAGCCACGCCCAGCAGGTTTCGATCCACGCTCCCGCGCGGGGAGCGACCGGGAGTTGGTGGGCAGAGCCACGCGGACGCCCTTGTTTCGATCCACGCTCCCGCGCGGGGAGCGACGCACTTGCCGGTTTCGGCCTCCCAGGCAATCAGGTTTCGATCCACGCTCCCGCGCGGGGAGCGACTCTGCGCCGCCATGTCAGCCGAGACCTGACGGCGGTTTCGATCCACGCTCCCGCGCGGGGAGCGACCTACGCGTGGCGAGGCAGAGCCGGAGCGGGCCAAAGTTTCGATCCACGCTCCCGCGCGGGGAGCGACTCATCATCTGTCGGCACCAATTAGAACAAATTGGGTTTCGATCCACGCTCCCGCGCGGGGAGCGACCGAAGTGCTTCACCAAGCGCAGGATGTGCTTCACTGTTTCGATCCACGCTCCCGCGCGGGGAGCGACCGCACGCACGGCGGCCCCACCGTGACGGCGGAGATGTTTCGATCCACGCTCCCGCGCGGGGAGCGACGGACGCCGACGCGGTGATGTTCGTGTTCCGAGAGGTTTCGATCCACGCTCCCGCGCGGGGAGCGACCTCCCTGCAATCGGTGTATCGCGGCCAAACCGTGAGTTTCGATCCACGCTCCCGCGCGGGGAGCGACCTTAACGGCGGCGACCTTCTCGTACATCTGGCGGGGTTTCGATCCACGCTCCCGCGCGGGGAGCGACAGCGCATCGCCAAGGCCGCCTCGTTCCCGGCCGGTTTCGATCCACGCTCCCGCGCGGGGAGCGACCCTGACCATGCCGACACCCCAAGAACTCCGGGCTGTTTCGATCCACGCTCCCGCGCGGGGAGCGACCTTCGCAGGCGGCTACGATCTCTTCGGTTGCGATGTTTCGATCCACGCTCCCGCGCGGGGAGCGACCCTGACGCTGGTCGCCCCCTGGATGGTCCAGCAGTTTCGATCCACGCTCCCGCGCGGGGAGCGACCGCTGGGGGTGTACTGCACGGTCTCTCCGGCATCGGTTTCGATCCACGCTCCCGCGCGGGGAGCGACTGGTAGTTGGTCTGCACCATCGACACGTTCGACTTGTTTCGATCCACGCTCCCGCGCGGGGAGCGACGCACCACGTCGGGATGGCTATAGAGGAAATCCATGTTTCGATCCACGCTCCCGCGCGGGGAGCGACAACCGATGCCATCACCAACAGCCCACGCTTCAAGGTTTCGATCCACGCTCCCGCGCGGGGAGCGACCGCCATGCGAGCGCGGACGATGAAGATTGACACGGTTTCGATCCACGCTCCCGCGCGGGGAGCGACGGAGCGCGGCGGTCATCATTGGGTAATGACCTTGTTTCGATCCACGCTCCCGCGCGGGGAGCGACTGGCAGTCAATATCCACTTGTCCAAGCACCCAAAATCTCCGGTCGAGCGCGAATCAGTTCGCGCGCGCCGTTCGGTCGGGCGTCGATCACAATGCCATCGAAGCTAACCCATTGAAAGCGTTCCGCTGCGAACCTCCCAGGAGTTTCCTGTCCGCTTCAGGTTCGCGCACGCTCAGAACACCAGCGTTCCGTCTAGGTCCAATGCGGGTTTGGCACCGACATGTTCAATGCGACGGCTAGCATTGGCGCCAAGATGGTAGAAGCGCAGGCTGTCTGTGCTCTGGTCGATTTCACCGAGCAGCCGGGCACGCAATGCGGTCCATTGTGCCGGATCGACCTCGCATTCGAATACGGAAAACTGAACGCGCTGACCGAAATCCCGGCATGCCTTCGCAACCCGGCGCAATCGGCGGCGACCGGCCGCGTCCTGGGTGTTTACGTCGTAGGTGATCAGCATCAGCATGGCCGGTCATTTCCATAGAAACGGCGGGTAGCCGTCAAGGTCACCGCGCAGATGGCGGGCCAGCAGTTGCGCCTGGATGTGCGGGACCAAGCCAAGGCTGACTTTCTCGTTCAGGAACGGATGGGTGATCTCATCCTTCTTGCGTTCCTGATAGGCGGCAAGGACGGCCTTGCGGGAGTCGTCGCGCAGCAGGACGGCACCGCCTTCAATGAAGGTAAAATCCTTCGGTCCGATCTGCTGCCGGTTGATCAGCGTCAGAACCACCCGGTCAGCCAGCACAGGGCGGAACTCCTCCATCAGGTCGAGGGCGAGGCCGGCACGGCCGGGACGGTCGCGATGCAGGAAGCCGACCTGCGGATCCAGACCAACGGATTCCAGCGCCGAGCGGCAGTCGTGCCCGACCATAGCGTATAAAAAGGACAGCAGGGCGTTGCAGGCGTCCAGCGGCGGACGGCGGCTGCGACCGCGGAACCGGAAGGCGTCGTTGTCGCGACGGATCAAATGGTCGAATGAGCCGAAATAGGCGTTCGCGGCGTCCCCCTCGTGTCCACGCGCGATGTCGATATTCCCCGCCTCCATCACCCGACGCGCCACATCTCCCAGGCGGCGCTGAGCGTCGTCCAATCCCGCGCGGCCGGACTCCACCATCGAAGACCCATGGTCCCGCAGCGCGCGACGCAGCACCGCACGCTGGTTCGCCACCTTAGCCGTCACGATGGCGCGGACGATGACGAGCCCGGCGTCCGGATCGTCGGCCACCCGATACTGACGGCGGCGCAGCAACACATTGCCACTGCACGGCCCCTCCACCCGCGCCAGGAATTTGCCATGCTCGGTCAGGAAGGAGACCGTCACTCCGGCTTCGGCGCAGGCCCCCATCAGCGGCGGCGACATGCCGACCCGTCCGAAGCAGACGATACCGCCCATCATGTGCATGGGCACGCGGCCGATTTCCCGCCGCTCCACCTCCACCACGATGTTGGCGCCATCCTTGGACAGCCACGCGCCTTCGGTGGTGACGAACATCGTATTCAAATGCTGGCGCATGGGATCAGGAGTCTCCCCGGTCGGTTTCTCCACGGTCATCGGGTGGCATTGCGTCCTCGCCGTCTTCCAAGTGCCGGGCGAGCCAGTCGGCCACCGGCGGCGGACGGCCCAGCCGGCGCGGCCGGCAAAGCTCGATCATCGAACAGTTGCGGCATTTGGCCGCCTCGTACACCGGCGGCGGAGTGCGGCCGGACTCCATCATGGCGCGAACGGCGGTCGCCGTCCGTTCGGTCAACCCCCGCAACTCGTCATCGAGCCGGACCACGACACGCCGCCGGTTCTCTCCATAGAAGAGAGCCCCCTCGGCAATGTTCGTGTGGAACATCTCTTCCAGACAGATGGCCTGGGCGCAGAGCTGGACCTCGTCCGCCCGGTGGGCCTTGGGCCGGCCGCGCTTGTACTCGACCGGGTAAGGCCGCTGCTCGGGACCATGCAACTCGACCAGATCGGCAACACCGGCAAGACCGAGTCGCCGCGACCGCAATGGCATCGACCGCACCGTGCGGACGGTGCCGCGCCTGTCCCGGCCCCCCGCATCCACCGCGTCATGAAGCAGCCGGCCTTCGATGGTGGAGGCGTTCTCCTGCCACTGCCGCTCGACATGAATCAGGGCGCATTGGCGGGGACAGAACAGTTGGTGCTGCAACGCCGACAGGGGAAGAAGATCATCGTCGTCCATACCGCGCCTCCTTCCCCGGCTGGCTGCCCGTTTCGTTCAGAACTTCTCGATCATCGTCACCCCGGTCGGCACGCGGGCCGCATCCAGGGCGATCCGGTAATCGGCGAAGCGCCGGGCTGGCGGCAGGTTGCCGGTGCCGGGGCCGTCCAGCTCGTAATCCTCGCCCTGGAAGTGCCGCTTCACGCTGACCAAGTCGAATAGTCGGTGGGCGGGAGCGTTGCCGAGCGCGCTGTCATGGCGGAACAGGACCAGCTTGCGGCCGGCCATCTCGCCGCGGGCGGCCGAGCGGTCATGGTCGAACATCCCCTCCAGCGCGGTCCACAGAAGGTCCAGGTCATCCTCGTCGAAGCCGGTCCCCTCCGCCAGCTTGGCGGAGATGTAGCCATGGCAGCGATACAGGCCGTAGGGGACGACATGCTTGCGCCCCATGGTGCGGTTGTCGCGGCGCCCGTCGTCCGCCGGATCCCCGTCCTTGCGCTCCTTCGCCTCCTTTTCCGACGTGGCGGCCATCCGGGTGATCGAAATCTCCAGCGGCAGGATCGGCTCCACCGAATGGGCAAAGGACAGCTGAACCGGCCCACGCACCTGCCCGCAGTTGATGCTGGTGCTCATCACCGCGCCGAAACTGCGGACGTCGAAGAAGTTGTCGCACATGAACTGCCGGACGGCCTTTTCCTCCGACTCCTTGGGCGACAGCTTCTTCGCGCTCTCGACATCCTTGTCGTCCGGACGGACGGCCCGGTAGGCGGCGCGGTGCTTTTCGTTCAGGATCGCCCCTTCCTGGACATAGATGCCGAAGCGCGGCTCGCCGTCACGGCTGAGCGCGGCGAAGTTGCGGATCTTCCGCTTCAGACAGACATCGGTCACCAGACCCTTGTTGGTTTCCGGGTCGAGCCGCGGCAGGTTGCCGGCGTCGGGATCGCCGTTCGGGTTGCCGTTGGTGACGTCGAACAGATAAACGAACTCATAGCGGTTTTGGATCGCGGACATGGCTCAATCCTCGGAAACGGCTTGTTCAGTGGCGTCGGACCGGTCGGTGGACGCGGCGGCCTTGCCGGCATAGCGCTGGTGGTAGTAGCCGATGGCGAACCGCCCCTGATCCTCGATGCGCAGCGAGCGCGGGAAGCCGCTTTCCAGGCCGCCGAGGATCTGGCCGATTTCCCCCTCGAACCAGCCGCCGAGCCGGGGCTTGTCTCCTTTGCGCAGCACCGCCAGATGGTGGTTGCTGTTGCGCAGCAGCATCGGGAAGACGCTGGCCGGGGTGGCCGACGCAGCGCCGAAATAGCGGTCGCGGATGCTGGCGTTCACATCCCCCAGGGCCGCCCGCTGGGCACCCTCCAGCACGGCGAACAGGCGGCCCAGCCGGTAGGCCGGGTTCGCCTCGTCTCGGTTCAGGCTCACGGGTATCTCCTCCGTCTTCTTCGTTCCCAGGCGGGAGTCGCGGTTCAGGCAGGCCCGGCAGATCGCGGCCTTGACGCCGTTCACCGGGTCGCCGGCCCGCATGCGGGTGATGACCGCCGCCAGCAGGCTGCGGGGATAGCGGCCGCCGGTCAGGATGGCGCGCATCACCTCCCCGGCCAGTTGCGGCGCGATGTTCTCGGTCTTGCCCAGCGGGGCGGTCTCGCGCAGCAGCATCCAGACCGCCGGCGCGGTGCGCCAGGGCGTGGGATCAATCCGCAGATCCTCCCAATGGCGCCCGACGCGTTCGGCGATGGCCGCGAAGCTGTCCTCCAGCCAGAAACGCACCGACAGCCGGGCGATGTTCGGCGACAGGCCGAGCACGTAGAAGCGTGTCCGTTCGTCCAATTCCGGCGCAATCTCCCGCACCGGTCGCCCTTGGCTGACCGGAAGCAGGGCGTTGCGGATCGCCTGCGCCTCGTCGGCATCCTCGGCCGGCGGTGGACTGAGCAAGTCGTGGAAGAGTACCTCCGCCTTCTTGGCGGACTCCTCGCCGCCGGAGGCATCGGCCCAGAACACCGTGGTCGCATCGCCGATCACCAGCCGGTTGCCGCTGCCCCTTGCCAGCAGCGCGTTCAGGGCTGCGCCGTACCCGAAGGCCGCCGCCTCCGACACCGGCGCGTTCAGCCCCTGCTCCTTGCCGTAGGAAGTGAAGGCGTCGTTGTTGAAGGAGACGATGGAGGCTCCGGAACTCTGCGCGTCCATCACCCCCTTGATCGCCGGGTGCAGGCGGGCGATCGGCTGGCGCGTTCCCGTTACCAGGCAGATTCCTTCGCCCCCGGCACCCTCGGCCACCGCGCGCTCCCAGATGCGCCGGGCGGCGGGACGGTCGTGCAGGAAGCGCGGCTCTCCCCGATCATTCCGGTCGCCGTCGAGCATGAACATGAAGTTCTGGTCGAGCATGGCGTCTGTGAAACCGCAGGCGTCGAAGCGATCCGCTGCCCAGACATCGAGGAAACGCAGCAGGGCGACCAACCCGGCATCCTCGGTTCCGGCCAGCAGCCGACGGTGCAACTCCTGGAAGGCTGCATGGTTGGCCGGATGGGCCACCCGCTGCCGGGTCGCCTTGTCCAGCCCAAGGCCGAGCACGAACTTCCCGTTGTCCCACAGGAAGAAGGAGCGCGGCGTTGTCCCTGGACGCTTGAAGGATTGCGGCACTGCCGTTGGGCGCGGTTCCGCCTTCTTCCCCGACAGGCTCTGCCAGGGCAGGATCTCCACCGGCTCGCCATCGGGCGACAGGACGATGATGTGGGCGATCCGCTCCGTCGAATAGCCGAAGGGCGGCACCTCGCCACGGTCGGCAAGGCGGCCATAATAGCCGTTGAGCGCGGCGAGGACGGTCATGACCGCACCTCCACCGAGTTCAGCGGCGGCACCGCCATCATGCCTTCCCGTAGCGCCGCCCGGAAGAACAGCGAAGTCATGTCGTTCGCATGGTCAATGTCGAGTAGCATCCACCCGAGGTCGCGATCACGCTGATCCGCCGGCAGTTCCGACACCGGTGCGGTACCATCCTCCAGCAGAGCGAAATTCGCCGGGAACTCCCGCACGCCCAGGCAGGGCTGCTGGAAGCATTGTCCGCTGGCTGCCCGGCGGTTGAACATCGACAGATGCTTGGCCTCGCTGTCGCCCGGTCCAGCGCGCTCCGTCAGTTCGAAATGGGCGTGGATGACATAGGCGACGTCGACCAGCAGGGTGGCGGCGCGCTGCTGCCGGTTCTCTTCCGCCACCATGCGCAGGTCCTGCACCTCGCCGGCCTTCATTGCTTTGCGCACCGCTACGGTCGGCACGCGCGTCCCGACCTCATTGCGGCGGATCGACTGAAAGCGGATCGGCTTCAGCACCTCGATGGCGTCGATGGCCCAGCGGATTGCCGGCTTCCAATGGATTGCCTCCAGGATGCCGCGCGCCGCCGACGGCGTCATGACGTCGTAGGACACTCGCTCGACCTTCATTTCCGGCCGGGTGAAGCAAGCGCGGTCGCCCCACACGTGAAGTTTCACGCCGTAGGCCATGGTTCTCCCTCAAAAAATGTTGGTTTCGAACCGCCGGAAGGTCGGGTCCTCCCAATCCAGCCCGACGTCGGGGTGGTAGAGGTCGTCGTTGACCAGTGCGACGAATTGATCGCCGAATTCGCCACTCCGGATGCACTCCGCCGCCCCAGCCTTCAGCAATCCGGCACGAGCCGAACGGGGAACCTGGACCAGGTAGGGCTGTAAAGCGCGGGCAATCCCCCCAGTCTTGTCCGCCGGAGCGTGGCGCAGGGCGTCGAGCAGGCGCGGGACGGCGTCCGGCTCACCGGCAGGACGATAGGGTACGATCACCGGCACCAGCAGCGACTCGATGATCCGGAACGCCTTCGCAATGTCGGCAAAGGGGAAGTCGTGCCTACGCCGATGGAGGCGCAAAGCGTTCAGGATGCCGCGGATCGCGGCCGTTCCCTCCCCCACCATGGCGGAGTCCAGATCCTCGTCACCGCGCAGCCAATAAACCTGCTGGAAATAGGCACGCAGGGTATCAAGAGCGAGCGGGTCGTCGTGGGCGCGAAGAACGCTGGCGGCGGTTCGGGCGAACAGGGCCAACTCTGCCGGGGGCCGGTGACCTTCGTTCTCAGGGCTATCGAAGACGAAGACTCGGCCCAATTCCGGCAACTCGCCGTTCCGGTTGCAGCGGCCTGCTGCCTGCGCGATGGAATCGAGCCCGGCCATCGCCCGGTAGACGGCGGGAAAGCTGAAATCCACCCCAGCCTCGACCAGGGACGTCGAAACCAGCCGGACGGTCTTGCCGTCCTTGATGTCCTGACGGATGGCCGTCAACTCCGCCCGCCGGTGTTTGGCACACAGGCAGGTGGACAGATGTCGCGCGCCCTCGGTCACCGCGATCCGCCTGTGAAGGTCGCGCGCGTGCCGGCGGCTGTTGACGATGCACAAGGCTTGTGGCTCGCTCAGCAACCGGTCGGCAAGGGCTTCGTCGGACAGCGGTTCGGCGATTGCGCTGACCGTCACTCGTTTCAAGCGGCGGTATAACGCCGGTGGATCGGGAGCCAGCTCCCGCACCTTGTCCAGGCCGTTCCTGAAGCCGGCCTCCGTCGTCACCGCCGGCTGGGTCGCGGTGCACAGCACCACCGAACTGCGATAGCCGCGCGCCAACTCGCGCAGAGCCTCCAGGCAAGGCCGCAGCACCTTCAGCGGCAAGGTCTGCGCCTCGTCCAGGATCACGACCGATCCGGCAATGGCATGCAGCTTCCGGCATGCTGAAGGGCGGTTGGAGAACAGGCTTTCGAAGAACTGCACCGCGGTGGTGACGACCACCGGCCGGTCCCAGTTTTCGGCAGCGAGCCTCAGTTTTCGGGCGCCGTCTCTGCCTTCGTCGTCACCTTCATTGCCGGGGGCGCCTCCATCCGCCGGCCCGAAATCGAAGCCGCTGTGATGTTCGAGCACGGCGTCATCGCTGCCCAGCGCGTCGCGGAAGATCGCTGCCGTCTGTTCGACCACGGAGGTGAAGGGGATCACATAGATGACCCGCCGCAACCCATGCCGGACCGCATGGTCCAGGGCGAAGGCCAGCGACGACAGGGTCTTGCCGCCACCGGTCGGCACCGTCAGCGAGAACAATCCTGGCTCGTCGTCTGCTCTCGCCCGAACCGATGCCAGCACCTCAGCGCGCAAACTATCGACCGCACCAGTGCGCCCATCAAATCGGGCCAGATGCGCGTTTAGCCGGTCACGAAGATTGGCGACCGTGAGCGTGCATCCCCGCTCGACCGGCTCATCAAGCAGATCGGCATAAAACCGCTCCGTCTCCAACCGATCGGCATCGACGAGACAGGAAAAGAGCATGCGAATGAGGAAAGCGGCTGAGAACTCGTGCGTGAACCCCTCGGACAGCACCGGCGCGGCCAGAGCGACCTCCGGCGGTGCAATATCAAGGTATGGTGTCAGACAACTCTCCGGCAGGGGGGTAGCGGCCCCGGCTGCTAGCCGATCTTTCAGCGACGATAACCCACCGCCAGCAATGTCCCCGTTCGCCAGTCCGGCATGATGGCCGGCGATCCCATAGGCCATCATTCGGCCGAACGGCAATGGGTATTTGCGCTCGCCGATGACAGCACCGGCGGTCGAATGGTCGACGCTCGGCCCTTGACCGCGGATATAGGATTGAAAAGCATCCCGCGCCTTGCCGATGTCGTGGAGCGCCCCCATGGCCCGTGCAAGCTCTTGGCCACCGAACGCGGCTGCAAGCCTCCCCGCCCGATCGGCGACATTGGTCAGGTGAGCCGCCAAGGGCTCCCACAGCTTTTCATCCCTTCCGGAAACAGAATGCGCATAGATCATTGCACTCATAACGTCATTCGCGATCCATTTCCCCGTCAGGGTTGTCATTGTGCGATACAAAATATGCTTTAGCAATGCCTACGGCGAAGCGCCTCCCTTTTTGAGAAAGTTGCTAATTGCTTTGCACACTTAGATCGCTGCCATTTGGAAGGGCAAGCGATGGGTCAGTTCCGACCATCTCACCGATAACCAATCGGGCACAACCGGTACCCAGCGCCAAGAATAGGCACCTTAATGCATCTGGGAGCCCACCGTGTCCGCCATCAGCTTGCTCGACAAACACCTCCTTCTGGAAGCAGTAGCCTGCGATCCTGCCCGCAGCCGTATCGAAATTGGCATTGTCGCCTGCATTCTCCATTGCCTCGATAATAATACTGGCCTCGCTCGCGTTGGATTCGAGCGCCTTTCCGAACGAACTGGCGCCAGCAGGAGCGGTGTCCAGCGAGGAGTCAAAAACTTGGAGCGCGCTGGTGTCTTGCCGGTTCACAGGCGCGGTGGATCGAACAAGGAGGGCGATCGCATGGCGAATGTTTACCACCCGAATTTGTCCTATCGCCCTGCCCATCTTCAAAGCACGACCGGTGTGAATGTGGTTATTGGCCGCATCGGCAGCACGGACGCGACCAGTAGCGCGGACGCCTTCGACCAGGAGCGCCGGCGCGTTGGACTGGTAGCGTCCACGCTCCCCCTTCCCTCTTCTCTCCCCGGGTTTAACCCCGGGGGAGAGGAAGAAGGGGTTACCCCACCGCCGCCCGGCGCCGTCACCGCCGTTGGCGGCGCCGTCGACGGCGGGGTAACGATCAAGGTCCAAGATCACGCAGACCGCTTTGACGAGTTCTGGTCAGTCTGTCCCAAGCGGGAAAAGCGGCAGGAAACCATAGAAGTTTACCGCGAGGTATTGGCTTCTGGTGCCGCGACGCCGTGTGTGTTGATCGCCGCCATGCAGCGATATGCGGTCGCCAAGGCCCACCTTACCGACTCGAAGTACCTCAAGTTCCCGCACAACTGGCTGCGCGGGGAATGCTGGCTTGAGGATCCTCAACCGCCGAAGGCAAAGCCAGTGAAATCACGCCGGTCGTCAACTGAGAAGCAGACCGAGTGTGTCCGTAAGGTGGCTATCTCGGAAGATAAAAAGCAGCCCATTAAGAAGAAGCCCAACAATCCCGAAGTGACAAGGAGGCGCCCGCCCGTAAATAGCCAAAACTCCGATCAAATCGTGAATGCCTCTGCGCCCCTGAAGCCGAAAGCTCACAAACGTATCCATCAACCTGGAAATATCATGGAGCACCATACCTTCGGCCCTGTTGAGGTTCTCGATGGCTGGACGGAAGACGGGTATGTAGAAGTCAAAGTACTAGAAACAAACATAACCCGAATGGTTTTTCAGGGTTACCTTGGAAAAATTATCAGGCCAAGCTGGGCAAAGTAGAGCTAATGTTCATAAAACATGTAATTATTGGAAATACAAAAATCTAAGAACAGTTCTTTCTGATTTCAACGACAACTGCGAGTTGCTTTACAGCAATTTCTAGATCCTCGTTCGACAATTGTCGAACGAGGATCTTGAGGTTGCCTTCCAGGACAAACCGCCTGTCGCTTACCTTTTGCTCAACATCTTCAAAGAATTTCTGTATCGGGACGTCAAGATGCCGACCGAGTTGCTCCAGCGTCTCGATTGTCGGAAAGGTGCGGCCTCGTTCGATGTTGGACACTGCCTCGACCGTCCGGCCGACTAGATCCGCCAACGCTTCTTGGGTAAGGCCGCGGGCCACCCGCGCCTCCTTGACCCTTAACCCGACACGCTGCTTCAAGCTCAATGACATAAGCCGGATCATTACGCCGTTCTGACACCTTGACCACGGCCTAACAGTTCGGTATTTCTTCCAAAAGACGAACCATTGGATCGGCATGAGCCAATGCGAGCCGACAGCCGTATCAGCAGGGGACGTTTCCCCATCAGAAGAACACACATCAGCTGCGCCGACGGGTCTGGCCCGCGGCCCCGCCGGTTACGCCGCTTACCTCGCCAGTCCTCAATGGCGCGCTCTGCGGCGTGATGCATTCGCCCGCGATGGCGGGCGGTGCGTCCTGTGTAACGCGACAGACCAGCTGGAAGGGCACCACCGCGTTTACCCGCCCGGCGGCGACTGGGCCAGGGATCGCCTGGAAGCCGTGACGACGCTGTGCGCGCCCTGCCACGAGACTGTGACCAGCATGCTGCGCGGTCGCCGCTACGCCACGGCCACGGTCAACCTCCCTGACACCAAGCCAAGCCGCCCCCGTCCGCGGCTGGAGGCCCCCGATGTATCAGCCCTTGAGCTTCCAGATCACCGGCGTCTCACCCCTTCTGATGCACAACGGCCGGCTGGCCGATCCGCTCGACCCGCTGGTCAAGGACATCAAGAAGCTGAGCAGCAAGCGGCCGAAGACGGAAGCCGACCTGGAGAGGATGGCCAAGCTTGAGTTCCTCGGCTCGCTGTATCTGCATGGCGGCGAACCCTGTCTCCCCGGCGAGTTGATCGAGGCGGCGCTGATCGAGGGCGCCAAACGCAAACGCCGCGGGCCGTTGGCCAAAGCCGGCATCCTGTGTGACGGCAACATCCCGCTTCAATATGACGGTCCCCGCGAACCGGAAGCATTATGGGATGATGGCCGCTTCCGCTTTCGCACCGGCGTCCGGGTCGAGCGCCTGCGGGTGATGCGGGTCCGGCCGCGCTTCGACGACTGGAGTGCTGCGGTCACCATCCAGTTCATGCCATCGCTGCTGAGCGAGGATGACGTCCGGGACATCATCCGCACCACCGGCGAGGTGGTCGGCCTCGGAGATTGGCGCCCCAAATTCGGGCGCTTCACGGTGCATTGAGGGGCCGACCGGCGCCTCGATGCGACCTTGGCGTGGCACGGATCGGCGTGGCATGGCAAGGCTGGGCATGGCAGGGGAAGGGCGGCGTCAGCCGCCCTTCATGCCGCCGGATGGTCCCGGTATGATCCGACGCGACACGGCGACGTCGTCCCCCTTCGGCATCACAGCGATACCCATTATGACGGAACAGGCACCTCCGCCGACGGAAATGCAGGATGAGCCATGGCGGCCGTTGTTCGATGCTGTCGTCAATCGGCTGCAGTTGTCCGATCCCAGCAGGATTGCGGCATGGCGCCATTACGTCGAGCAACTTCCGGCCCTGGCAGCCTCCCACGCAGTCCTTGACCAGACGCCCGCCCCCAGCGCCACCCGCGACCGAATGAAGCGCATCATGGCGGCCTGCGACGCCCTGCTGGAGGCCATCCAGGACGACACACCGCAGGATGGGCGCCTCCGTCCTGTCCCGCAGCTCCTGTGGGGCTTGGCCGCGCAACTGACGCCGGATGACCCCAACGCCACCATCATCGATGGGCAGGCAGACCACGCGCTTGAGGACGCCTTCAGCGGCGTGCTGATGCTACGGGCTGCGGCCGAACTGGTGCGGGGTGCCGAAGCGGACCGCGTCGCCTCCGGCGTCGGTGGAACGCGCCACAAGGCCGCAGCCGGCTACCACATGACTTTCGACTTCCTGCTGGACGTCTATGAGGCGATCAGCGACCGGCCGCCCGGCACCTCCTGGGACGACATGAGCGGAGCAGCCGGCGGGCCGCTGGTCGACTTCCTCCAGCTCTGCCTGGAGGCGCTGGGCTACACGCCGACCAAGAACGCCCTGCGCACCGCAGTGAAGCGCGCCATCAAAGCCCGGCGAACCGACCCGACCAAATCAGCTGCGCCGCAAAGCTGATCTGGCCCTTTCGGCACAAGAGTCCAGCTTTGGCACGAAGAGGGCATGACCCACCATGTCCTCTCCTCCGACACCGCCCCCTGCACCCCTCCTGAGTCCGAGGCCGCGGTCGAGCGCCTGCGTGCGCTGGCGCGCCTGCTGGGTCGCATGGCGGCGCGGGAGTACCTGGCGGCTTCGGGCGAGGCGACGCAGCCCCAGAAGCCGGAATGAGCAAGCCCCCCTCCCGTCCCCCCGCCCTGCTGACCATCCCTGACGTCGCTGACCGCCTGCAGGTCAGCATCAAGACCGTCCGCCGCTGGATCGTGTCGGGCGACCTGCCCACCGTCCGGCTCGGCCGTCAGATCCGCATCCAGCCGAAGGACCTCGACATCTTCCTGCGGTAGCGCTGGACCAGCTGACCACCACTGTCCACCCTTGTCCAGTAATGGCAAGGCTTTAGACGAACATCGGGAAGAGGTCTCCCTCGTATTTTCGAACCAAAAGCGTGCTACGTCTTCCCAATCCGGACTTCCTGTCCACTCCTGTCTTCCCGAGGCCATGGATGACCATCGCCACCACTTCCCAGCTTCCGCTCAGCCCGTCTGCGGTGCTTGATATGCCGCCGGTGCGCTCCCTGGCCGACCTGCTGACGCGCGTCCTGGCCGACCCCGCCCTACCGCCGCGGCGCGCTCGGGACCATGCCTCCTCCTTGCGCCGTTTCGGCGGCATCGTCGGACGCGACCTCGCCGCCATCCCCGCCAGCTTCGATGCCCTGCGCCCGCTGATCGCCTCCGTCCATCCGGCGGCCCACGGCCTGTCGCTCAAGCGCTGGCAGAACATCCGCTCCGCCGTCGGCACCCTGCTGCGCCGCTACGGTTCCGCCGCGGTCCACCGGCGCCTCGCCTGTCACCTGCCGGAGCCCTGGTACAGCCTCCGCGCGGTGGTCACCGACCCGGCGATGCAGCGCGGTCTCGCCCGCTTCCTGCGGTACTGCGTCGACCACGGCATCGCGCCGGACGCCGTATCGGATACCACCTTCTCCGCCTTTGCCGCCTCGTTGACGACCGGCACCCTCGTCGCCAAGCCGCAGCGGGTCGAGCGGATGGCCCGCCAGCAATGGAACCGGGCCGCCGCCCTCCCCGGCTGGCCGGTCACACTGGTGCCGGTCACCAGTAACCGGGACGACTACCAGCTGCCGTTGGACCGCCTCCCGCCGTCATTTGCCACCGATCTGGAGGCGTGGCTGCGGCGGTTGTCCGGCGCCGATCCGCTGGACGAGTTCGGCCCGGCCCGCCCGTTGCGCCCCAGCTCGCTGAAGACTGCCCGCGGCCATGTGCTGCGTTTCGCTGCCGCCCTCGTCCATGCCGGTGAGGAACCCCGGACCTTGACCACGCTGGCGGCGCTGGTGGTGCCGGAACGCTTCAAGGCCGCCCTGCTGTGGCTGATGACCCGCCGGGGCGGCGCCAGCCCCGGCGTGATCGAACAGGCGAAGTGCCTGCTCGCCGTCGCCCGCCACTGGGTTCAGGTGCCGAAGACCGAACTGGAGCGGCTGAACAAGCTGGTCGCCAAGCTCGGCAACCGGCGCAAGGGCATGACCGACAAAAATCGCGCCCGCCTGCGCGCCTTCGACGACCCCAAGCACCTGCTGGCCCTGCTCACCTTGCCGGAGCGGTTGATGGACAAGGCCGACCGCGTGGCGGTGCCCAGCCGCCGCGACGCCCTGATGGCGCAGACCGCCGTGGCGGTGCAGATTCTGCTGCTGGTGCCGTTGCGCCGCCTCAACCTGCTGCGCCTGGACGTCCATCGCCATCTCTGCCGCAGCCGCTCCGGCCGTCACGCCGTCGTTCATCTCGTCATCCCGGCGGAAGAGACCAAGACCAGCCAGCCAATCGAGGCGGTGCTGCCGGAGCCGCTGGTGCGGATGATCGACCACTTCATGACGCGCTACTGCCCGCTGCTGACGTCGGACACCGGCGGCCTGCTGTTCCCCGGACGCGACGGCGGCTGCAAGCACATCACCGCTTTGACGGCGCAGATCGAGCGGGCGGTGCGCGACCACACCGGCCTCACGGTCAATCCCCACCTGTTCCGCCACCTCGCCGGCAAGCTCAGCCAGCAGTTCGATCCCGGCAATTACGAGATGTCGCGCCAGCTCCTCGGTCATCGTTCCACCGACACCACGGTGACCTACTACACCGGACAGGACACTGCCGCCGCGGTCGCCCGCTATGACGCCAACATCCTGGAGCGCGCCCGCTCGCTTCGCAGCCACGTCGTGGGGCGCTGAGGGGATGAGCAAGACCTCCGTGATGATCGACCGCCGCAGCCTGCCGGTCAGCGCTTGGCCCGAGCAGGACCGCGCCTTGTGGCAAGTCGCCTGCGAAGCCGGCGGACCGCTGGACGACGCCGGTGCCGCCGCCGATTGGGCGCCGGCCACCCGTCGCAGCCGCGCCGCCAACTACGGCCGCTGGCTCACCTTCCTCGACCAACAGGGTCTGCTGACACCGGATGCCGCCCCTGGCGATCGCGTGACGGCGGACGTGGTACGCCGCTACATCGACGCGCTTCGTCCGACCCTGGCGCCGCTGTCCTTGTGGACCACCATCGACCAGCTCGCCGCGATCATGCCGGCCCTGGCCTTCCACGCCGATTGGGGATGGCTGCGCCGCACCGCCGGCCGCCTGAAGCGGGGCGCCGTCAACCAGAAGCCGATCGCGCCGCGCATCCGCAACGCCGCCGACCTCTACCAACGCGCCCTCTCCGCCCTCGCCGGGATCGACGACAAGCCCGAATCCCGGCCGTTCGCCCATGCCACCGCCTTCCGCGACGCCCTGATGATTGCCCTGACGGTCGCCCGGCCAATCCGCCGCCGCACGTTGGCCTGTTTGCGGGTGGGCCAGCATCTCCGGCCGACCTCTGACGGCTTCCTGATCCAGCTGGAACGCGAGGACCTCAAATACGGCGGTCCGATGAGCTTCCCGCTGCCGGCCAGCTTGGTGCCCCACATGGCGCACTATCTCGACCATCACCGGCCGCAGCTGCTGCAAGGCCACGCCGATGATGCCCTGTGGATCACCCGCGAGGGGCGGCCGATGACCCTCAACGGCGTCTCCAGCCGCTTCGAGCGCGCAACCCCGGCCATCCTCGGCGAACGGATCAACCCGCACCTGCTCCGCCATTGCGCCGCAACGAGCATCGCCCTCGACGACCCGCAGGGCGCCCGGCTGACGGCGGCGCTGCTCGGCCACAGCACGCTGCGGACCAGCGAGCGCCACTACACGATGGCCAAGGGGCTGGAGGCCAGCCGCCGCTATCAAGCCACCCTCACCGACCACATCTCCCGCCTGCGCCGCACCGTCCGCGGCGAGCGCCCGTAGGATACCCAATCATGCGTGCCGTCATCTACGCCCGCTACTCCAGCGACCAGCAACGCGAAGCCTCAATCGCCGACCAGATCGAGGTCTGTCGGCGCTATGCCGAGCGCCAGGGCTGGACGATCGTTGACCACTACAGCGATGCCGCCCTCAGCGGCCCCAGCCGTCATCGTCCGGCTTTCCAGAAGCTGCTGCGTGAGGCCGGACAGCGCCGCTTCGACATCGTGCTGTGTGAGGCGATTGATCGCCTCGGCCGCCGTCTCGCCGACACTGCCGACCTTCAGGACCGCCTCGCCTTCCACGGCGTCCGGCTATTCACCCCGCAGCTCGGCGAAATCACCACCATTCATGTCGCGGTCATGGGCATGATGGCGCAGGTCGCCTTGAAAGACCTGGCGGACAAGACCCGCCGCGGCCAGCTCGGTCGCGCCATGGCTGGTCGGATGCCGGGCGGCAAGGCCTTCGGCTATGATGTGCTGGAGGGTGACACCGAGGGGCGCGGCAAGCGGCAGATCAACCCGGCGGAAGCCGCGGTCGTCCAGCGCATCTTCCGCCTGTTCGCCGATGGCGTCAGCCCGCGCGCCATCGCCAAGCGCCTCAACGCCGACGGCGTGCCCGGTCCGGAGGGCCGGCTCTGGCAGGACACCACCATCCGCGGTCAGGTCGAGCGCGGCACCAGCATCCTCAACAACGCGATCTATGCCGGCCGGCTGGAATGGAACCGCTGCTCCTACGTCAAGGACCCGGAAACCGGCAAGCGGGTCGCGCGGCCCAATCCGCCCGAAGCGTGGGAGGTGGTGGAGGTGCCGGAGTTACGCATCGTCGATACCGCGCTGTGGGAGCGGGTGAAGGCCCGGCAGGCATCGATCGGCTTCACCATGGGGCGGGACGACCAGGGCAACGCCCTGAACCGGGCGCACCGCCGCAAGTTCCTGCTGTCGGGGCTGCTGACCTGCGGGTGCTGCGGCGGCGGTTACACCATCATGGCCAAGGACCGCTATGGCTGCGCCAGTCACCGGAACAAGGGCACCTGCAGCAACGATCGCACCATCAGCCGCTTCGACATCGAACGGCGGGTCCTCACGGGTCTGAAGGAGCGCCTGCTGGCGCCGGAACTGGTTCAGGAGTTCGTGGACAGCTTCCGTGCCGGCGTCGAAGCGGCAACGGCCGACCGCGAAGCCAACCGCCGCACGCGCGAGCGCGAGTTGGCGGCTGTCGAGCGCAAGATCGCCGGCATCCTCAAGGCGATCGAGGACGGGCTGTATCACGAGTCGATGAAGGAGCGCCTGACCAGCCTGGAAGCGGACAAAGCGCAGCTGCTCGCCGCAGCCGAGGAGCCCGACGCCGACTTGCCGACGATCCTGCTGCACCCCCAGCTGGCGGACCTCTACCGCCGCAAGGTGGAGGCGCTGGAGGCTGCTCTCGCTGTCGGCGAGGACAGCGCCGAGGCGATGGAGATGGTGCGCGTCATGATCGACCGCGTCGTCCTGACGCCCTCCCCGGCCGGGGCCGGGCTGAACGCCGACCTGCATGGCGAACTGGCCGGCGTGCTGGCGGTCTGCGAGGGCGCCGCTCAGATGCGCAAGGCCCAGACGCACGAACGCCCCGGCTCTTTCGAACCGGGGCGTCAAGTGTCGGTGGTTGCGGGGGCAGGATTTGAACCTGCGGCCTTCAGGTTATGAGCCTGACGAGCTACCGGGCTGCTCCACCCCGCGGATGTCTGTTCTGTGGGATGATGGATGTCGTAAAGATGCAAGCGTGCGCGCTTTGTGTAAGGAGCGTCTCATGTGCCTGAGCGACCTGGCGGCGACCTACTCTCCCACGTCTTAAGACGCAGTACCATTGGCGCGGAGGCTTTTCACGGCCGAGTTCGGGATGGGATCGGGTGTTTGACACCTCGCCATGACCACCAGGTCACCGAGGCACAAGACCGACGCATCGTT
>NZ_JBCEBL010000037.1:0-77537 GCF_049472615.1 Azospirillum sp. 11R-A | reverse complement strand
GGCCGACACCGATGGGTGGTCGAGCGGACACTCGCTTGGTTTGCCCGTTTCCGTCGCATCGCCGTCCGCTACGAACGGCGCGCCGACATCTTCACCGCTTTCCACCACATCGCCGCCAGCCTCATCTGCTGGCGTTTCGTCCAGAGATGGTTCTGTTAGGCGCTCTAAAGAATCGATCCATCGTGCCTCGCCATTTCCACCAGTTCCTCCAAGCATCACCACGGAAAAGATGGCTGTGAGAGCAGAAATGAAATATTGAGATATAATTAGATAAATACGTAGTGGTTCATGGAGATTGATTGACAAAAATATTGATATTACATGTAAATGTCGCCTAAGCTATGTGAAGTTTACCTCTTTCGCAGCGTGGAAACCTTTGGAGTTTGTACAATGAGGATGGTTAAAGTTGCGGCATTGTTATTTCTTATGGGTGTCCCCGTTGGCGCGGAGGCCGGAGATCCGATGACTATTGCGAAATTCGAGAAAATGTATTTGGATCAGAAAAAATCCGGTGGAAAATCAAATGATAAACGGGAGAAGTATCTGTATTATATGAACGGATTTTTGGAAAGTGCATTCATTAGCAACGAGTTGATGTTTAAAAAAACGAACAAACATCTCTTCTGTCTTCCGAAATATGTTGATAACTTTACAGATTTCATTGGGGACAAAACTTTCTCTTCTATTCAAGAGAGAAAACCTATCAATAAAATCTCTAGCGATAGTTATGTGATGGCAGAAATATTCTTGAATCTCGTAATAAGCTACCCATGTCAACAATAAGATGTTCATATGAATGTGTATGGAGATCAGGTGTCTTTTTGTCCTAAGAGTTCGGATCAAAACCGGGGAGGGCTGAGGCAAAACAATGGCTTCAGCCCACTTTCCGCGTTTTTTGATAGGAGTTCTAATTTCCTTCTTCGGCACTTTGGAGGAGTGGCGTCTTTCTGGATGATTGCGGTTCTCCATGCAAAACGAGCAGTCGCCATAGCAGGGGATCGAGTAAAAATTCCGCCGGCTCCATTGGTCGCGCAGCCGCTCAGCAGACCCAGCAGGATGCCGACGCAGATCATCCTCAATCCCTTGGGCGCACCTCTGCGCTCCGAAGGGCCCGCGTAGTTGTTCGACGATCGCATTCTGCCGTCCGGCTTGGCGCTGAGAAGCGCATCGAAGCTGACGATCCCCGCCAGTACCAAGCTGACGAAGATCAGGCCGGCAGCCGCTGAGTGGTGCATTCATCTTTCTTTGGAGTGGCGAGATCGGCAGTACATCTGCTCCTTGACCACGCGAAACGAATGAGATCAATCTTTCCCACCGACCTGATAAAGCATTGATATTGCTCAGAGCAGAGTTCGGAGCAAAAGTGGGAAGAACCTAGGATTGCCAAGAAAATCAACGTTTTCGTAATCAGTAGGTCCGGGGTTCAAATCCCTGTTGCGGCACCAGTTTCTTCAAGGGCTCGGCAAGCAATTGCCGGGCCCTTGATCGTTTCGGGAGTGTTGTGCAGCTCTCCGTTATGGTGCCGGTTGATCGAGTGCTTGGCGGTTGCCGCAAACAACTCGGGCGCCGCATCTCCCGACACGGCGCCCGCCACTCTCCCCGCAATGTCCCTCTACCTCACTCCACCGGGTAAGGCGGCTTCGTGTAGCCGGCCGGCGACAGGGTGAAGATCTCCGCCCCGTCGGCGGTCACGCCGATGGAATGCTCGAACTGGGCGGACAGCGACTTGTCCTTGGTCACGGCGGTCCAGCCGTCGCCCAGGATCTTCACGTCGGGGCGGCCGGTGTTGATCATCGGCTCGATGGTGAAGATCATGCCTTCCCGCAGCACCAGGCCTTCGCCCGGCTTGCCGTAATGCAGGACCGACGGCGGCTCGTGGAAGACGCGGCCGACGCCGTGGCCGCAGAAGTCGCGCACCACCGAGAAGCGGTGGGATTCCGCGAAGGTCTGGATGGCGTGGCCGATGTCGCCCAGCGTGGCGCCCGGCTTCACCGCGGCGATGCCGATCATCAGCGCGTCATAGGTGACGTCCACCAGCTTGCGCGCCTTCACGCCGACGTCGCCGCACAGATACATGCGGCTGCTGTCGCCGTACCAGCCGTCGACGATCGGCGTGACGTCGATGTTCAGGATGTCGCCGTCGACCAGACGCTTGTCGCCGGGAATGCCGTGGCAGACGACATGGTTGACCGAGATACAGTTGGCGCGCGGAAAGCCGCGATAGCCCAGCGGGGCGGGAATGCCGCCATGGTCGCGGATGAACTGCTCCAGCAGGCGGTCAAGCTCGCCGGTGGTGACGCCGGGCTGCACATAGGGGACGATGTAGTCCAGTGCCAGCGCGGCCAGACGACCGGCCTTGCGCATGCCTTCGAATCCCTCCGGACCATGAAGGCGGACGCGGTTGGATTCGACGTGATCCTGTTCCAAGACGAAAGCCCCTATGCCAGGTAACCAAAAGCCGGATGCCGAAGACCTGCTGCCGGAACCCTAAAGCCGGATCGGCAGCGGCCGGTCCAATTCAATCGATTCGGGCGTGATCGCGCAAGACCAACACAGCGCCTCCACCCCTGAATCCAGCGCGCGGCGCAGTCCGTCATGATAGACCGGATCGAGATCGGCCGCCGTGCGGAAATGGGAACAATCGCCGCGCTGGACAAGGTAGAGCATGACCGCGCGGCAGCCCTGCGCCACCATCGCCGTCATCTCCTCCAGATGCTTGGCGCCGCGGGCGGTGACGCAGTCCGGAAACTCGGCGGCGTCGCCATGCGGCCCATTGGGGCGGCGCAGATGGACGTTCTTCACCTCGACATAGGCGGGAGGTCTCATGGAGAGATGATTGGCGCCGGGCTTGGCCGGGTCGTCCTCCAGCAGCACGTCGATGCGGCTGTTGCGGCCGTATTTCACCTCGCGCCGCAGCCGGTCGTAGCCGGCCAGCTCCGGGATGGTGCCGGCTGATATCGCGGCGGCGACCAGGGCGTTGGGATGGCCGGTGTTGACGCCGACCAGCCCCTCGCCCCAGGGGGCGGTAGCCTCCACCAGCTCCAGCGTGTGGGCCAGTTTGCGTTTGGGGTTGTCGGAGCGCGACAGCCAGACGGCGGAGCCCGGACTGTCCAGCCCGATCATGCTGCCGGAATTGGGGACATGCACCGTCACCTCCACCCCGTCCAGCAGGACGTCGGCAAGGAACCGCTTGTAGCGGCGGATCAGGCGGCCTTGAAGAAGGGGGGTGGGAAAGCGCATCTTGGCGGCGACGCTACCCTTGGCCTTCCCGCCCGACAAGTGCGTTCCGATGGAGACCCCCGCCAGATGACGTCCGAAGCTGCTGCAAACGAGATTGGAGCCAACCCGACCGCCGCCGTGCTGGTGATCGGCAACGAGATCCTGTCGGGCCGCACCAAGGACGCCAACCTGGGGCATATCGCCGAGAAGCTGACGGAGATCGGCGTGCGGCTGCGCGAGGCCCGCGTGGTGCCGGACGTGGAGGAGGAGGTCGTCGCCGCGGTCAACGCCCTGCGCGCCCGCTACACCTACGTCTTCACCACCGGCGGCATCGGTCCGACCCACGACGACATCACCGCCGCCTGCGTCGCCAAGGCGTTCGGCGTGGCGCTGGAGCGCAATCCGGAGGCCGTGGCCCGGCTTGAGCGCCATTACGCCGCCGGCCAGCTGAACGAGGCGCGGCTGCGCATGGCCAACGTCCCGGCCGGCGGCATCCTGATCGACAACCCGATCAGCCAGGCGCCGGGTTTCCAGATCGGCAACGTCTTCGTCATGGCCGGCGTGCCCAACATCATGCGGGCGATGCTGGACGGCATCCTGCCGCGGCTGGCCGGCGGCCCGGCGCTGCATGCCCGCACGGTGGCCTGCGAACTGGGCGAGGGCGTGATCGCCGCCGAGCTGTCGGCCCTGCAGGACCGCCATCCGGCGTTGGAGATCGGCAGCTATCCTTACTTCCGCAGCGGCTTCTTCGGCGTCAGCCTGGTGCTGCGCGGCACCGACGAGGCGGAGGTTACGGGCGCTGCCGACGAGCTGGCGGAGATCATCCGCGGTCTTGGCGGCACGCCGACCGTCACGGTCGGTACGAAAGGATAGTGGCGGGTATGGCGGCCGCTCTGACGAGGGATATGTCGGCGGATCGATTGCCGCGGACCGATGCGGTCCTACATTAACTTCCTCTCATCTCCGTCTTGCCCGTCGCGGGAGCCCCGCCATGAAGAGCTTCGAGAAATCAGCGCTGCTGTTTCTTCTCCGCCACCTGTTCGCCGGCATCGTCGGCGCCGTGGTGCTGGCGACCGGGCTGTTGTGGTTCGACGTCGCCAAGCTGGCGACCCTGATCGGCAGCAGCGAATACGGCATCACCGCCACGGTGATGCTCTACGCCGGCCTGATGCTGACCTTCGGCAGCGTGTCGATGGGAATCGGCATCATGACGATGAACGAGGACACCCGCCCCTGACTCCGGGGGCATAACGCTGCGGCAGAGCTGCCTTCAGTTGCCGCCGTCAGTTGCCGAACGGTCCGAAGCGGTCGTAAATCCAGACAAGGGCGACGATCAGCGCCAGCCACAGCGCCGCGTTGCGCAGCACCACTCCGCGGTTGCGGCGAAGGGCCGCCGGCACCACGAGAACCGCTACCATCAGCAGCGCCACCAGCGACATCCATTGCGTCTCGCTCACGCCGTCTCCTTCCTGTCCCCGGTCAGACCCGACCCGGCCGCAGTTGCGCATCCTTCGATATGGGAATGCCTGCGGTTTTGCGAAGGCCCCTTGACCCGCAGCCCCGCGATTGTCTAAGTCATGACCACGGAACGGTGCGTTGCATATCCTAGTATGCAATCTCCGCGGGCAACGCGGGGCCGCTTCGTGGACATGAGCTTTGCCGTCGTCGGTCCGGTGCGCCAGCATCGGCTTGCAATGGCAGAGTCCGGGGCGCGGGCGTGGCGAAACCGGTAGACGCAAGGGACTTAAAATCCCTCGCCGTAAGGTATGTGGGTTCGAGTCCCACCGCCCGCACCATATTGATGGCGCTGTTAAATTTCAGTCCTGCCGCTGGCTGGCGGCGATACGGCAATGGCTTCGGCCCAGCGGCCGGAAGCCTCACCGCAGCTCGACCGTGCCGCAGCTGCGCCGATGGGCCAGCAGACAGTCCTCCGTCTTGGACTGATGCATCAAGGCGCCCATCAGCCAGTATCCCAGACCGAGGACGATCATGACGGCGATGGCCGCGCCGACATTGGCGGCGAGGCGGGTGCGGTCGTCATCGGGTGGTATGTCGGGCGTCACTTCCTGCCCGGCTTTCGTTTCGTCCGGCCGTTGGCCGCTTCCCCCTCCTTGCGCTGAAGGAAAAGGCGGCCGGCTTGCATCGCTGCCGCACGGTTGAGGTAACTGCCGCACTCGAACCGCTGGCCGTCGAACGTCACGGTGAGGGTGAAGCTCTGCGGTCCGGATTCTTCGACGAGGATCGGGGAGGGGGAGGGCTTCATTCGACGGTCCCTGCATATCTGTCTCGTGACCGACAGACACATACGTCCGCCGTGACGCGCAGGCCAGCGGCTTTGAGGAGGACCCGTCAGCGCTCCACCGGGCCGCCGGCATCGGCCCAGGCGGAAAAGCCGCCGCGCAGTCGATTGATGGTGCCGGTGTGGCCGGCGGCCATCATGCGTTCGGCAGCGGGACCGCAGCGCCTGCCTCCCTGGCAATGGAAGACCAGATGCTTGCCGGGCTCGGCCGGGACGCGCGACGGGTCGAACTGCGACAGCGGGTTCAGGATGGCGCCGGGGATGTGGCCGGCGGCGTGCTCATGCGGTTCGCGGACATCGACGATCACCGCCTCGCCCCTGGCCTGCCAGTGAATGGCGGTCTGCGGATCGACCTGCAGGATCCGGTCGGCGCCGGCCTGCTTGTCGGGCTGCGCGGTCGGAAACAGGCGTCGCATCAGGGAGCAGAGGAACATCGGAGTCGATCCTTCAAAAGGGATTGCGGGGCGGGCGCTGGCATTGGACTGCCCTTGACCAATAAATTAGTATACTCTAATGTTAAGTCAATGGGGTGATGCCGCCCGCAAGTCGCTTTCCCCCAAGGCGGTTCCGGCCGAGCGGCGACCCGGCAGTCCGGTGCGTGCCCTTTCGATAGCAGGAGATGACCCATGCACAAGAACTGGCCGCAGATGACCGGCGAGTTGTCCGGCGCCATCCGCGAACTGCGTGGCGGCGCTCCGGAGGTCATGAAGGCCTTTTCCGGGATGGCCCAGGCGGCGCTCAAGGCAAATGCGCTGGACACCAGGACCAAGGAACTGATCGCGCTCGCCATTGCGGTGGCGATCCGTTGCGACGGCTGCGTCGCCTTTCATGCCGAAGCGGCGATGAAGCAGGGGGCGAGCCGCGACGAGGTGATGGAGACGATGGGGATGGCGGTCTATATGGGCGCCGGGCCGTCGGTGATGTATGCCGCCCAGGCGGTCGAAGCGTTCGACCAGTTCACCGAAAAGGCGGCCGGCTGACCGGAACCGCGATCCCGTAAGAGGAGGATCGGGTGGTGCGGGCGGTCGGACTCGAACCGACACTCCTTGCGGAACCGGATTTTGAGTCCGGCGCGTCTACCAATTTCACCACGCCCGCAGCGACGCCTCTTCTAGCGCAACAGTCCGCAAACGGAAAGTGTAAAAGAACGGGCGTCCGGGCATCCCGGTTCGCTGTCCCGGTCCGGGACGCCTCGACCTCCCCGCCCCAACCCCTGCCCGCGGCGACGCAGCCGTGGTGCCGCTTATTCCCTGCCGATGCCGCCGCCCTGTCATGCCGTCGCAGGCGTGCTGCGGGCGTTGCGGACGGCTGGCCGAACGGCCCCGCACGCGCTACCTTGTCGGCCATGATGACGAAGCCCTTCCTCTCCCGTGCCTTCGAAGACCCCCGCATCGCCGCCCTGCTGCTGGCGCTGGCCAGCGCCGGGGTGCTGCTGTCGGCCCTGTTCTTCCAGTTCGTGCTGAACTACCAACCCTGCGTGCTGTGCATCATGCAGCGCTGGCCCTATGTGGCGGTGATGGTGCTGGGGCTGGTGACCTGGCTGTTCCGCCGCTGGAAGGGGCTGGGCGACGCGCTGCTGGTGGCGAGCGGGCTGGCCCTGCTGGCCGGTGCCGGCATCGCCGCCTATCATGTCGGGGTGGAGCAGCATTGGTGGGCCGGCACCTCGTCCTGCGGCGGCTCGGCCGCGGCCAATTCGCTGGAGGCGCTGCGCGCCCAGGTGCTGGCCGCCCCGGTCACCCGCTGTGACGAAGTGGCGTGGTCGCTGTTCGGGATCTCCATGGCGGGCTACAACGTTGTGATCTCGCTGGCGCTGGCGGCCTACGCCTTCGTCGCGGCACGCATCGCCTATACCCGCACCCCGGTGTCGAGGACCGCATTGTGAGTGAAACGACGTCTCCCACCGCCAGTTCCCGTCACGGCGCCCCCCGTCACGGCACGCTGCCCGGCGCATTGCCCGGCGACCTGCCGCGGCGCGACAGGCTGGCCCGCATCGTCCGCGTCGATCATGCCGGCGAATATGGCGCCAAGCGCATCTATGAGGGCCAGATCGCCGTCATGGGCAAGGGCCGCCACGGCAAGACCCTGCGCCACATGGCCGAGCAGGAGCTGGTCCATCTCGAATATTTCGAAAAGCAGCTGAACCGGCGCCGGGTGCGGCCGACCCTGCTGCAACCCCTGTGGCACGTCACCGGTTTCCTGCTGGGCGCCGGCACCGCGATCCTCGGCGAACGGGCGGCGATGGCCTGCACCGTCGCGGTCGAAGAGGTGATCGAGGAGCATTACGAGGCGCAGCTGCCTCATCTCGGCGGGGAAGAGCAGGAGCTGTCCGACAGCATCCGCAAATTCCAGGCGGAAGAGGTCGAGCACCGCAACATCGGCTTGCAGAACGAGGCGGAGCGCGCGGCGGGCTATCCGCTGCTGTCGGCGGCGATCAAGGCCGGCACCCGGGCGGTGATCTGGGTGGCGGAACGGGTGTGATGGGGCGGTTTTGAGGCGGCGGATGCAGGGGCCGGCAGCGGCCCCCATCCGTTGATACCGCGGCGCCGGCCCTACATCGGGTCCAGTTCCGAGTCCCAATAAAGAAAATCCCGCCAACTTTCATGGAGGAAGTTTGGCGGGAAGGCGCGTCCGTTCTCTTGCAGCTCGTAGGCGCTGGGCTGGAAGGGCGGACTGAGGGGGATCATGCCGCAGACGTGGGGGAGGCGGTCGCCTTTCGCCAGATTGCAGGCCGAGCAGGATGTTATGACGTTTTCCCACGTTGTCCGACCGCCGCGGGACCGCGGAATCACATGGTCGAAGGTCAGGTCGTGGGTGGGGAAGGGGCGGCCGCAATACTGGCAGGTGAAGCGGTCGCGCAGGAAGACGTTGAAGCGGGTGAAGGCCGGGCGGCGCGTGGCCGGGATGAACTCTTTCAGCGAGATGACGCTGGGCAACTGGACTTCGAAACTTGGGGATCTGACGACCCGGTCATAGTGCGATACGATGTTGACCCGTTCCAGAAAGACCGCCTTGACCGCTTCCTGCCAGGACCATAGCGACAAGGGGAAGTAACTGAGCGGGCGGAAATCCGCGTTCAGCACCAGAGCCGGACAGTGATCGGGTGGTGGAGCCAATGGCCACTCCCTTGTCTGAGACCGTGTCTGGATCCCGGCACGCGACACTGCTGCGGCACCGTGCGCGGGGTCGTGTCTGCTGTGCCCCGGCGGCCGAATCGTCCTCCGGGACAACCAGATACATAGTGGATCGGGGGCCGGGACTCAATATCTTGACCCGGTGGGTCCGAATTTCTTCACCGTTGTGTAACCTTTTTCGCGCTGTGGGCAAGCCGGGACCGGCGGGGATGCGGTCAACCGGCACCACCCGCGGTGGCTGTGACATCGGCAAAAAACAGTCGCGCCCGCCTTGCGCGCTTACCCCTCGTTAACCATGACGGCGCGATGGTGGACCTCGTTGATCCAAGCCGATCCCGCCGGTCCGAACCGGCCGGAAGCGACCCCGAGGAAAGTCCGCCATGACCGCCGTCATCATCGACCTCGCCCAGAAGCGCCGTGAACGCGAGGAGCGTGAGCGCCAGATCCGCATCGATGCGTTCGACCGCGAGCTGCGCCGCCGTCTGGCGCTCTATCTGGAAGGCGAAGAGATCCCGGTCGAGCCGATCCGCGACAATCCTTATATCTGATCCGCCCTTATGTTTGATCGGCTCCCCTGTCCGATCTGCGCTTACATCCAACGCGCGCCAGCCGTTATAGAGCGGGAATGAGCGATCTCGTCACCCGCTTCGCCCCCAGCCCCACCGGGCATCTGCATCTGGGCCATGCCCATTCCGCGCTGTTCGGCTGGACCGCCGCCCGCAGCGCCGCCGGCCGCTTCCTGTTGCGGATCGAGGACATCGACCCCAATCGCTGCCGTTCGGAGTACGAGCACGACCTGATCGAGGATCTGGCGTGGCTCGGCCTCGACTGGGACGGTCCGATCCGCCGCCAGTCCGACCATTTCGACGATTTCCGCGCTGCACTGGCCCGGCTCGAGTCGCTGGGCGTGCTCTATCCCTGTTTCTGCACCCGCAAGGACATCGCCGCCGAGATCGCGCGGGCCGGTGCGGCTCCGCACGGCCCCGATGGGCCGCTTTATCCCGGCACCTGCCGCCATCGCTCCGTCGAGGAGCGTGCCGAACGGATGGAGCGGGGCGAGGCCTCCGGGACCGGCTGGGCGCTGCGACTCGATGTGGAGGCGGCCTGCCGGCTGACCGGGCCGCTGCGCTGGCACGATCGGGCGCAGGGCTGGCAGCAGGCGACGCCGGACCTGCTGGGCGACGTGGTGCTGGCGCGCAAGGACACGCCGACCAGCTATCACCTCAGCGTCACGGTCGACGATCATCTCCAGGGCGTGACTTTGGTCACCCGCGGCGAGGATCTGTTCTTCGCCACCCATCTGCACCGGCTGTTGCAGGCTTTGCTGGGCTATGACCCCCCCGACTACCACCATCACGGCCTGCTGCGGAACGCGGCGGGCGAGCGGCTGGCCAAGCGCGACCGCGCCCAGTCCCTGCGTTCGCTGCGGGACGAAGGCCGCAGCCCGGCCGAGGTGCGGGCGATGGCGGGGTTTGCAGGATAGGGCTCGGTCCGGTCAGCAGGCGTACGTGCCGCCGCCAGGCCGGGGGCGTACGGGGGGCGTACCTCCTTGTGTACGCCCACCCCGGATGCTCAGGCTGGCCGCACTCAGTCCAGTTGCAACACAAGAGCTTTCAGATAGGCCGACTCGGGCAGGTGCGGGTGGACCGGATGGTCGGGCCCGGCGCCGGCGCTGCGCAGGATGCGGCCGGTGCGGCCGGCGTCGTGCAGACCGCGGGCCACCAGCTCGGCGAAGGCCGGCGGATCGACATTGTGGCTGCATGACCCGCAGAGCAGATAGCCGCCCGGTGCCGTGATCTTCGCGGCCAGACGCGCCATCTTGCGGTAGGCGCGGCTGCCGGCCGCCAGATCCTTCTTCGACTTTACGAAGGCCGGCGGATCGGCGACCACCACCTGGAAAGTCTCGCCCGCCGTGCCCAGCCGCTCCATCTCCTGGAAGGCGTCGGCCTTGCGCGCCTCGAAGCGGTCGGCGACGCCGTTCGCCTCGGCGGCACGGGTGGCGTTCTCCAGAGCCAGGGCGGAGCGATCGACCGCGATCACCTGGGTGGCACCGGCCACCGCGCACTGGATGCCGAAGCCGCCATTGTAGCTGTAGAAGTCGATGGCCCGGCCGCCCTTGGCCAGCGAGGCGATGAAGGCGCGGTTGTCGCGCTGGTCGTAGAACCAGCCGGTCTTCTGGCCGTCCAGCGGGTTGGCGAAGAAGGTGGCGCCGTTCTCTTCAAGGCGGATCGAGCCGTCGATCTCGCCCTTGGCCAGCCGGGTCTCCTCCGCCAGCCCTTCCAGCGCGCGCTGGCTGCCGTCGTTGCGCAGGATGACGGCGCGCGGCTCCATCACCTCGTCGATGGCGGCCAGGATCTCGTCGATCCGGCGGTCCATGAAGACGGAGTTGGCCTGCACCGTCACCACGTCGTCGAAGCGGTCGACGATCAGGCCGGGAAGCCCATCGGCCTCGGCATGAACGACGCGGTAGAAGGGACGGCTGAACAGCCGGTCGCGCAACTCCACCGCGCGGCGCAGCCGGTCGGCGATGAAAGCCTGGTCCACCACGGTCGCCGGGTCGCTCGACAGCAGCCGGGCGGCGATCAGCGTGTGCGGATTGAAGGTGTAGATGCCCAGCGGCGTCCCGCCGGGGTCCAGAAGCCGCACCGGGCTGCCGGGCGGCACCGCCTTGGCGGTGGTGTCCATCTGGACTTCGTTGGAATAGACCCAGGGATGTCCCTGCATGACGCGCCGCTGGCGGCCGGACTGCAGATGGATCGCCGGGTATTTCTTGACGGGTTTGGTGCCGGTGTCGCTCATGGGCCCGCATCCTAGCGGCAAATCGGCGGCGCGCAATGGCTGCGGTGGCCCTTCCACACTGCTCCCATGCGGCTCCGCCCGGCCTCTAGTCCGCTCCGGTGGTGCTGTCCGGCTCACCGGCCCAACTCACCGGCCCAACTCACCGGCATGGATCGCCAGCCAAACGGTCGGCCCCCCGGCGGCGGTGGCGGCGACGCGATGGCGGGTGCGGGCGGGCAGCAGCGTCCAGTCGCCGGGGGAGAGCAGGCGGTCGTCCTCTCCCTCCACCTGCAAGGTGGCGGCGCCAGCGACCAGCAGGACGAACTCGTCCCAATCCTGATCGTACCAGAAGCCGTCAGGGGAGGACTGGCCGGTGGAGACGATCCGCTCGATCCGCGAGCCGGGCAGCGCCGCCAGGGTGGTGAAGAGTTCGTCGGGCTGCGGACTTGCGGGAAGTCCTTCCAGCAGACTGCCGAATCGCGCTCCGCTCATCCGGGACGTTCCCCCTCGATGTTGTCTTTGAATGACCAGGGCCGGCAGGCACTACTCGGCGTCGCGCCGCCCCTCCGCCGGCGTCAGGGCATTGTCGTTGACCACCGCCAGATCCTTGCAGAAGCGGATCGTCTCCTGCCGGTGCCCTTCGGTGCGGAAGCAGTCGGGGATCGGGTCGCGGCGGGAGCCCTGAAGGGAATCGGGCCGGGCGAAACGGTCGGGCAGGGTGGTGTGGATGGCGGCGCAGCCCAGCCGCCGGGCCAGCCCCTCCATCGCCTGCAACAGGGCTTCCGCCACGCCGGCGACGTCGAACAGGTCGAGCACGACGAAGTTGTCGACGCACAGCGTCCGCCCGTGCAGCAGATGCGGTTCGGCCGTGTAGGAGAACAGGCCGTGCAGATACCCTTGCGCGTTCTGCACGGTCATGATGCCCCGGCTCGCCGGCAGGCGGCCTTCCCCGCTGCCCTCCAGGGTTGCGCTGTCCAGAACCGCTGCGGCAAATGCGCGCCATTGGTCGACCCCCAGGCCCGGCGCCATGGCGCAGACCAGCGGGTAAGCCTGGTCGATCTGGCGCCGACCAAGGGGTTTAGCGATGAAACCGTCGTCCATTTCAGCCCGGCCGATTGCAAGGACACTGAACGATGGCAGCCCCGGGGCGGAAGGGTCGTTGACGTAGATCAATGTTGCTGAACCCCCCCATACACATAGTGGGTGCCATTGGAGACAGGCGCGCCCGGCGTCCCTTTCGGCATTTCCGAGTGCAACCTGTCCCGCTCCTTAACAGTACGTACCCAGTGGTGGTGCAACCCAGAAGGCGCGGCCCCGCGGCCGCCCGGGGCAAACGGGAGAGATTGTATGACATCAGCGACTCTGACTTCAGGGGCCACCCTGGGCAGCCAGCGGGTGTCGGAAGACGTGCGTTACCATGAGGACGCCATCCGACTCTTCGTGATCGCTGCAGTGTTCTGGGGCGTGGTCGGTTTCCTGGCCGGCACCTTCATCGCTCTGCAGCTGGCCTTCCCGGCGCTGAATCTCGGGCTGGAGTGGACGAGCTTCGGGCGCCTGCGCCCGGTCCACACCTCGGCCGTGATTTTCGCGTTCGGCGGCAATGTGCTGTTCGCCACTTCGCTCTATTCGGTCCAGCGGACTTGCCGTCAGTATCTCTTCGGGGGCGAAGGGCTGGCGAAGTTCATCTTCTGGAACTACAACGTCTTCATCGTGCTCGCGGCGCTGAGCTATGTCCTGGGCTTCACCCAGGGCAAGGAATACGCCGAGCCCGAGTGGATCCTCGACCTGTACCTGACGGTCACCTGGGTGCTCTATGCGGTCCAGTTCATCGGCACGGTGATGACGCGGCGCGAGTCGCACATCTATGTGGCGAACTGGTTCTTCATGGCGTTCATCCTGACCGTCGCGATCCTGCACATCGGCAACAACATCAACATCCCGGTGTCGCTGTTCGGGATGAAGTCCTACACCTTCGTGTCGGGCGTGCAGAGCGCCATGGTGCAGTGGTGGTACGGCCACAACGCGGTCGGCTTCTTCCTGACCGCCGGCTTCCTGGGCATCATGTACTACTTCGTGCCCAAGCGCGCCGAGCGGCCGGTCTATTCCTACCGCCTGTCCATCGTCCACTTCTGGACCCTGATCTTCCTCTACATCTGGGCCGGTCCGCACCACCTGCACTACACCTCCCTGCCGGACTGGGCGCAGACGCTGGGCATGACCTTCTCCGTCATGCTGTGGATGCCGTCCTGGGGCGGCATGATCAACGGCATCATGACCCTGTCGGGCGCCTGGGATAAGCTGCGCACCGACCCGGTCCTGCGCTTCCTGGTCACCTCGGTCGCCTTCTACGGCATGTCGACCTTCGAAGGCCCGCTGATGTCGGTCAAGCCGGTCAACGCCCTGTCGCACTATACCGACTGGACGATCGGCCACGTGCACTCCGGCGCTCTCGGCTGGGTCGCCTTCGTCTCCTTCGGCGCGATCTATTATCTCGTGCCGGTGCTGTGGAAGCGCTCGCAGCTCTACAGCATGCGTCTGGTCAGCTACCACTTCTGGACCGCCACCATCGGCATCGTGCTCTACATCACCGCCATGTGGGTGTCGGGCATCATGCAGGGCCTGATGTGGCGCGCTTACGACAACCTGGGCTTCCTGCAGTACTCCTTCGTGGAGACCGTCGCGGCGATGCACCCGTTCTACGTGATCCGCGCGATGGGCGGCGTCCTGTTCGTCACCGGCGCTCTCATCATGGTCTACAACCTGTGGCGCACGGCGAAGGGCGATGTCCGCATCGAGAAGCCCTATGTCACCACGCCGCACAAGGCGACGGTCGGCGCGGCCTGACGCTAGGGAAGGATGCGAGAAATGGCTCAGTATAAAAAGGGCTTCAGCCACGACCTGATCGAGCGGAATACCCTTCTGCTGATCGTGCTCGTGCTGATCACCGTGTCGATCGGCGGTCTGGTTCAGATCGTCCCGCTCTTCACCATCGAATCGACCATCGAGAAGGTGGAGGGGGTCCGTCCCTACTCCCCGCTCGAACTGGCCGGGCAGAACATCTACCTGCGCGAAGGCTGCTACAACTGCCACAGCCAGCAGATCCGTCCGTTCCGTGACGAGGTCGAGCGCTATGGCCACTACTCGCTGGCGGCGGAGTCGATGTACGACCATCCGTTCCAGTGGGGCTCCAAGCGTACCGGTCCCGATCTGGCCCGCGTCGGCGGCAAATACTCCAACGCCTGGCAGGTCGCCCATCTGGTGAACCCGCGCGCGGTCGTTCCGGAGTCGATCATGCCGACCTACGGCTGGATGAAAGATCGTCCGCTGAGCTACGGCGACATCGGCGACCACCTGAAGACGCTGAAGATCGTCGGCGTTCCCTACACCGACGAGCAGATCGCCAACGCCAAGGCCGACCTGGAAGCGCAGAAGAACCCCGACGGCGACACCGCCGGGCTGATGAAGCGCTACCCGAAGGCCGTGGTGGCGAACTTCACCGGCGAAAAGGCGGTCACCGAAATGGACGCTCTCGTCGCCTACCTGCAAGTGCTGGGCACCATGGTGGACTTCACCAAGTACCAGTCCAAGCAGTTGCAGCAGTAATCGGGGGAGGAATCCATGGACTTGGATTCGATCACGGTGATGCTTCGGTCCTTCTGGACGGTGTGGTTGATGCTGCTGCTGACGGGCATCCTGGTTTACGCCATGTGGCCCGGCAACCGCCGCACTTTCGACGACGCCGCCCAGATCCCGCTCAAGGATGATGGTCAGGAGCTTTAGACCATGGCACAGAATTACAAGGACGAGCTGTCCGGCGTCGAGACCACCGGCCACGAGTGGGATGGACTGCGCGAGCTGAACAATCCGCTGCCGAAGTGGTGGCTGTATCTCTTCTACGTCTGCATCGCCTGGGCGATGGTGTACTACGTGTTCTACCCGGCCTGGCCGCTGGGCAAGACCTACACGAAGGGCATCCTGGGATATTCCCAGCGCGAGGAGCTGGACACCAGGATGGCGGAGGCGAAGGCCGGCCAGGCCAAGTTCCTGACCGCCATCGCCGCCAAGTCGGTCGACGAAATCCAGAAGGACAAGGACCTGCTGGGCTTCGCGATGGCCGGCGGCCGGTCCTACTTCAACGAGAACTGCGCCGCCTGCCACGGCGCCGGCGGCCAGGGTGCCAAGGGTTTCCCGACGCTGGCCGACGACGTGTGGCTGTGGGGCGGCTCCTCGGCCGACATCTACAAGACCATCCAGCACGGCATCCGCTCGGATGACGGCGACACCCGCGGCACGCCGAACGTCGGCATGACCGCCTTCGGCAAGGACAGCATCCTCAACCGCGACCAGATCGATCAGGTCACGGACTATGTGCTGTCGCTGAACGGCAAGACCGCCGATGCGGGCAAGGCCACCAAGGGCAAGGCCGTCTATGACGAGAACTGTGCCGCCTGCCACGGCGACGCGGCCCAGGGTTCGGTTGCCGCCGGTGTCGACGGCGTCGGCGCTCCGCCGCTTCGCCAAGCCAACTGGCTCTACGGCAGCGACAAGCAGACGCTGGTCGAGACGGTGACCAACGGCCGCGCCGGCGTCATGCCGGCTTGGTCCAAGCGTCTGGACGACGCGACGATCAAGTCGCTGGCCGTCTACGTCCACAACCTGGGCGGCGGCAAGTAAGCCAACGTCCGGGCGGACCATTGCGGAACCGACCGGAAAGGGCGTCGGGGAGGTCACTCCCCGGCGCCTTTTTCTTTGCGGGACATGGGGCGGGCCGGCGGTTTCGTTAACTTCCTGTCATTTGATCCATCGCAATGTAGCTGCGGCAATCGGTCGCCATAGTTCCCGCGATCAGCGATGCACATCGCTGATCGGACGCCGCTTATCAAACGCCGCCGACCAGTCGAAGGGCAGCCAGCGACATGAGCATCAGCACCACCACCGGAAACCGCCCCCTCCCCCCGAAACGCCTGAAGGCGCCGCGCCAGCCGGGATGGTACATCCCCTGGATCTTCGTCGGCGTCTTCATGATCGTCCTGGCGGTGAACGGGGTGATGGTCCATTTCGCGGTGTCGAGCTGGACCGGGATCGAGACCGAGAACCACTTCATCAAGGGGCTCGGCTACAACAACGATCTGGCCGGAGCCCGCGCCCAGGCGGAACGCGGCTGGCAGGTCCAGCCGGACTTCACCAGCACCGAGCCGCGCAAGGGCGTGATCGCCATCACCGTCCGCGACAAGCAGGGCCAGATCCTGAAGGACGCCACCGTCACCGTGACGATGATCCGTCCGATCTCCGAGGGTCATGACAAGACCCTCTCGCTGCCCTATCTGGGCGAGGGCCGCTATGGCGCCCCGGTGGAGCTGGACCTGGAAGGCCAGTGGGACATGCGCTTCGTCATCACCCATGCCGCCGGCGACTATCAGGACCGGAAGCGCGTCTGGGTGCAGTGACGGCGTGCCGCGACCGGGACAGCCAGGGTGATGTCGAGATGACCGTCTGCCTCCATTGCGGACAAGAGCTTGGCGACAATGCGCAGGCCGGCAGCCCGACTGCCGGCGATGGCGCCGGGCCGTTCTGCTGCACCGGCTGCGCCGCCGCCTACGACCTTGTCCGCGGGCTGGGGCTGGAGCGCTATTACGAGCGCCGCAGCGTCGATCCCACCGCCCGCCCGCTGCGTCCCGACGACGCCCCGGCGGTCGATTACGAACCGCACGCCCGCGACGAGCAGGACGGCAGCCGCAGCCTTCACCTGATGGTCGACGGCATGCAGTGCGCGGCCTGCGTCTGGCTGATCGAATCGGCGCTCAACCGCCAGCCGGGCGTCGCCCAGGCCCGCATGAACATGACCACGCGGCGGCTGACCGTGCGCTGGGATCCCAAGGCCACCGACGCCAACGCGGTGGTCGGTACCGTGGCCCAGCTGGGATACCGCGCCGTTCCCTTCGACCCCGACCGGCTGGGCGGCGCCCAGGCGAAGAGCGAGAAGGAACTGCTGCGCGCCATGGCGGTGGCTGGCTTCGCCATGGGCAACGTCATGCTGCTGTCGGTGTCGGTCTGGGCCGGCCACAGCCAGGGCATGGGCACCGCCACCCGCGACCTGATGCACTGGATTTCGGCGCTGATCTGCATGCCGGCCATCGCCTATGCGTTGCGTCCCTTCGCGCGCTCGGCGCTGTCGGCGCTCAGCCACGGCCGCACCAACATGGATGTGCCGATCACCATCGGCGTGCTGCTCGCCACCGGCATGAGCCTGTTCGAGACCATCCACAGCGGCGAACACGCCTATTTCGACGGCGGCGTCATGCTGCTGTTCTTCCTGCTGGTCGGCCGCTATCTCGACCAGCGGGCGCGCGGCCGGGCGCGGTCGGCAGCCGAACAGCTGCTGGGCCTGCGCGCCAACGCCGTCACCATCCTGAACGCGGACGGCACCAGCGCCGTGGTGGCGCCGGAGCAGGTCGTCCCCGGCACCGTCATCCTGGTGGCGGCCGGCGAGCGCATCCCCGTCGACGGCCGGGTGTCCGACGGCGTGTCCGACCTCGACACCGGCCTGATCACCGGCGAGACGGTGCCGGGCACTGCGCGGCCGGGCGATCAGGTCTTCGCCGGCACCCTCAACCTGACCGCACCCCTGCGCCTGACCGTCACCGCGGTGGGCGAGGGCACGCTGCTGGCCGAGATCGTCCGGCTGATGGAGGTGGCGGAGCAGGGCCGCGCCAAATATGTCGCCATCGCCGACCGGGTGTCGCGCCTCTACGCTCCCGTCGTGCATCTGACCGCGCTGACCACCTTCGCCGGCTGGATGCTGCTGGGCGGGGTGGTGTGGCAGGACGCGCTGATGAACGCCATCGCCGTGCTGATCATCACCTGCCCCTGCGCGCTGGCGCTGGCGGTGCCGGTGGTGCAGGTGATCGCCAGCGGCCGGCTGATGCGTCAGGGCACGCTGCTGAAAAGCCCGACCGCGCTGGAGCGGCTTGCCGCTATCGACACGGTGGTGTTCGACAAGACCGGCACCCTGACCGAAGGGCGCCCGGTGCCGCAGCTCGACGGATTGGCGGCGGAGAGGCTGTCGGCGGAGGATCTGGCGCTGGCGGCCTCGCTCGCCGCGGCCAGCCGCCACCCGCTGGCCCGTGCGCTGGCCGCCGCAGCACCCGAGGTGCCGGTGGCAGCGGGCGTGCGCGAGATCGCCGGCGCCGGCCTGTCCCTCCAGACGGCGGACGGCGAGGTGCGGCTGGGCAGCCGCCGCTTCACCTGCGCGCCGCTGGAGGCGGAGGACGCCGCCGGTCCCGAACTGTGGCTGGCCCGTCCGGGCGAGGAGCCGCGGCGGATCGTCTTCCTCGACGCCCCGCGCCCCGACGCCGCCGCGGTGGTGGCGGCGCTGAAGGCGCGCGGGCTGGAGGTGAAGCTGCTGTCGGGCGACCGCCGGGGCGCGGTGGCGGCGGTGGCGGAGCGGCTGGGCATCGCCGACTGGCGGGCCGAACAGACGCCGGCCGACAAGACCGCGGTGCTGGCCGAACTGGCCGGGCAGGGCCGCACCGTGCTGATGGTCGGCGACGGGCTGAACGACGCCCCGGCGCTGGCCGCCGCTGCGGTGTCGATGTCGCCCTCCACCGCGGTGGATGTCAGCCAGACCGCGGCCGACGTGGTGTTCCAGGGCCGGCTGCTGCGCCCGATCGTCGAGACGGTGGAGGTTTCCCGCCGGTCCGGCCGTCTGGTCAGGCAGAATTTCGGGATCGCCCTGGTGTATAACCTGTGCGCCGTGCCGCTGGCGATGGGCGGCATGCTGACGCCGCTGCTGGCGGCGCTGGCGATGTCGTCGTCGTCGCTGATCGTCATTCTGAACGCGCTGCGGCTGGCCCGCGGCGCCGTCGTCAAGGATCTTCCCGTGCGGGACATCGCCGTTCGGGAACTGCCGGGTAAGGATTCGGGTGATGGACGAGCTTCTCTATCTGATCGCGATCGCGCTGAGCCTGGGCGGGCTGGGGCTGGCGGCCTTTCTGTGGGCGCTGAAATCCGGCCAGTTTGACGATCTGGACGGGGCGGCCCACCGCGTCCTGTTCGACGACGATCTGCCGGCGACACCCCGTGCGGGCGGTGAACCGGCCAAGCCGGCGGAGGCCGTCCGCGGTCAATAGTGCCAAATCCCGTATGGGCATAGAAAAGGTTGTATGCGTGCAAGGTTGCGATTCTGAGCGATTGCCACCAATATGGGCCCATGCGGAATGAAAGGCTGGGTTCCTCCATGCCACCTTTTGATACGGTTCGCGCTCGGGAAAAGAGCGCTGCGACGGAAATGAATCCCTGCGGGGCCTGTCCCGTGCGCAGCCTGACGGTGTGCGCCGCGCTGGAACCCGAGGAATTGCGCCGTCTTGCCGACATTCTGCAGAATGTGCGCATCGATGCCGGCCACACCCTGTTCGCCGAGGGCGACGCATCCGATGCGCTCTACAACGTCACCTCCGGGACGGTGAAGCTGTACAAGCTGCTGCCGGACGGGCGCCGCCAGATCACCGGCTTCCTGGTGACCGGCGATTTCCTCGGGCTGGCGGTCAACGACAGCTATGCCTACACCGCCGAATCGGTGACCAGCGCCTCGCTCTGCCGCTTCCCGCGCAAGAAGATCGATGCGCTGCTGGAGGAATTCCCCAAGATGCAGCGGCGCCTGTTCTCGATGGCGTCGAACGAGCTGGCCGCCGCACAGGACCAGATGCTCCTGCTCGGCCGCAAGACGGCGAAGGAGAAGATCTGCTCCTTCCTGCTGATGCTGTCCCAGCGCGCCGCCCGCCGCGGCCACAAGGAAAACCCGGTCTTCGTGCCGATGAGCCGGGCCGACATCGCCGACTATCTGGGCCTGACCACCGAAACTGTCAGCCGCACCTTCACCCAGCTGAAGACCGCCGGGGTGATCTCGCTCCAGGAAGGCAACAAGGTCCTGATCGCCGACATCGATGCGATGTACGATCTGTCCGAAGGGGCATGACGCTGGGGTTTGCGCTTTTGCGGGGTGCGGGCGTGTTCGGCAAATTTTCTACGGATGTCACGGATTAAAACACGGATGTCACGAATATTTCTCCGCAAGGCCTGCGCCTGCTGGAGAACATCCACATCCGGCAAGTCATAGAAAAATCCGTGTAATCCGTGTATAAATTCGTGATATCCGTGTAAATCTTGCCTGACGTTCCTGCGCCCCAGCGGGAATAATGTGCGCCTTATTCCCGACCGATCGGCCGCAGTTCGAACAGCAGCCACACCAGCATCGACACCATCAGAATGGCGCCGGCCTGATGAGCGGCGGCGATGGGCGTCCACACCACGGTCAGCAACGTGGCGACGCCCATTGCGATCTGCAGCAGGACCATGGCGCCGGATGCCAGCGCCGCGCGGCCGGCGCGCCCTGGCAGGCGGGCGTTCAGGACACGGGCGGCCAGCACCAGGACGACCACGCCAGTCAGGATCGCCAGTGCGCGGTGAATCAGCTGGATCGCCGCGGTGTTCTCGACCGGATTGAGCCACCAGGGCGTCAGCGTGTCGACCTCCGGCGGGATCCAGTGGCCGTTCATCAGCGGGAAGGTGTTGTAGGCGAAGCCGGCATCCGACCCGGCGACGAAGGCGCCCCAGACGATGGTGACGGCGACCAGACCCAGCGCCCAGCGGGTGTGGCGGCGCAAGGACGCCGATTCCGGCCGCCAGCCCGCCATCGGCAGCGGATCGAGCAGGCCCAGCGCCGTGCGCAGAAGCAGGGCGTAGATCAGGATGGCGGTGCTGAGATGCAGGGCCAGCCGGTAATGGCTGACGTTCGGCGAATCGACCAGCCCGCTCTTCACCATGAACCAGCCGATGCCGCCCTGGAGCCCGCCCAGCAGGAACAGGCCGGCCAGCTTCGGCCACAGCTCCGACGAGATGCGGCCCTGCATCCAGAAACGCAGGAAGGGGATCAGGAAGACGAAGCCGATCAGCTGGCCCCACAGCCGGTGGAACCACTCCCACCAGAAGATCGACTGGAAGCCGGCCAGATCCATGTGGCTGTTGTAGATGCGGAATTCCGGCGTCGCCTTGTACAGGTCGAAGACCCGGTTCCATTCCGCCGAGGACAGCGGCGGCAGGATGCCGATCAGCGGTTTCCACTCCACCATCGACAGGCCGGATTCCGTCAGCCGGGTGATGGCGCCGATCACGGCCATGGCCAGCACCATGGCGGCGCAGACCAGAAGCCAGACGGCGATGGGCCGGTTCGGATTGGGGCGGGCGGCGGCGGCGAGGCTGTCGGAGGCGAAGGCGGTCAAGGCGGCATTCCGGAGCACGGCGGTGGGATGTCCGCAAATGTGGGGCGAACATCCCGTCCCGTCAAACGGCTCGTGCCCGGCACCTGCCGGAATGCCGGATCGGGCTTGGATATCGGGGCCGGATATCAGGCCCAGATATGATGCTAGGATCAGGGAGTGCCGTCCGCGGTGGTGACGCCGGTCTTCGGCTGGGCGGTCTGGCTCTGGAACAGCGCCTCCTCGGCCGCGCGGCGGGAGACGAGGCCCGGCAGCTTGGTCGGCGTGCCGTTCACCGTGGCATAGACCCAGCGGCCGAACTGGCCGGCGGCGCCGGCATAATCGCCCTCGTTCAGCAGCTTCAGCAGGGTCGAGCTTTGCAGGCTGCCGGCGCCGAGGTTGAAGACGAAGGACGCCAGCGCGCCGCGCTGGTCTGCGTTCAGCGGCACCGTCACCAGGGCGTCGACATGGCCGGCGGCCTGGGCCAGGTCGGAGGCGAGGAAGGCATCGGCCTGCTCGACCGTGATGGTCTGCCCCATCGTCACGCCGGCGGTATGGCCGTAACCGATGGTGGGAACGCCGGCCGGGCACAGATAGGCGTTGAGGTAGAGGCCTTCGAAATGCTTCACAAGATCGACCGCGGCTTGGCAGACCGGCTGGGTGGTCATGGATGGAAACTCCCGGTTGGCGCGCCGAGCGGGATGATGCCGCCCGTATCGGCGGCGATCCTATGCGGAATTCGTGCAAGGCGGGAGTATGGATTTGAATTTGTCGCGAATTGCGGGGATGTGGCCGCGGAGACTGCGCAACAGGAGAAACGAGCGCGGGATCGGGCCGAAAGACTTTAGGGCGACAGGGTCTGGGCGGCGCCGAACAGCACGAACAAAGCGAACAGCAGGGCGAACAGGCCGGCGATGGTGGTGAACTCCAGCAGAACCTCCACCAGCCGGCTCTCGTGATCCCGCCACCGTGCCCGCTTGCCCGATCCCGGAGCGGCGGCGATTCGGGCCGGCCGCTTGTATTGCTGGCGGTCGGCCGCATGAGTCCCGGTCCAGCCGTCCGCCTGCCGCTTCGCCATCATCGCGCCCTCCACCTCTCCAGTGCCGATTTCTCTAAAATTTTAGGAAATTCCGGCGGGTGGCGCTGTGACGGCAATCACAGGCGTGCAGTGCGGGAGGCGAGGGGGCGGTTGGGAGGATCGGGTGGGGCTGGCGGTGCCCGGTTCCGTCTATTCGTTGTCCCGGCGATGCGTCCGCTGCCGGAAGGGTCGGCTTCTTCTGTGACCGTTCGAAGAAATTTGCCCGCGCCGGCTGTCTGCCGCAATGAGGGGATATGATTTAAAATCAATGTGTTATAGACGGGGTTGGAGGAGTGTTGCAGGCATTTGCGGCAAATTCCGAAACGAGCCTCTTGAATCCACAATCCGCTTCGATTAGCTGTCTGGCACTCGCCGGGATGGAGTGCTAACAGCCGCCGCCCGCGCCAATTTCCGTCAGAACCAAGCCTTGATCCAAGGAGGCATTCCATGAAGTTCCGCCCGCTGCACGACCGCGTCGTCGTCAAGCGTCTGGAGTCCGACACCAAGACCAAGGGTGGGATCATCATCCCCGACACGGCCAAGGAAAAGCCGCAGGAAGGCGAGATCATCGCCGTCGGCCCGGGCGCCCGTGACGAGTCGGGCAAGGTCGTGGCGCTAGACGTCAAGGCCGGCGACCGCATCCTGTTCGGCAAGTGGTCGGGCACTGAAGTGAAGATCGAAGGCGTCGATTACCTGATCATGAAGGAATCCGACATCATGGGCGTCATCGAGGCCTAAGTCCTCCGCCCGTATCCTTCGAAATTTACACGTTACAAGGAATCGAGACATGGCTGCCAAAGACGTCAAGTTCGGCCCCTCCGCGCGCGAAAAGCTGCTGCGTGGCGTTGACATCCTCGCCGACGCCGTGAAGGTCACGCTGGGCCCGAAGGGCCGCAACGTCGTGATCGAGAAGTCCTTCGGTGCTCCGCGCATCACCAAGGACGGCGTGTCGGTCGCCAAGGAAATCGAGCTGGCCGACAAGTTCGAGAACATGGGCGCCCAGATGGTCCGCGAGGTCGCCTCGAAGACCAACGATCTGGCCGGTGACGGCACCACCACCGCCACCGTGCTGGCCCAGGCCATCGTCCGCGAAGGCGTGACCAAGGTCGCCGCCGGCCTGAACCCGATGGACCTGAAGCGCGGCATCGACATCGCCGTCGCCGCCGTCGTCGCCGACATCCAGGGTCGCGCCAAGAAGGTCACGACCAACGACGAGATCGCCCAGGTCGGCACCATCTCCGCCAACGGCGAAGCCGAGATCGGCAAGATGATCGCCCAGGCGATGGAGCGCGTCGGCAACGAAGGCGTCATCACGGTGGAAGAGGCCAAGAGCCTGGACACCGAGCTGGACGTCGTCGAGGGCATGCAGTTCGACCGCGGCTACCTGTCGCCGTACTTCGTGACCAACGCCGACAAGATGGTCGCGGACCTCGAAAACCCCTTCATCCTGCTGCACGAGAAGAAGCTGTCGGGCCTGCAGCCGCTGCTGCCGGTTCTGGAAGCCGTCGTCCAGTCCTCGCGTCCGCTGCTGATCATCGCCGAGGACATCGAGGGCGAGGCGCTGGCCACGCTCGTCGTGAACAAGCTGCGCGGCGGCCTGAAGATCGCCGCCGTCAAGGCTCCGGGCTTCGGTGATCGCCGCAAGGCGATGCTGGAGGACATGGCCATCCTGACCGGCGGCCAGGTCATCAGCGAAGACCTCGGCATCAAGCTCGAGAACGTCACGCTCGACATGCTGGGCACCGCCAAGAAGGTCGTGATCTCCAAGGAGACCACCACCATCGTCGACGGCGCCGGCGACAAGGCCGACATCGAAGCCCGTTGCGGTCAGATCCGCGCCCAGGCCGAGGAGACCACCTCGGACTACGACCGTGAGAAGCTGCAGGAGCGTCTGGCCAAGCTGGCCGGTGGCGTCGCCGTCATCCGCGTCGGCGGTGCGACCGAGGTCGAGGTGAAGGAGCGCAAGGATCGCGTTGATGACGCGATGCACGCCACCCGCGCCGCGGTGGAAGAGGGTGTGGTCGCCGGCGGCGGCACCGCCCTGCTGTACGCCACCAAGGCCCTGGACGCCCTGACCCCGGTCAACGACGAGCAGCGCGTCGGCATCGACATCATCCGCCGCGCCCTGCAGGCCCCGGTCCGTCAGATCGCCTACAACGCGGGCACCGACGGCTCGATCGTGGTCGGCAAGCTGCTCGACCAGAACGACGCCAACTTCGGCTACGACGCCCAGAAGGGTGAGTTCACCGATCTGGTCGCCGCCGGCATCATCGACCCGGTGAAGGTGGTTCGCACCGCCCTGCAGGATGCGGCCTCGATCGCCGGCCTGCTGATCACCACCGAGGCGATGATCGCCGAGAAGCCGGAGAAGAAGGCTGCTCCGGGCGGCATGCCGGGCGGCATGGGCGGCATGGACGACATGGGCTTCTAATAGCCCGTCGTTCCGCCGTTACACGGTTGGGAAAGGGGCGCCTCCGCAAGGGGGCGCCCTTTTTCTTTTGCAAAAAGGGGTGGGAGGGAGCGTGGGCACTCCCCTCGATCCTGAAAAGTCAAGGCGAAGTCCGCCTTGCTTTGCAGCGGTCGCCTCCCAATAATCCGCCCCTCTCGCCGGGCCCGCGAATTCGGGGCGCCGGCCTCCTGACTTCCGTATTTTTTAAACGAGGGCCTCTTCCATGCGCTCCTTCGAGGGCCAGCATTCCGACAACGTCGCCATCAAGCGCAGCCGCGAGGAGAAGCAGCGTCAGCTGGTTCAGCTCAAGGAGCAGCTGGCGACGCTGAAAGCCCACGCGGCCCCCGCCATCCGTGAAGCGCTGGTCAAGCGCATCGCCGAACTCGACGCCGAGTTGCGCCAGCCCGCCAAGCCGCCCCGCGAGGGTCGCGAAGGCCGGGGCGAGGGCCGTGGTGAAGGTCGCGAGGACGCGCCGCGCCATCCCCGCCGCGAAGCCCGCGCAAGCGTCTTCCGCGCCGAGGACAGCAGCGACCGCAGCGCCGCCGTGACCGCGGCGAGCGTCTTCGCCTCGCCCCGCCGCCGCAGCTGAACGCACGGGACAGCGCCATGCCCGCCGACCGCACCGCCTCCGTCAAGGGATCCCGTCTCGCCGATCAGGCCTGGCTGCTGATGATGCTGCCGCCCCTGTTCTGGGCGGGCAACGCGGTCCTGGGGCGTGCGGTCGCCGGGTCGGTGCCGCCCATCGGGCTGGCCTTCTGGCGCTGGTTCCTGGGCATGCTGGTGGTGCTGCCCTTCGCCTGGCCGCATCTGCGCCACGACATCACGCCGATCCTGGCGCGGTGGAAGAGCGTGCTGCTGCTGGGCACGCTCGGCATCGGCATCTACAACACCTTTCAATACATCGCGCTGAACAGCACGACCGCGCTGAACGCGGTGATGCTGCAGTCGTCGATGCCGGTGATGATCGTGCTGATGAGCCTCGTCCTGTTCCGCGACCGGATCGGGGCGATGCAGGGGGTGGGGATCGCCGTCTCGCTGGTCGGCGCGATGACCCTGATCTCGCACGGCGATCCGGGAACCCTGCTGGGGCTGGAGCTGAATGCCGGCGACGTCTGGATGCTGGCGGCGGTGGTGATCTATGCCGCCTACACCACGCTGCTGCGCCGCCGGCCGGCGATCCACGGGCTGAGCTTCGTCGTCGTCACCTTCGCCATCGGCGCGGTGGAACTGCTGCCTTTCTATGTCTGGGAGAGCGTGAGCGGCCACCCGGTCCAGGCCAGCGGCATCACGCTGCTGGCGGTCGGCTACACCGTGCTGTTCCCGTCCATCGCCGCCTATCTCTGCTTCAACCGGGCGGTGGAGCTTCTCGGTCCCAACACCGCCGGCCTCGCCATCCATCTGGTGCCGGTCTTCGGCAGCCTGCTGGCCATCCTGTTCCTGGGCGAGCAGCCGCACCTCTACCATGGGATCGGCATCGCCCTAATCGCCGCCGGCATCCTCCTGGCGACCCGCCGCCGCGCCTGAGCGGCCACAGGGTTGCAGCCGGAAAGGCTGCGCGGAACGTTAAATCCCCACGAAGATAATTTTTGAACCCGGCGATCACAACAAACGATCCGAGCGGCTTTGCTTGTCTTGTGATAAAGTTTGGCCAGCGTTGCCTGTCGGCGGATAGGTCGTCCAGGTGCGGAGTTTGCGAAAATACTTGTGGTGTTCGCCGTTTGGTTTCGGGGTGTCCCGTGGGATAGCGCATTGATCGGCGTTCTTGTTGTGGTTTTCGCCGGTGTAGTATCCCTGGTATCCTTTTAGACATGTCCGCTATCCCTCGCGATTGCGGCGGTCAATAAGGGATGACCGCTAAAATGTCGGTCATGGCGGCGGTTCGGACACGGATCGACCGTCATGGAGAGCCGGCGCTGTTCGCCGGCCCGATGTGGTGGAGGTCCCAAGATGCCCCTGCAAATTTCTGCGCCCGCTTATCCGCAAACCACCTGCCTCGTTCACATCGTCGATGGCGACCTGATGTCGCGCAGCACGCTTTCGCGGGCGCTGGGCGCGGTCGGCATCGCCTGCCGTGTCCACAGCACCGCCGCCGATGCGCTGGCCGTGCTGGGCACCGGGTCCTCCTGCATCGTCCTGCGCAGCGACCTGCCGGACATGACCGCCATGGAGTTCATGGCCGAGGCCTCGCTGCACGGCCACGACCTGCCGGTCCTGGTGATGACCGAGCAGGGCGATGTCGACGCCGCCGTCGCCGCGATGAAGGCCGGTGCGGTCGACTGCATCGCCCGCCCCTTCGCCATCCCGGCCTTCCTGGAGCGGCTGCGCGCCTGCCTGGCGTCCGGCAGCCCGCATGCCCAGCAGCGCGACCGCAGCCGCGACGCCGTCCGCCGGCTCGCCCTGCTGAGCCGCCGCGAGTCGGAGGTTCTGGAACTGATCGTCGAGGGCAAGCAGAGCAAGACGATTGCCTGGGAGCTGGGCATCAGCATCAAGACGGTGGAGGTCCACCGCGCCCGCATCATGGAAAAGACCGCCTGCCGCTCCATCGTCGGCCTGGGCCGCCTCTGGGAGTCGGCGGAGATGCTGCGCGCCCGCGACCTGCCGCATCCCATGTCCATCCGCCAGCCGGCCCCGGCCGCACTGATGGAGGTGGCGGCATCCTGATGCCGCCGTCCTTGCCGGATTGCGGCTCCGTCGGACACGGCCGGTCGAAAATTGCAGGCCGGCGAGTGCTTTCCGTGGGCTTGACCGGAAGAGGATTGTAAAGTTCCGGGGAAGAGCAACCAGAGCGCTGACAGGAGCGGTTCTATGTTCCCCGATCATGGTCACCGTCGCATCGCCGTGGCGTCGCCCGACGACATCGCCACGGCGCGTCGGATCGCGGCGGAACGGGCCGACGGGGTGCTGCCGGTGGACGAGGCGGCCCGGCTGGACCGGCTGGTGGCCATGCTGGCCGACTATGCTCTTGGGCGGCCGGACGGGACCATCCTGATTGCCCGGATGCGCAGCGGGGCCGGCGTCGAATGCCTGGCCTATGACCGCGATCCCGCCACCGTCGCGCTGCCCCCGTCAACGCCGGACGGTGTTCTTCCCGCGCTCGACGCGGTGTTGGAGTCCGTTCGCGGCGAGGCCGACCGGTTCCATGTTCATGCCACGCCGGGCATCGGGCTCGCGCTGCTGGCCCGTGTCCTGCGGCCGGGTGCGGACGATGCGCCGCCGGCCGACGCCCTGGCCCAGGCCGGGGCGGTGACGGTCGAGCAGAGCGGCGGCGATGCCGTGCGCGGCGGTCCCTTCATCGACCATTGGTTCGTCAGCTGTGCCCCCGCCCGTGGCGGTGACGGACCCTGCGGCATCGCCTTGATGATCGACGGTGACGCGGCAGCCGATGCCGGCCCCGCCGAGCCTCCCGTCAAGACCCCCGTCAAAGCCGACGTCGGTTCCGGTGCGGAGGACGGCAAGGGGCAAGGCGGCGCCACGCAAATTCTCAGCGCGCAATCCCCCACGATGATGACGCCCGCCGTGGTGCGGCAGATGGAGGCGGTGGTCGCCGCCACGGTGCCGGGGCTGCCGGCTCCCGTCGTGGTCAACGCCATCCGGCGCGACCTGAAGGGGCGGCCCGAACTGGGGCTGTCCCACGACCGGACCCTGACGCGGATCGGGCGGTCGGCCGTCGCGGTCCTGCGCTTCGATGCCGGTGCGGTGGATTACACGGCGCTCGGCACCCTGGCCGGGGCGGTGGTGCGCCGGCAGGAGATCACGGCGCTCGGCGCCCGCTGGGCGATGATCGGTTTCAACCCGCTGGCCCCCGCCTCGGTCCATCTGCGCTGGGCACCGGGGGAGCATGTCGTGCTCTACACCGGCGGGTGCGCCCGGCTGCCCGCCCTGTTCATCCACCGCGACCTGCACGGGGTCGAGCCGACGCTGGCGGCGCTGGTTCTGCTGCGCGACGGTGCGGTGAGCGACGACGACCACACCGTGCTGGTGCTGCGCAACTGTGGCGACGGCGTGCCGGCCAACGCCGTCTGAGGCCCGTCGGCTTCCCCCCGCTCAGCGCCAGCCGCGCGGTCCCCTGCCGGGGCCCCAGCCGCGTCCCGGGCCCCAGCCGCGGTCGCCATGCCAATGGTCGTTCCAGGGGCGGCGGTAATAGCCCGGCCCGACCACCACCGGCGGCGGCACGGCGTAGACGGTCGGCGGCGGGACCACCACCGGCTCGCTGTAGGCGGGATAATAGGGATCGTAGGCGACGCAGCCGGTCAGGGCGGCACTCCCCGCAGCCAGGAGCAGGGCGGTCAGGATTCGGAGACGATTGGTGCGCATGGCCGTGCTTCCTGTCCAACGACGGACCGGCTTCGACGGTGAGGCCGGTCATCTGTACGAACACCGCAGCCCGCCCGGCTATTCCATACCTCTTTGGCGTCATGAGTCTCGACGCCGTTCGGCCAGGGCCGCGTCCATCCCGGAATCCGATGGATGAAACAAGAACTATGAATTTCACATATCGGGGCGGCGCCGCCATCCTGTGTCTCGACTTCTTCCCCATTCAGAAGACGAGGCGATCATGAAAGCCGTTGGTTTCCGCAAGTCCCTGCCCATCGCCGATGCCGGCGCGCTGATCGACGTCGAGATCGACCGCCCGGCCCCCGCCGGCCGCGACCTGCTGGTCCGGGTGGAGGCGGTGTCGGTCAACCCGGTGGACACCAAGGTGCGCCGCAACGCTTTGCCGACCGAGGGCGACCTGCGCATCCTGGGCTTCGATGCCGCCGGCATTGTCGAGGCGGTCGGGCCGGATGTGACCCTGTTCCGTCCCGGCGACGCGGTGTTCTATGCCGGCTCCATCGACCGGCCCGGCACCAACAGCGAATATCATCTGGTCGACGAGCGCATCGTCGGCGCCCGTCCGGCCAGCCTGAGCGTCGCCGAGGCCGCCGCCTTGCCGCTGACCGCCATCACCGCCTGGGAGATGCTGTTCCACCGGCTGGGCCTGCCGCGGGATGGCGACGGGAAGAATGCGGGCGAGGGCAAGTCGCTGCTGATCGTCGGCGGGGCCGGCGGCGTCGGCTCCATCGCCATCCAACTGGCCCGCCGGCTGAGCAGGGTCCGGGTGCTGGCCACGGCGTCGCGTCCCGAGACCGCCGACTGGGTGCGCGAACTGGGCGCCCATGACGTGATCGACCACAGCCGGCCGATGGCCGAGCAGGTGAAGGCGCTGGGGTTGGCCGGGGTCGATTACATTTTCTCCACCAACGCGACCGACCGCCATTTCCAGGATCTGGTCGAACTGGTGGCGCCGCAGGGTCACATCGGCCTGATCGACGATCCGGAGCCCATCGACGTCCGCCTGCTGAAGCGCAAGAGCGTCTCGCTGCACTGGGAGCTGATGTTCACCCGGCCGCTGTTCCAGACCGACGACATGATCGCCCAGCACGAGCTGCTGACCGAAGTGTCGCGGCTGGTCGATGCCGGCACGCTGCGCACCACCCTGACCGAGACGCTGGGCCGCATCGATGCCGCTACCCTGCGCAAGGCCCATGCCCTGATCGAATCCGGCAAGGCCCGCGGCAAGGTGGTGCTGGAAGGCTTCTGATCCGTCCGGTGCGCCCGGTCTGCCGCCTTACCCCGCCAGGGCGAGCGGCGGGCGGGCCGGGCGCATCGCCGCCAGACTTTCCACGATGAAGCCGACCAGCGGTTCGGCGAGGCGGCGGTTGCGCGGCGTCTCGCCGAAGATCGCCATCTCGACATCGCCCAGTTCGGGCAGCCCGTCCTCCACCCCCAGCCGGCGCACGCCGTCGGGCACCGAGGATTCGCTGAGCACCGCCACCCCCAGCCCGGCGCGGACGGCGGCCTGCACCCCCATGACGCTGGCGCTGGTGTAGACCACCCGCCAGGACCGTCCGGTTTCGCCCAGCGCCGCCAGTCCGCGGTTGCGGAAGACGCAGGGCGCCGGCAGGGCGCAGAAGGGCAGCGGGCCGTCGGCCGGGATCTCCAGCCCAGGGGCGGCGATCCAGCGCATCGGCTCGGTCCAGATGGCCCGGCCTCGGGTGTCGCCGGCATCGCGGCGGGAGATGACGAGGTCCAGCTCGCCGCCATCCAGCGCCGAGACCAGATCGCTGCACATGCCCACCCGCACGTCGATGTGCAGGCGCGGGTGCAGCTTGGCGAAGCGGCGCAGCACATGGGGCAGGTGGTCGGACAGGAAATATTCGGCCACCCCCAGCCGAATCTCGCCCTCCGCCGCCGGTTCGGCGAAGCGGCGCACCGTCTCGTCGTTCAGATCCAGCAGGCGGCGGGCATAGCCCATCAGCACTTCGCCGTCATGGGTCAGCGCCAGCGACCGGCTGGTGCGCTCGAACACCCGGCGGCCGAGCATGTCCTCCAGCTTCTTGATCTTGACGCTGATCGCCGACTGGGTGCGGCCCAGCCGATCCGCCGCCGCGGTGAAGCCGCCGGCCTCCGCCACCGTGACGAAGGCGCGCAGCGCGTCGATCTCCAGATCGGGCAGGGACATCGGCAATACATTCCGTATGGTGATCGTTCGACGTCATCCTATCGCTATTGTTCATGGATGGCGAGCGGCGCATCGGGACACGGCAATCGGCATATGGCGGGCGTGCCGTTGAAGCGGGCCGGGGGCGTTCTCATTGTCAGAGCCCTCCGGGCCTTGCCGCCCGGTGGCCTGACGACGATCCTTGACGAGAGAGACGCCCGATGACCCGTTTTCCCGCTCCGGCCGGCAGAGTGGCTTTCAAACATCTGGCCCTCGCACTTGCCGCTGCGGCTTCGCTCGCCGGCTGCCAGATGCCCGGCCTCACCCCGCCGCCGCAACAGACCGCCGCCCTGCCGCCGCCAGCCGTGCCCAAGCCGCCGCCGGAGGCCCGCGGCATCTGGATCGTCGGCAGCCCGGCCCTGCGCGGCACCATCGATCAGGCAGCCGCCAAATACACCGGCGGTCCCGACACCAAGCCGCATCTCGACGCCCGTGGCACCGCCTCCGGCTTCCGTGCCTTCTGCGGCGGCGTCGGGCTGGACCATCCCGACATGGTGGCCTCCGACCGTCCGATCGGCGCGGCCGAGTATCAGCGCTGCCGCTCCGCCGGCATCACGATGACCGAATATGGCTTCGGGCCGAAGCGCTTCGTCTACGTCAAGGACTCGCACATGATGGCGGTCCCCGGCGTGAACGACTTCGTCGCCAGCTGGGGCCAGCCCGGCAAGCCGGTGAGCGCGCCGACAGCGGGGAGCTGAGGAGGGCTCACCCCGCCGCGAACAGTCCGCCCTCGTCGGACGCCTCCGCCGTGTCATCAGCGTTGGGATCGCCCAGCGCGGTTTCCCAGCCCAGCGCCGGCAGGACGATGGCGCGGGTGTTGCCCAGGCCGCTGCGGCTGGCGATGAAGCCTCGCTGCTCCATGTAGGTCAGCAGGCGGCGGCCGCGCCCCTTCGACCGGCTGCCGCAGGCGCGCGCCACGTCGGCGTCGGACGGGCAGGGGGCGTGGTCCAGGGCGGCGCGGGCCAGCAGCAGGAAGACCGGCTGGATGTCCTCCGCCAGCGTCGCGGCGACCTCCGTCGCCCGCTGCCAGGCGGGATCGTCGCCGTTGCCGGCCCCGGCGCGGGCGGTCGCCAGACGGCGGCGGAAGGCGGGCAGGGCCAGCCGGTCGCCATCGACCCCGCGGCCCCGGCAGCGCACCAGGAAATCCTGGTACAGAACGGCGAGCGAGCGGTAGGGCGCCTCCGGATCGGCCAGCACCTCGGCCAGCACCTCGCCATACTGGGCCTCGCGCTCGGCCGCCTGTTCGGCGGTTTCCTCCGGCTCCAGCGGCAGCAGGGCCGGCTGTTCGGCGGCGCTGTCGTCGGGCGGCGGCGGCGGGGCGGCGGGACGGCCGCGCGCCAGCTGCGCCATCAGGTCGGCGCTGGTCGAGGTGGAGGGGCGGCGCACGTAGCGCGGCGGTTCCGGCCCGGTGGTGGTGAAGATCAGGTCGCGGGCGTCCTCGACCGGGGTGGTGGGCGGCGGCATCAGCGTCGGGCTGCCGGTGCGGCCTTGCGTTTCCACCGCGCCGATGCGCAGCGGCAGCGGCCGGCGCGACAAGGCGGGGCCGAGCGCGATGAAATGCCCGCGCTCCAGATCGCGGAACATCTCCGCCTGCCGGCGCTCCATGCCCAGCAGGTCGGCGGCGCGCGCCATGTCGATGTCGAGGAAGGTGCGGCCCATCAGGAAGTTCGACGCCTCGGCCGCGACGTTCTTCGCCAGCTTCGCCAGACGCTGGGTGGCGATCACCCCGGCCAGCCCGCGCTTGCGTCCGCGGCACATCAGATTGGTCATGGCGCCGAGCGAGACCTTGCGCGCCTCGTCCGACACCTCGCCGGCCGCCGACGGGGCGAACAACTGCGCCTCGTCGACCACCACCAGCATCGGATACCAGAAATCGCGGTCGGCATCGAACAGCCCGCCCAGGAAGGCGGCGGCGTGGCGCATCTGCATTTCCGCGTCCAGCCCCTCCAGGTTCAGGACGACGGAGACGCGGTGCTGGCGCACGCGGGCGGCAACGGATTGCAATGCTGCCTCGCTGTGCGCGTCCGCCTCCACCACCACATGGCCGAAGCGCTCGGCCAGCGTGACGAAGTCGCCTTCCGGGTCGATCACCGCCTGCTGCACCCATGGGGCGCTCTGTTCGATCAGCCGGCGTAGCAGGTGCGACTTGCCGGACCCGGAATTGCCCTGGACCAGCAGACGGGTCGCCAGCAGCTCTTCCAGGTCGAGCGTCGCGGCGCTGCCCGCGTTCGTCGCCCCCATGTCGATGCCGACCTTCATCCCGCTCGCCTCCCGCTCAACCCGAACCGCCCCCTTGCGAGGGAGGGCCTTCCTATAGCGCAGGCGGGCGCGGCGATACGAGGATTCGATTCGGGACAAGCCGGCCAGGATCGGGCGATCACTCTCCGCCCGATTGAGCCGGAGCAATGTGGATGAGCGCTCCGGTGGTGGGCTGGGTCTTGCGGCAGAGGGCGGTTTGACCATATCTTTGCGGACAGGAGGGTGCGGTGCCAGCCGCACCCCCCGTCCGGTCCGGTTACTTCAGCAGATCGAGGATCGCCTTGATCAACTGAAGCACCAGGACCAGGAGTACGAGTGCTTTTTCCACTCCGTGCTCCCCGGTAGGTGGGACGCGGGCGGTGGCCACTCCGCCGCCCGGTTCCCACAATTGCATGCATAGCGATGCCGAGCGGGGCGGGCAACGTGCATTCCACCGCACCGTGTGTATGAGCGGTTCCGATCAACCGGATTTTTCGGTCCGATCCGGTTTCCGCCTCTCAGGCTGGTGATCGCATTGCATAACAACCTGACCCCACGGTCATGAAACCGCAAACAAGCTCTGTTACAAGCGAATGCCGATCCCATGCGCGATCGGCGCTGGCGGACCGAGCGATGACTGTGCTGACCACCACGAAAGCCGGGGCCAAAACCGCAAGGCCGGAAAGCGACCGTGCCGAACCCCCTGGCGCGGGCCGGACCGCCGTCCCCTCCGGCCGGGAGGAAGCCGCATCGTTCGATTGGGCCTCGGCGGTCGGCGCTCTGCGCTACGCCTTCCAGCCCATCGTCCAGCTGCGCTCCGGCCGCTGCCATGGCTATGAGGCGCTGCTGCGCGGGTTCGAGCGAACCGGCTTCGCCAACGCGGGCGAACTGCTGGACGCTGCCGAGGCCGCCGGCCTGCTGGCGACGGTGGAGACCGCGCTGCATGCCAAGGCGGTCGCCGCCTACCGTGCGCTGGCGGGCTGGAACGAGGCGAAGCTGTTCCTGAACCTCGACGCCCGGCTGGTCGGCCGGCCCGACGCGCCCTGGCTTGCCCGCGACCCTGCCGCCTCGCGCAACAGCGGCATCGTGCTGGAGCTGTCGGAAAGCCGCCCGGTGCCCAGCGGCGTCGCGGTGGACGCGGCGGTCGACCGTTTCCGCCAGAGCGGGGCCGGTATCGCCATCGACGACTTCGGCGTCGGCCATTCCGGGCTGCGCACGCTGTACGAGGCACGACCGGACTATGTGAAGATCGACCGCTTCTTCATCGCCGGTATCGATGCGGACGCGCGCAAGCGGGCGCTGGTGGCGGCGCTGGCCGGCCATGCCCATGCGCTGGGCATCCAGATCGTGGCGGAGGGGGTGGAGACCGCCACCGAGTTCTACACCTGCCGGGATCTCGGCTGCGACTTCGCCCAGGGCTTCCTGATCGCCCGGCCGCGCGTGGACCTGACCGCCCTGCCCAACCGCTATCCGGTGGTCGAGGATCTGAACCGCAGGGACCGGCGCCAGCCCAGCGAGTCGCACCGCCGCCTGTCGGAGGTGATCGAACGGCTGCCGCCGCTGCGGGTCGATTCGCGCAAGACAGAACTGCTGGACTATTTCCGCCGCGACGGCAGCGCCGCCATCGCGCCGATCATCGACGAGCATGAGCGGCCGCTCGGCCTGATCCGCGAACGCGACCTGAAACGCTTCGTCTATTCGCGCTTCGGCGGCGAGCTGCTGCGCAACCGCGGCCTGGGCAACGGGCTGGACGATCTGGTCATCCGCTCGCCGGTCTGCGACATCTCCACCCCGCTGGACCGGGTGATCGAGGCCTTCTCCACCGAGTCGGCGGCCGACGGCATCGTCATCGTGGAAGGCGGCGCCTATGCCGGCGTGCTGTCGAGCGGCGCCTTGCTGCGACTGGTGCATGAACGCAACCTGGCGATGGCGACCGACCAGAACCCGCTGACCCGGCTGCCGGGCAACGCGGCGATCCTGCGCCACATCGAAGGGGCGCTGGCCGACCCGGGCCGCGGCCATGTGCTGGCCTATCTGGATTTCGATAACTTCAAGCCCTTCAACGACAATTTCGGCTTCCGCCAGGGCGACCGCGCCATCCTGATGTTCAGCGAGCGGCTGAAGGCCTGGGCCGGCGGTGCCGGGGCGGCCATCGACGCCGACGCCTTCGCCGGCCATATCGGCGGCGACGACTTCTTCCTGGGCGTCAGCGGCGGCGGGGAGGGCGAGGTGCTTGCCCGGCTGGCCGAGTTGCTGGCCCTGTTCCGCTCCGATGCCGAAAGCCTGTACGACGCCGAAACCAGGGTCAGCGGCGGCTTCCTGGCGAAGGACCGCTATGGCGCCGTGCGGCGCTTCCCGCTGCTGGCGGCCAGCGGGGTCGCCGTGGTGATCCCGCCCGGCAGCCATGGCCTGACGCCCGACGCCATCAACGCCGCCATCGCCGACCACAAGACCGCCGCCAAGGGGGCGGAGGACAAGCTGTTCGTGGTGCGGCTGGGGTAAGAGCGGCTACTGCGGCCCCTCACGCATAATCCCGGAAGCTCTCCGCCGTGGCGCGGTCGTAGCCCTGGCTGGCGCGCAGGAGCTGCAACGTGTAGGGCTGGCGCGCGGCGCCGCGGCGCAACTCCTCGACGCTCATCTCCTCGACCAGACGGCCGCGGTTCATCACCGCCAGCCGGTCGCACAGGTTGGCGACGACGGCGAGGTTGTGGGTGACCAGCACCAGGGTCAGGCCATGCTCCGCCCGCAGCCGGCGCAGCAGGTTCAGGATCTCCGCCTGCACCGACACGTCGAGCGCCGAGGTCGGCTCGTCCAGCAGCAGCACCCGCGGTTCCAGCACCAGGGCGCGGGCGATGGCGACGCGCTGGCGCTGCCCGCCCGACAGCTGGTGCGGGTAGCGGAAGCGGAAGGCGGGACCGAGCCCGACATCGCGCAGCACCCGGTCGATGCGGGCATTGGCATCGCCCAGCCCGTGAATGGCGATGGGTTCTGCCAGGATGCGGTCCACCGTGTGGCGCGGGTGCAGCGAGCCGTAGGGATCCTGGAACACCATCTGGCAGAGCTTGTAGAAGCCCTTCTGCCGCACGGGTCCCTGTTCCGCGCCGGCGACGGCGATGCGGCCGGTCCATTCGTCGTTCAAGCCGCTGACCGCGCGCAGGACGGTGGACTTGCCGGAACCCGACTCGCCGACGAGGCCGAAGCTCTCGCCCTCCCGCACCGCCAGGGTGACGCCGTCCACCGCCGTGATGGCGTCGGCGCCCCGGCCGAAGCGGACCTGCAAATCCTGGATGTCGATCATCATCCTTACGCCTCCAACCACATCGGATCGCGGCTCAGCACCGGCAGGTCGCCCGGCTGCTCGTCGATCCTGGGCAGGCTGGCCAGCAGGCCGCGGGTGTAGGGGTGCTGCGCCGCGTGCAGCTCCGACGCGCGGCAGCTCTCCACCACCCGGCCGGCATACATGATCAGGATGCGGTCGCAGAAGGAGGCGACGAGGTTCAGATCGTGGCTGACGAAGATCATGCCCATGCCGCGCTGGGAGCAGAGGTCGTCGAGGATCGCCAGCACCTGCATCTGCACGGTGACGTCGAGCGCCGAGGTCGGCTCGTCGGCGATCAGCAGGTCGGGGTCGGGGATCAGCATCATCGCGATCATGATGCGCTGGCCCATGCCGCCCGACACCTCGTGCGGGTAGCGGTCATAGACCCGCTCCGGATCGCGGATGCGCACGGCGGCCAGCATCTCCAGCGCGCGGCGCTTCGCCTCAGCGGCGCCTGCCTTGCTGTGGACTCGGTAGGCCTCGGCGATCTGGCGGCCGACGGTCATCACCGGGTTCAGCGAATATTTCGGGTCCTGCATCACCATGGCGATGCGCCGGCCGCGGATGTCGCGCATGCGCCTGGGCGACGCCGCCAGCAAATCCTCGCCGTTGAAGGCCAGCCGGTCGGCGGTGACCCGGCCCGGTGAGGGCACGAGGCGCAGGATGGAGCGGCCGGTCATCGACTTGCCGGAGCCCGACTCGCCGACGATGCCCAGCTTCTCCCGGCCGAGCGTGAAGGAGACGCCGCGCACCGCCTCGGCCATGCCGGTGCGGGTGGGGAATGCGACGCGCAGGTTGGAGACCTCCAGCAGGGGGGCGTCGTCCGCCGTCCTTTTATCAGCCATGGCTTCAGTCCCCCTTCGGGTCCAGCACGTCGCGCAGCCCGTCGCCCAGCAGGTTGAAGCCCAGGCTGACGATGAAGATGGCGAGGCCCGGCATGGCGGCGACCCACCATTGCTCCAGCACATATTGCCGGCCGCTGGCGATCATCGCCCCCCATTCCGGCAGCGGCGGCTGGGCGCCGAGCCCGAGGAAGCCGAGGCCGGCGGCGGTCAGGATGACGCCGGCCATGTCCAGCGTCGTCCGCACGATCAGCGAGGCGATGCAGAGCGGCATGATATGGCCGAGGATGATGCGCAGGCTGGACGCCCCTTGCAGCCGGGCGGCGCTGATGAAGTCGGCGCGGCGGACGGTCAGCGTTTCCGCCCGCGCGATGCGGGCATAGGGCGGCCAGGAGGTGATGGCGATGGCGATCACCGCATTCTCGATGCCGGGGCCGAGTGCGGCGACGAAGGCCAGCGCCAGGATCAGCTTGGGGAAGGCGAGAGCGATGTCGGTGATGCGCATCAGCACGGTGTCGACCCAGCCGCCGAAATAGCCGGCGGCCGTGCCGATCACCAGACCGGCCAGCGGCGCCGTCGCCGCCACCAGCGCCACGATCATCAGCGTCAGCCGCGCGCCGTGGATCAGGCGGGACAGGATGTCGCGGCCGAAGGCGTCGGTCCCCAGCCAATGGGCCGCACTGGGCGGCAGCAGCCGGTTGTTCAGATCCTGGGCATAGGGGTGATAGGGCGCCAGCACCGGCGCCAGTGCGGCGACGACGACCAGGGCCAGCACGATCAGCAGACCGGCGACGGCCAGCCGGTTGCGGCGGAAGGCGGTCCAGCCGGCCCAGGCACGCCCCAGCCGGGCTTGCGCCCGCGACTGCGGCGTGTCGGTGGTCAGCCAGTCCCGCCAGCCGGCGGATTGGGTATCGGTGCGCGCGGTCATCGGGCTCGCGGATCCAGAAGGCGGTAGAGCAGGTCGGACAGCAGGTTCAGCGCGATGAAGACCGTGCCGACAACCAGCGTCCCGCCCAGCACCGCGTTCATGTCGGCGCTGAGCAGCGAATTGGTGATGTAGAGGCCGAGGCCGGGCCAGGCGAACACCATCTCGGTCAGCACCGATCCTTCCAGCAGGCTGGCATAGGACAGGGCGATGACGGTGATCAGCGGCACGGTGATGTTGCGGAGCGCATGGCCCCAGACCACGCGGGTTTCGGACAGGCCCTTCACCCTGGCGGTGGTGATGTATTCCTGGCGCAGCTGGTCCAGCATGAATCCGCGGGTCATCCGTGCGATGTAGGCGACGCAATAGAGGCCGAGGATCGCCGAGGGCAGGACCAGATGCCCGACCGCGTTCCAGAAGATCTCGGTCTCGCCGGCCAGCAGGGCATCCACCGTAACGAGGCCGGTCACCGGATCGACCATCCCCTCGTAGAAGACGTCGACCCGTCCGGGCCCCGGTGCCCAGTCCAGCTTGGCGTAGAACAGCAGCAGCGCCATCAGCCCGAGCCAGAAAATCGGCACCGAATGGCCGAGCAGCCCGAGCAGGCGGATGGCATGGTCGGGCCAGCGCCCGCGGTTGACCGCCGCGAACACCCCGGCTGGGATGCCCAGCACCGCCCCGACGATGGCGGCGACGGTCGCCAGCTCCAGCGTCGCCGGGAAGACGCGCAGCACATCCTCCAGCACCGGCCGGGAGGTCAGCACCGAGGTGCCGAGGTCGCCTTGCAGCACGTCACCGACATAGCGGAGGAACTGCTGCCACAGCGGCAGGTCGAGGCCGAGCTGCGTGCGCATCTGGGCGTAGCTGTCGGCATTCGCGCGGTCGCCGAGCGCCGACAGGACCGGATCGATCGGCACGACGCGGCCGATCAGGAACGTGACCAGCAGCAGGCCCAGCAGGGTGGCGGCCACCGTGACCAGCAGGGTCAGGCCGCGTTTCAGCGTAGGCAAGAGGACTCCCTCGCGATTGGACGCATCAGGGAATCACAGTCGGAGCTTTGTGGAAAGACCGTCAAGGGCATAAGGGGGCGCCCCCTCTCCCGTATGGGGGAAGGGGCGGACCGCCTCAGCTCACCAGGTTCCGGCCGGGCTGGGATCGCCGTGCGCGCCGGCGGCCGGCTCGTGGTGGGCGAGCCAGCGCTCGGCCTCCAGCGCCGCCATGCAGCCCATGCCGGCGGCGGTGACGGCCTGGCGGTAGACCTTGTCCTTCACGTCGCCAGCGGCGAAGACGCCGGGGATGTTGGTGGCGGTCGAATCGGGCACCGTGACGATGTAGCCCGAATCGTCCATCTCCACCTTGCCCTGGAAGATGCCGGTCGCCGGCACATGGCCGATGGCGACGAAGACGCCGGCCACCGGGATGACGCGCTCGTCGCCCGACTTGACGTTCTTGATGCGGACGCCGGTGACGGCGCGCGGGTTGCCCATGGTGCCGTCGCCCTCGCCGACGATCTCCTCGACCGTGCTGTCCCACACCACCTCGATCTTCGGGTGGCGGAACAGGCGGTCCTGCATGATGCGTTCGGCGCGGAAGCTGTCGCGGCGGTGGATGACCGTGACCTTGCTGGCGTGGTTGGTCAGGTACAGCGCCTCCTCGACCGCCGAGTTGCCGCCGCCGATGACCGCAATCTCCTTGCCGCGGAAGAAGAAGCCGTCGCAGGTGGCGCAGGCCGACACGCCGAAGCCGCGGTAGATCTCCTCGGTCGAGATGCCGAGCCAGCGCGCCTGGGCGCCGGTGGCGATGATCACGCTGTCGGCGGTGTAGGTGTCGCCGCTGTCGCCCTTGCAGACGAAGGGACGCTTGGTGAAGTCGACGTCGGTGATCAGGTCGAACACCATCCTGGTGCCGACATGCTCCGCCTGCTTCTGCATCTGCTCCATCAGCCAGGGGCCCTGGATCGGATCGGCGAAGCCGGGGAAATTCTCCACATCGGTGGTGATCATCAGCTGGCCGCCCGGCTGCATGCCCTGGACCATCAGCGGCTCCAGGTTGGCGCGCGCGGCATAGATGGCGGCGGTGTAGCCGGCCGGGCCGGCGCCGATGATGAGGACCTTGGTGTGGTGCGTGGTGGCCATGGGTCTGATCCCGCAGTGTATCGGCGAATGACGGTGTGCGTGTTCGAACGGTTCTAGAAGCCGAACATATGGTCGAGGCTGAAGGCGGTGTCACCGGCCGCAAGGCAGCCATGGTAGCCGAACAGGCGGCAGGTGGTGTCGCGGATCAGCACATAGGCGTGATCGCCGGCAGCCAGCCGTTCCGCTTCCGTAAACATCTCGCGATAACGCCAGAAATGCGAGCCACCGCAGGGGATCGCCAGCCGCTTGCGCGCCACTTCCACCCCGTCGCGCCGCACCAGAACGAGGCTGGTGTCGGAGGTGGCATGCCACTGGGTCGAGGCAGGGTAGACGAGGTGGCAGAGCGTGTCCCACGGATCGGTGCCCAGCCGCAGGAACAGGCGGGTCGACAGGCCGGGCGGCCGGCCATGGTAGCTCTGCGGCTCGTCGCGGTAGACCATCGCCATGTTGAACATGTGGCTGCCGAAGCTGGTCTCCGCCACATGGCCGGTCGTTACGTCCTCGTAACGGACCAGCGCGTGCAGCCAGCCGTCGGCAATCGTTCCGGCTTCGAAATCATAGACCAGTTCGACATGGCCCCAGCCATCCGCAACGGTCTTGTCGGCGGTCTTGTCGGCGACCAGCCCGGTGACGTCCAGCGCCACGCTGTCGGAGCGCTTCAGGTTGCCGAAGCGGTGTTCGGCGACGGCGGCGCCGTTGCGGTCGTAGACCACCGCCTTCACCGGCAGTTCGGTCTGCGCCGTGCTCATCGGCGTCGGCAGCAGAACGGTGCGCCAGCGGCCCATCGGCAGCAGCGGCGCCGGCAGGATGTGGCCCTTGCCCACCACGCCCTTGTCCACCGCACCGCCGGTCAGCAGCGGTAGCTTGGGGTCCGGCTTCAGGTCGGTGCGCTCGACATTGGCGTGGGCCATGCGGCGGCGGCCGTCGGCGGCGGCGATCTCGTAGCGCGGGCGGACGAAATGCTTGCCGGCCTGCACCTCGAACTGCTGGGGCCAGCGCGCCTCGGGGAACAGGCTGGCGATGTCCAGTTCAAGGGTGGCGAAGGCCGGGACAGTCCGGTCGAGCGTGCGGATGTCGGACGAGCCCATCGGGTTCAGGCCGACGGCGCCGGCCGGGATCGGGGTGGGGTGGCTGTTCTGGATCCACAACGATACGCGCTCGCCCTCGCGCGGGGCGGGCAGGCCGGCATAGAGGTCGGCCGGCCAGGCGTTGGCGTCGTGCGTGCAGGACAGCACCGTGCCGTCGTCGCCATAGGTGTCGAGCGCGTATTTCACCACGTCATGTCCGGCGGCGCCGATGATGTGCAGGAACAGCGACCCGCAGAAGGGCGACAGGTCGAAGCGCTCGCGCACCTGCCGGCTGTCGATCACCACGGTGCCGTCGGTTGGCGGCATCGGCTCCGTCCAGTCGGCGATGGGGCGGCCCTCGCCGTCGAACAGGCAGGCCCACAGCCGGGTGCCCTTGGCGCCGTAGCGCGGCCAGTAGTTGGCCGACACCACGCGGGTGTGGTGGCCGTCGCCGTCGCGGAACCAGGCGAAGTTGGTCGCCCAGTTGAACTTCGACAGGTAGTGGCCGGGATCGTTCAGCATGTCTTCCGGCACGCGCATGGCGTCGAGCGAGACGACGCCGGCCTGCTTCGGGATCAGGTGGGCGATGTGGCCTTCCAAGCGCTGCGAATCGAAGGCGACGACGAAGACGGTGCGGGCGCCGCTGGACGGCAGGTCGGTGACCGGGCGGGCGGCATGGCCGAACACCTCCTGGCCGACCTTCTCGACGTCCTGGACATAGATGCCGCAGACGTCGATCGACGACAGGTCATAGAACTCCGCCAGCCCCGACAGCAGGCCCAGCGGGTCGTAGACCGCCACCGGGCCGAAGGAGGCCAGCCGCGCGATCAGGATCGCCGCCTTGGGTGCCGCCAGCGGGTGGCCCACCGCCTTGAAGAAGCTGGAACCGCCGGTGACGTTGGAAAAGGTCTCGATCCGAAGGGGCATCAGGGCACACACGCGCGAAAGCAAAGCCGGGGCGTCGGTTATAGCCGCTTCGGCCGGGCGGGCGACAGTGATTTGCAGGCGAACGTGATTTGTCGCGGCCCGCGGACGCCCGCAGCATATCGCGGCGACCGCTTCCCTCTTGTCAAAGAGCGTATTTCGATATATCTAAGTTTTCGTTATATCGAAACTGCATCAGATGAGGGTTTCATGCTTCGGCATCTGTTTCACAAACACGGCCGCCGCTTCTCGCGTCCCGACTTCGAGGACGAGGCTCCGGAAGGACGCGGCCGTCACGGGCGTTCTGGGCATCGCGGCGGCTGGGAAGGCTGGGGCGGTCACGGTTGGGGCGGTCAGGGCCGCGGCGGCCGCGGTGAGCGGCGGGTCTTCGACCATGGCGACCTGCGCCTCGTCCTGCTGTGGCTGATCGCGGAGAAGCCGCGCTCCGGCTACGACCTGATCAAGACCATCGAGGAGATGGTCGGCGGCGCCTACAGCCCCAGCCCCGGCGTCGTCTACCCGACCCTGACCCTGCTGGAGGAGCAGGGCCACATCCGCGTCGGCGCGACCGAGGGCAACAAGAAGCTCTACGAGATCACGCCGGAAGGCTCGGAGGCGTTGAAGGCGGCGGAACCGTCTGTCGCCGCGGTGCGCGAGCGCATCGCCCATGCGCGGGCCCGGCAGCAGCGCGAATCCTCGCCGCAGATCCACCGCGCCATCGAGAATTTCAAGCTGGCCCTGCGGCTGCGCCTGTCGCGCGGCGACCTGACGGCGGAGCAGACCCAGGCCATCGCCGACATCATCGATGACGCCGCCCGGCGTGTCGAACGCATCTGAGCGTCGAACGCATCCGACCGGGCAGGAGACAAGGATATGGCCGCATCCACCGCACGCATCGCCACCCCGAACGGGCGCCGCTACATGACCCAGTTGTGCAAGCACTGGGCGCACAAGTTCGAGGTCGTCCATGACGAGACCCAGGGGCTCGTCCCCTTCGCCGCCGACCGCCGCTGCCGGATGGCGGCCGACGATGCGGGGCTGACCCTGAGGATTGAAATCGAGGATGCCGGACAGATGGAGCGCATGCAGGAGGTGGTGATCGACCATCTCAAGCGCTTCGCCTTCCGCGAGGATTTGGGGGAGGTGGTCTGGACGCCGGTGGGCTGATGGGGTGGGCTGATGGGGTGGGCTGGCGGCACCCCGCCGGATGAGGCGGTGCATTTTCCCGAGTCTGTCTGCGACAAATCCTGTTGAGAATTACCGCATCAGCGGTGTAAAACGGTTCTTAACCAACAGGCGGAAGTGGGGGAGGGGATGGTGGTTCCACCGTCGGCCGCCCACGGTCAGAATACCGGGAGTCGTTCGTGATGCTCCGCATCTCCAAGAAGCTGATGTTCGCCATCGAGGCGGTCCTCGACATCGCCTACAACGCGGGCACCGAGCCGGTGCAGTCCGGCGAGATCACCCGGCGCCAGGGCATTCCGAAGCGCTATCTGGAACAGGTTCTGCAACAGCTGGTGCGCGAAGGCGTGCTGGCCGGCGTGCGGGGCCCTCGCGGCGGCTACCGGCTGGCGCGCGAGCGGCGGCGGATCACGCTGGGCGAGATCGTGAAGGTCGTCCGCGCGATGGAGACCGCCACCGACCCCATCGAGGAGCCGGCGGGGTCGGTGCTGGGCCATCAGGTGGTGCGCCCGCTGTGGGGCGAACTCCAGGACGAGTGCATGGCCAAGCTCGACACCATCACCATCGAGGATCTGTGCATGCGCGCGCGGCGCGCCGGGGTGGAGAGCGAGACCGAGGACCGCATCGACTTCACCATCTGATGTAGGGGACTTGGTGGCACCACTTCCCGTTTGACAGGCTCCCTGTGCTGGATAATGCTCCGCCTGGGGTGTTGAAATCACATATAACACAAATCTCAGAGGTGGAATCATGGCTGCACCGGAGTTCCGCGGCAAGATCTACGACAGCATCCTCGACACGATCGGCGCCACGCCGCTGGTGCGGCTGGACCGTCTCGCCGCAGAGTCGGGGGTGAAGGCCCAGATCATCGGCAAGCTGGAGTTCTTCAACCCGCTGGCCAGCGTCAAGGACCGCATCGGCCGCGCCATGATCGAGGCCGCCGAAGCCGCCGGCACCATCGCCCCCGGCCGCACCACGCTGGTCGAGCCCACCTCCGGCAACACCGGCATCGCGCTGGCCTTCGTCGCCGCCGCCAAGGGCTACAAGCTGATCCTGACCATGCCGGAAAGCATGTCGGTGGAACGGCGCAAGATGCTGAAGCTGCTGGGCGCCGAACTGGTGCTGACCCCGGCGGCGGAAGGCATGAAGGGCGCCATCCGCAAGGCGGAGGAAATCCTGTCCGCCGACCCGAACGCCTATCTGTTGCAGCAGTTCAAGAACACCGCCAATCCGGCCGTCCACCGGGCCACCACGGCGGAGGAGATCTGGAAAGACACCGTCGGCCAGGTCGATTTCCTGATCTCCGGCGTCGGCACCGGCGGCACGCTGACCGGTACCGCCGAGGTCCTGAAGTCCCGCAAGCCCTCCTTCAAGGCGGTGGCGGTGGAGCCGGAGGACAGCCCCGTCCTGTCCGGCGGCATGCCCGGTCCGCACAAGATCCAGGGCATCGGCGCCGGCTTCGTGCCCGACATCCTGAAGAAGGAACTGATCGACGAGGTGGTGCGCATCTCCAACCAGCGCGCCTTCGAGACCGCCCGCGCGGTTGCCCGTCTGGAGGGCGTGCCGGTCGGCATCTCGTCGGGTGCGGCGCTGGCCGCCGCGCTGGAAATCGGTGCCCGTCCGGAGAATGAGGGCAAGCAGATCGTCGTGATCCTGCCGTCCTTCGCCGAGCGCTACCTGTCGACCGCCCTGTTCGAAGGGCTGGAATAAGAAAGGGTTGTCGGCAATGGGGGCGGGGTGGGGGCGTGTTCCGTCCCCACTCCGCAGCCTGAAGATGAAATTCCGGTCCGAAATTTGACGGATTTTGCGAATTCGGCTAAACTCCCCGGCATCAGCAACGTCGTTTCCGTCCGTGCCGACGCCGGGGAGTGACCGCCATGACGGATATTTCCACCTCCACCTACGTCCCGAACCTGTCGAACAGCGCCTTCTCCCAGTTCAAGGGGCAGACGACCAAGATCGGTGCCGACGGAGCGAACGCCGACAGCCAGACCTTCACGGTCAGCAAGGCCGGCGAATACAACTTCAAGATCAACAACAGCTTCACCAACGTCGAGATCCGCAACGACCGCAACGAGGTGGTGACCAGCCTCCGGTCGAACGAATCGACGGCGGACGCCAGCGCGCGGCTCGGTCCCGGCACCTACACGGCGACCTTTTCCCAGGGCAACCGTGCCGCGGGCGTGCGCGACTATTCGATGGATGTCACGGAGCGGCAGAATGTTCTGGTGACGGCCGGCGGCGCGACCTTGAAGGGCACCGCCCAGCCACCGGGGAACGGCGACACCGGCATCCAGAAGCACACCTTCAACGTCGTGCAGGGCGGCACCTTCACCGCCGACATCTCTCTGCCCAACACGCGCTGGGCGATGATGGACAAGGACGGCAAGGTGGTCGCCGCCAGCGACTCGGGCAAGCCCGACGCCCAGCAGAACTTCCTGCAGAAGCCGACCTACAAGCTGCAACCCGGCCAATACACCATGGTGGTGGTGCCGCCGTCCGACCTGAAGTCGCCGACCGATTTCCGGCTGGGACTGGTGCCGCGCAATCCGGACCTGACGGAATCCGGCACCAATCAGGAAAGCGCCATCCAGAAAACGCTGCGCGAGCGGCAGGCCCGCCTGCAGCAATGGGCGGCCCAGGGGGGGACGACCTCGACCAAGGCCTGAGGGGGCTCCATCGCGGCGATTGCGCGCTGCCGGCCTCTCGGAAATCGCGGCATCGAATGTTGCTGCAACGGCCCGTCCTTGCGCTATGCTGCGGGCCATGGACTTCACGGACACCCAGCTTCACCGCTATTCCCGCCACATCGTGCTGCCGGAAGTCGGCGGCATCGGCCAGGAAAAGCTGTTGCGATCCAAGGTGCTGGTCGTCGGTGCCGGCGGCCTGGGCGCACCCTTGCTGCTCTATCTGGCGGCGGCCGGCGTCGGCACCATCGGCATCGTCGACGACGACACGGTCGATCTGTCGAACCTGCAACGGCAGGTGATCCACGACGAATCGACGCTGGGCCTCGCGAAGGTGGAGAGCGCCGCCGCCCGCATCCATGCGTTGAACCCCGATGTCCGGGTCGAGGCGCACCGCACGCGGATCAACCGCGACAACGCGATGGATCTGATCGCCGGCTACGACCTCGTCGCCGATGGGTCGGACAATTTCGCCACGCGCTTCCTGCTGAACGACGCCTGCTTCCTGGCCGGCAAGACGCTGGTGTCGGCGGCGATCCTGCGCTTCGACGGGCAGCTGACCACCTTCAAGGCGCATCTGGGGGCGCCGCACCCCTGCTATCGCTGCCTGTTCCCCGAACCGCCGCCGCGCGGCACCGTGCCGTCCTGTTCGGAAGGCGGCGTTCTGGGGGCGCTGGCCGGTTCCGTCGGCTCGCTGCAAGCGACGGAGGTGCTGAAAGAACTGCTGGGGTTGGGCGAAAGCCTGTCGGGCAGCCTGCTGATGATGGACACGCTCTATGCGTCCTATCAGCGCATCGCCATCAAGCGGGATCCCGACTGCGCGCTTTGCGGCGATCATCGGACGATCCACGACCTCTCCGCCCACTGACGGGCGCCGTGGCAAATATGGGAGGCGGCCATCATGTCCACTGCCCTGCCTGAGACCATGCCGAATCCTGTGCCGGCTGCCGGAGCCGGCGGGACGTCGGCCCTGTCCATCGTGCTGTTCGCCGGCGGCTTCGACCGGGTCCATTACGCGCTGGTGATGGCCAGCGCCGCGGCGGCCACCAACCGCAAGGTCACGCTGTTCTTCACCGGCCGCGCGCTGCGCGCCCTGGTGCACGAGACGGAGCCGGGCGTGCTGGGCTGGCACGACCTGGACCCGGCCGACGACGGCAGCACCCCGGTGGCGCGCGACCGCTATTTCGCCACCCACGGCCTCGCCACCTTCGAGGAACTGCTGGAGGCCTGCGTCGCCATGGGCGTCACGGTGATGGCCTGCGAAATGGGGCTGCGGGCGCTGGGCCTGCCACCCGGCGTCTGCCTGCGTGCGGACGTGCCGGTCGCCACCGGCGGCGTTGTCACCTTCCTGAACCAAGCGCCCGGTGGGGCGCCCGGCGGCGGCGCCATGCTGTTCGTCTGAAACCTGTGGAACGCGCATGAGCGACAACCGCGAAATCCTCGACCTTGCCAACCGGTTCGAGTCGATCGCCACCGACGGGTTCGAGGGGCGACCCTACCGGCCGGCACTGGCCGCGCTTGCCACCGGCTTGCGGGAGCGGCCGGGGATGGCGCCGCGGGTCGCCCATGCCCTTGGCATCATGATCCAGCTGATCGGCGAGAGCGATCCGGAAGGGCGGTTCGCCGCCAAGGTCGCCATCCTGCGCGACGCGGTGGGAATGCTGAGCGACGCCTGAAAGCCAGGGCTTGAGTGGAGCGCGGACCAGCCATGCGTCACGCCGGAGCAGTCTGTCCCGTCATGGGAGCGAAGACACTCCACACGAGGATGAACACCATGGCCTTCCGTTTCACCGTCGCCGCCGACGCGCCGTCCCTGTACACGCCGATGCTCGCCATCACCAAGGCCATCCGCGGCAGCGGCCTGCCGACCGGGCTGATCCACCTGATCGACCTGCGCGTGTCGCAGATCAACGGCTGCACCTATTGCATCGACATGCACAGCAAGGAGGCGCGTCACGACGGCCAGTCCGACCAGCGCATCGCCGCCGTGGCGGAGTGGGAGCGGTCGGACCTGTTCCTGCCGGACGAGCGCGCCGCCTTCGCCTGGGCCGAGGCGCTGACCCGCACCCAGCATGACCGCATCGACGAGGCGTACCGGGAGCTGCAACGCCATTTCAACGTCGAGCAGATCGCCCAGCTGACGGCGACGGTGGCGCAGATCAACGCCTGGAACCGCATCGGCATCGCCCAGCATATCGAGGGCACCGCCGTCGGGATGGCGGCGTGACGGCGCTGGCCGACCCGGACACCGCGCTCGCCGCCTTCGCGGGCGAGCGGGCGCGGCTGCGCGCCCTGGCCTACCGGCTGCTCGGCTCGGTGGCCGAGGCGGAAGACACGCTGCAGGACGCCTGGCTGCGCTGGTCGGCCGTGGCGCCCGGCAGCGTCGGGTCGGCCCCCGCCTATCTCACCACCCTGGTGACGCGGCTGGCGCTCGACCGGCTGCGGTCCGCCCGGGTGGCGCGTGAGCGCTATTACGGGCTGTGGCTGCCCGAACCGGAGGTCGCCGGCTGGGACTCCGCGCCGGAGGACGGCATGGAGCCCGAGTCGGTGCCGCTGGCGATGCTGCTTCTGCTGGAACGGCTGGCGCCGGACCAGCGGGCGGTCTTCGTCCTGCGCGAGGCGATGGACCTCGATTATGCGGAGATCGCTGCGATGCTCGGCAAGTCGGTGGAGGCCTGCCGCCAGATCATGCGGCGCGCCCGCGCCAGGCTGGCCGAGCCTGCCGCCTGGGGCCAGCCGGCCAACGCCGCGGATGCCGGGCGGCGTCTGGCCGATGCCTTCGCCGAGGCCAGCGTCCGGCGCGACTATGCCGCCATCGTCGCCCTGCTGTCCGACGATGCCCAATGGCTGAGCGACGGCGGCGGGATGGTGCGGACGGCGGTCAACCCGCTGTTCGGCGCCGACCGCATCGCCCGCTTCCTGATCGGCGTCCAGCGCAAGCGCGGCGTCAGCTTCGGCTTCATCCCGGTGCGGGTGAATGGCGGGCCGGGCCTGCTGGCCGATCTGGGCGGGGCGTTCCGCAGCGTTCTGGCCTTCGACATGGCCCCCTGCGGCGACACCGGGAACAGGATCCTGCGGGTCTATCAGATCGCCAACCCGGAAAAGCTGGAGCGCGTCGCCGTCTTTTAAGCCGTCGCCTCGTCCAGCCAGCGATCCAGCGCGGTCAGATCGACCGGCCGGGGCAGGATGGGGAAGGGCAGGTTCGACATGCGCGGGCCGGTCATCAGGATGCGAGTCTGCGGATAGAGCATCGCCGCCAGCGCCGCGGCGCGGTCGCCGTCGTCGCCCTCATGGTCGAGCGGAAGCAGGGCCACGGCCGGCGCCTCCGCACCGATGATGGTCAGCGCCTCCAGCGCGTCGTCGGTCTGCGAGACCTGAAAGCCGCGACCGGACAGATGGCCGGCCAGCGCCTCGCGCTGGACGCGGTCGGCATCGGCGATCACCGCACGGCGTCCGCCATAGCCCGGCATCCGGATGTCGGCATCGATGCTGAAAGCCACGGTTTCCCTCCGTCCATCATGTTTTTGTTATGGACGGACGGAGTATGCGGGCGGGCGCCGGGGTTGTAAACGCCTGCTACCTGCGGTTCGACCTTCGTCGAATACGGACCACTTCGCCCTTGTGCATCAGCGCCAGCATCGGCAGGTCGCTGGGATGGTTGCCATAGCCCCAGGTGGCGGCGACCGGGCCATGGCCGGCGATCCAGCCGGTCACCCGGTCCGCCTTGTCCAGCCGCACGCAGTTGGCGGTGCTGAGCCGTCCGGTCAGCCTGCCGTCCACCACCTCCATGCCGGTCGCCAGCAGATCGTCCACCTCCAGTCCGCGCAGCAGCGCCGGCATGTAGAGGTCGAGCGCGCCGGTGGCGATCACCACGCGGCGGCCCTGGCGGCGATGCTCCTTCAGCACGTCCAGCATCGGCTGGTGCCAGCGCACGCGCGGCACCATGCGTTCGGCCGCGGCCAGCGCGTCGGCCACCGGCAGTCCGCGCAGCGTGCGCTTCAGGTAGATCGCCTTGACCGATCCCGGAAAGTCGCAGCCCGGCCCGCGGCCGCGGACATGGCGGTGTAGGGCCGAACGGATGGCATCGGCCAGCGCCAGGGCCGCGCGGCGCCGGCCGATCACCTCGCCGACGAACATCGGCAGGCTGTCGCCATGGATCAGCGTCCCGTCGAAGTCGAAGAAGGCGACGCCGGCCGGCCCGGAGACCGTCGACTCCGGCATTGCCCCCGGCATTGCCGCCGACGGCGGCGTGGGCGGCGCAATGCCGGTCTGAGGCTCCAGGCCATGCGGCGGGGATGACGTCGTTTGCATGACCGCAGTTATCCGGCCGCCACGGGGCGGCGGGCAAGGAGTTTCAGGTCGACATCGAGGAAGACCTGACCCGATGCGGAGGCGGATGGCTTGTCCGGATCAATGCAGCATGTTCGGGCCGCAGGGCACCTCGAACAGCGGTCCGTCTTCGGAGCCATCGTCGGAGCCGTCATCCTGCCCGGTGCCGTCGTCGGCCTCCTCCAGCTGGGCGATCAGGTCGCCTGACGCTTCCTCCAGCCCGGCCTTGACGGCGATCAGCAGGTTGATGATCTCGCCATTGTCCTGCTCCAGGCTGCGGACCCGTTCCTCCAGCCGGTCGATGCGGCGCATCAGCAGATCCGACAGGCGGTCGAGCCGCTCCAGGACGGGGTCGAGGATCGGGGAGGCGGGCCCGGCCGTGCTCGGCGGGCTCTCGGGCCGGGTGTGGGGGGGCTGGCCCTGGCGGTTGTTGGGACGGTCATCCATGGTGCGGCCGGTTCCGGTCTGTGTGAGGTTTGCTCCTCGCCTAACCTTGGGCCAGCGCCCCGCAAGGTCCAGACCGGCACCCGATGCACCCCGCAAGCGATGATCGCCTGACCCACCCGTCATGCGGGTGGCGATTCCGGATGGTGGAGATGTCAGCCGCCACCCCTTGTGCGCATCGAAAACAAGTTCCGTATATAGTTAAGACTCAGATTTATCGGCACGGCGTTTGCGCGGGACGCCGTACAGTTCCAACCGATGGCCGATCAGGTCATAGCCCAACTCGCGGGCTATGCTTTCCTTCAGCCGTTCCATTTCATCGTTGGTGAACTCGATCACTTCACCCGAGTCGACATCTATCAGATGATGGTGATGATCGGTTCTGGTTTCTTCGTAGCGGGCGCGGCCGTCGCCGAAATCGAGCCGGTCGATGACGTGCGCCTCCTCGAAGAGCCGCATCGTCCGGTAGACGGTGGCGATGGAAATGCGCGGGTCGATGGCGGATGCACGGCGATGCACCTCCTCCACATCGGGATGGTCCGTCGCCTCCGACAGCACGCGCGAGATCACGCGGCGCTGGTCGGTCATCTTCAATCCCTTCTTCACGCACAGTTCTTCGAGGCGCGAGGGCATGGACATCCCCTGTAATCCTGTCTTCGTTGACGGGCGGCGGTTCGCCCCTCCGGTCTCCCTGATGCCCGGAACGCCAGCGGAACGAGCCGGCAACGGAGGCGATCGTTCCGTTCGCCCCGGCCAGCCGTTCGCGGCACCCCGAATACCCGACCATCATACTGTGTTTCGGAGACATTCTCAAACACCCACGTTCCCGCCGGACGGCCGAGCGGAGGGCGCTTTCTTCGCCAAGGGCATAATACTTTCAGACTATTGGGCGATGCTGTCATGGAGCGGGGTAGAAACCAATTGCTCATAATCCGCTGCTAGGTTTTCCCCTTGGGCAAGCGCCGTCCGATCCGGGCGGCGCGCCTGCCGGACATCCACCGGGCCCGACAATGCCCGACAGGAGGGAGGGAAGCCGCAGTGACGCCGTTCGATTTCCCGCCTTCCACCTCTTCGTTCACGGCGGAGCCGCATATGGACGAACCCGCCTTCACCGCCGCCGGCTTGGCCGTTCCGGTCGCTCCGCTCTCCTCCTCGCAGGATTGCGCCGCCGCCCTTGCCCGTTTCCAGCGCCAGCCGGAGCTTGCCGCCCTGCCGGTGGTCGACGGCGACGGCCGCGTCGCCGGACTGCTGGAGCGTGGCCGGCTGCTGCCGGACGGCAGCGGAGAGGGAAGCGGTGAGGGGATCGGCACGCGGACGGTCGCCGACCTGATGGATCCGCATCCGCTGCTGATCGACGGTGCGACTCGGCTGGCGGAGATCGGGCGGCGGCTGGCGCGGCTGAAGCCGGCGGCGCTGGTGACCGGCTTCCTGGTGGTGGAGCAGGACCGCTATCTGGGCGTCGGCACGGTCACCGGGCTGATGGCGCGCTCTGCCGAGCAGACGGAACTGCGCGCCCGCCAGCTGGACGAGGCGCGCCGGCAGGCCGAGCAGGCGATCCGTGCCAAGACCGCCTTCCTCGCCAACATGAGCCACGAGATCCGCACGCCGCTGACGGCGATGATGGGCTTCGCCGAACTGCTGGAGCAGGAGGTGCTGGGGCCGCACGCCATTCCGCTCTATCGCGAATATGCCCGCGACATCGCCGAAAGCGGCCGGCACCTGATGGAGCTGATCAACGACCTGCTCGACCTGTCGAAGGCCGATGCCGACCGGCTGGAGCTGGTGGACGGGACGGTGGATGTGGTGCGGGTGGCGATCGGCACGGCGCGGCTGCTGGCCGAACGGGCCGCGCGCCATGGCGTCAGCATCGCCACCGCGGTGCCGCTGGACCTGCCGCCGCTGCGGGCGGACGAACGCAAGCTGCGCCAGATGCTGCTGAACCTGCTGTCCAACGCGGTGAAGTTCACGCCGGCCGACGGAATCGTGACGCTGCGCGGCCGCGTGGCGGCGGACGGTGCGCTCTGGCTGTCGGTGCACGACACCGGCATCGGCATGACCGGAGAGGAGCTGGCCAAGGCGCTGGAGCCCTGGGGACAGGTGGACAGTGCGCTGGCCCGCAGCCAGGTCGGCACCGGGCTGGGCCTGCCCCTGACCAAGCGGCTGATCGAGCTGCATGGCGGCCGGCTGGACGTGGTCAGCCGCCGCGACGAGGGCACCACCATCTCGCTGGTCTTCCCGCCCCGGCGGGTGGGGCGGGGATAGAACGGAAAAAAGCCCCCTCCTCCGGAGAGGAGAGGGCTTTCCTTCAGACTTTCCCGGCGCTGGCGATCCTTACGCCAGCCCCTTCTCCATCGCGCTCGCCAGACGGCGGGCGAAGGCGGCGGGGTCGGGCAGGGGTTCGCCCTCGACGATGCGGGCCTGGTCGAGCAGGAGCCAGGCCGCATCCTCCAGCGCATCGGTGGCGCCGCTGCCCTTGGCCCGGTCGGCCAGCCGCTTGATCAGGGCATGCGACGGGTTGATCTCCAGGATGCGCTTGCCGACCTCGCCGTTCAGCTGCTTGTGCTGCTTCAGCAGGCGTTCCAGATGCATGTCCATGTCGTTGTCGTCGGCGACCAGACAGACGGCGCTGTCGGTCAGGCGTTCGGACTTGCGGACATCCTTCACCGCGTCGGACAGGGTCAGCTTCAGCAGGGCCAGCAGGTCGGTCAGCTCGCCCTCCGGCGTCTTCTCCTCCGGCTTCTCTGCCTCTTCGCCCTTGATCTTGCCGAGATCGGCGCCGCCGCGGGTCACCGACTTGAAGGGCTTGCCGTCATAGACGCCGACCGACGGCATCCAGAACTCGTCCACCGGGTCGGTCAGCAGCAGGACCTCGACGCCCTTGGCCTTGAAGCCTTCCAGCTGCGGGCTGCGCAGCAGGGTGTCGATGTCGTCGCCGCTGATGGTGAAGATGGCGTCCTGGCCGTCCTTCATGCGGGCGACATACTGTTCCAGCGACACCAGTTCGTCACCGGCGGTGGTGCGGAAGCGCAGCAGCTTCAGCAGCTCGTCCCGGTGCTCGTAGTCCTCGTAGAGGCCTTCCTTCAGCACCGCGCCGAAGTTTTCCCAGAAGCTGTCGTACTCGGCCGCGTTCTCGCTGTCCTTGGCCTTCTTCGACAGCTCCGACAGGACACGCCGCGTGATGCCGGCCTTGATCTTGGCCAGCATCGGGTTGTGCTGCAGCATCTCGCGGCTGATGTTCAGCGGCAGATCCTCGCTGTCGACCACGCCGCGCAGGAAGCGCAGGTAGGGCGGGATCAGACCTTCGGCCGCGTCGGTGATGAAGACGCGCTTGACGTACAGCTTCACCCGGTGGGCGCGCTTGGGGTCGAACAGGTCGAACGGCTTGGTCGATGGCACATAGAGCAGGTTGGTGTATTCCAGCGCCCCTTCGGCCCGCCAGTGCAGGGTCAGCCACGGATCGTCGAAGGCGTGGCCGACATGGTGGTAGAATTCCTTGTACTGGTCGGCGGTGATCTCCGACTTCGACCGGGTCCACAGGGCCGACGCGCTGTTCAGCGCCTTGGCCTCGTCACCCTCGCCGAACAGGATCGGGATGGCGATGTGGTCGGAATATTTGCGGACGATGCCGCCGAGACGGGCCTCGTCGAGATACTCGTCGTCGCCCGCGCGCAGATGCAGGACGATCTGCGTGCCGCGCGGCAGGCCGTCGGCCTCGGCAACGGTGAACTCGCCCTTGCCGTCGGACTCCCAGCGCCAGCCGGTGGGCTCGCCGGCCTTGCGGGTCAGGACCGTCACCTTGTCGGCGGCCATGAAGGCGGAATAGAAGCCGACGCCGAACTGGCCGATCAGGTTGACGTCCTTCTTGCCGTCGCCCTTCTCCGCACCGTCCAGCGACTTCATGAAGGCGGCGGTGCCGGAGCGGGCGATGGTGCCGAGATTCTCGACCAGATCGTCGCGGTTCATGCCGATGCCGTTGTCGGCGACGGTCAGGGTCCGCGCGTCCTTGTCGACCAGCAGGCGGATCTTGAGGTTCGGATCGTCGGCCGAGAGTTCCGGCTGGGTCAGCGCCGCGTAGCGCAGGCGGTCGCAGGCGTCCGACGCGTTGGAGACCAGTTCGCGCAGGAACACTTCCTTCTCGCTGTAGAGCGAGTGGGCGACGATGTCGAGCAGACGGCTGACCTCGGCTTGAAAACTGAGCCGTTCCTCGGTCATGGGGGCACCTTCGTTGGTTTTTGCACGGGTGTTGGCGTCAAGACGGCGGAGATATGTGAAAGCATCCCGGCCGTTCAAGAGGCTTGTGCCGTGCAACCGCGGGAGGTGTGCGGCGGGGTGTCGCGGTGGAGGGACCTGAACCGGAGGTCCCGCCTCCTTCTCCCCTTCGCCGCATCCGGAGCGACGGCCTTCATTCCATATGCGGGGATTCGCTGTAGAGCTGTTCCGCCAGCCCTTTCCGGTACATCGCGTCGATCTGCTCGACCGACAGGTCCGCCAGCCCCGCCTGGTCCTTCACCACCTGGCCGGGAGACGGCATGTCGCGCGGCACCGACCAGGCGTCCGGTTGCCACAGATGCGAGCGGCGCAGCGCCTTGCCGCAATGGAAGAAGGCTTCCCGCACGGACAGGCGGATGGCGGCCTTCGGGGTGCGTCCCTCCTCCCTCAGCCGTTCGAGCAGGGGTGGGGCCGTGGTCACGGTGGCGATGCCGTTGACCCGCAGGAAGATGTCCATCCCCGGCACCAGGAACACCAGTCCGCAGCCGCCGTCGGAGGTGAGGATGTTGGTGATCGAGGAAAGCTTGTTGTTGCCGGGCCAGTCGGGCAGGGCCAGCGTGTGGCGGTCTTCGGCCTGGACAAAGCCTGGACGCCCGCCGCGCGGCGAACAATCCATCCCGCTTTCCGCCATGGTGGCGACGAAGACCAGCGGCGATTCGGCAACGAAGCGCAGGCAGTGATCGTCCAGGAAGGGAAAGCTCATCTTCACGATGCGCTCGGATGGCATGTCGTAGAGCTGCCGCAGCGCCTCGACCGTGTGGATTCGGTGGGGGTCCATGGGGCGTTCCTCTGCTGGGCCGCGATGCGCGGCGCTTGGTAAACTAACGTTGTTAGATTTCACCTAACGGCGTTAGTTTGTCAATCCCGGCAGGAAGAAGCGGACTTATGGCCATGCGTGTGCAGCGACAGGACATCATCGACGCCGCGATGACCCTGCTGGATGAAGTGGGGATCGAGGGGCTGACGATGCGGCGTCTCGCCGGGGCGCTGCGGATCCAGGCGCCATCGCTCTATTGGCATTTCGCCGGCAAGCAGGCGCTTCTCGACGCGATGGCCGACGCCCTGCTGGCGGAGATGAGGCTTCCTGCCGATGCCGGACTGCCCTGGGACGCGTGGCTGCGGGAGATGGCGACGGAGTTCCGCCGTGCCCTGAAGTCCCGGCGCGACGGGGCGCGCGTCTATGCCGGAACCTTTCCGGTCATGGACAATGTTCTGCACGTCAGCGACCGCGCCATCGCGACCCTGCGCGCTGCCGGGGCCGACGAGCGCACGGCGGCCCATATGCTGTTCACGGTGCTGTATTTCGTGATCGGCTTCACCATCGAGGAACAGGCGACCCTGCCGTCTCCCGGTGGAAACGGCGAGGGGATCGACCTGAAACGGGTGGCGCAACAGCTGACGGCGGAGCAGGAGGCACGCTATCCCCATGCCGCCGCCACGGTGAGGCTGCTGATCGCGGACAATGATGACGACGCCCGCTTCCGCTTCGGTCTGGACCGCCTGATCGACGGGTTGAGGGCTGCCGTCCCTGTTTCCGGCTCCAATCCAAAAAAAGCCCCCGATCCCGGTTTGCCGGAATCGGGGGCTTTGCTGGTCTGACGCTTCGGCGTGCCGTCTGCCGGGCTTACTTCTTCTTCGGCTTTTCCGCCGGGGCCGGGGCGGGTTCGCTGCCGCCGGCCAGCAGGGCGGTCATGTCGGCGCCGTTCAGCAGGAGCTGGCCGGCCTCCGTGATGTCGATCTTGTAGGTGCGGGTGTCGGCGCCGGTGTCGTCCTTGCCGGCCTGCCCCAGGGCCTGCACCATCGCCAGACCGGCGAGCAGATCCTGGGTCTCCTTGTCGGGCTTGGCGCCGGGGGCCGGCTGCATCGCCTTCACCGCGGCGTCGATGCCGCGCAGCAGGACGGTGGCGCCGCCGGTGACGCCGAAGGCGGCCTGGGTCGCGACCTTGACCGCGCCGGTGGCGGTGCCGGCCGTCGCCGGGGTGTCGAGGTTCAGCGCGTCGATGCGCAGCTCGGTCCCGGCTTCGCCCATCGCGGCCATCGCCTGCTGCATGACCACGTCCGCCGAGGGCGACGCGGGCGCGGCCGCCTTGGCCTTGGCACCCTTCTTCGCCGGCGGGGCCTCTTCGGCCTCGGCGGACTTGGCCAGCTCGGTGAAGGCCTTCCACAGGGCGCTGTTCGGCAGCTTGGCGACCGACAGCTTCATTTCGAAGGCCCGCGGGGTGAAGGCCACCGGGGCCGGCGACGGCGTCATGGTGAAGTCGCGCGCCTCGATGCCCATGCTGACGGTGGACATCGCCTGATCGAGATCGGTCAGGCCGCTGCGGAAGGCGAGATGGCCGAGAGCCACCGCGGTGCCGTCCTCCGGATTGACGAAGGACAGGTTGGACAGGCGCATCGCGCCGCTGATGCCGCCGAACATGCCCTGGAGCTTGGGCAGCAGTTCGGAGCTGGTCGGCGCCACGCCCTTGGCGGCGGTCTGTTCGGACAGCTTCTGCAGCGCGCTGACCTTGGTCAGGTCGACGCGGCTGTAGGTCGCCTCGGTGGTGACGCCGCCGATCTTCATCAGCTCCTTGTTCTTGTCGTCCTGCACCGACAGGCCGCCGAAGGCGAAGGCGGCCGGGCCGCTCCACAGGGTGGCGCCGCCGGTCCCGGTCTCCGGCTTCAGATCCTGCACCATGGTCATGGTGGCGATGGACACCTTGCCCTTGCCGCCGGCGGCGGTGACCGCCAGATCGTTGAAGGCGCCGTCGACCGTCAGCAGGGTTTCCAGCGCACCCGACCAGGTGCTGGTGAAGGACTGCTTGCCGATGGTGATGGTGGCGGCATCGACATATTCGTCGTTGTCGTCGAGGTTCTGCACCTTCATGGCGTTGGGCAGCGTGATCGACACGCCGTACTGGCTGTCGTCCTTCGGCGTCACCGCCAGCAGGATGGTGCCGATGTCGAACAGGGTGCCTTCCGCATCCTCGGCCGACAGGCGCGGCAGCGCGACGTCGTAATGGTCGCCGGCCGGCTTGACCGTCGGTTCGCCCTCCCATTCGAAGCCGATGCCCTCGCCATCCTCGGCGGGCGGCGGGAACCAGCGCGGCAGATCCTTCTTCAGCGACGCGGCGAGCGCCTTGGCGCCGGCATCGTCGACGGCCGGGGCGGCCTGGGCAGGCGACCAGCCGGCCACCAGGGCCAGCATGCCGCCGGCGATCAGGGCGGGCCTGAGGGAACGGACCGGCAGGGCCGGAACGGGCGAAGAACGGCGGAGACGCATCGAGCACCTACTCCCAACTACGATTTAGGGAGCACGTTAATCTTGATACGCTCGGCCGGTCCATGCCCCTCTTGGGCGAAATCCAAACAGGATATTAAAAATCCAGGTCGGCATAGTGCTTGGGCGGCGGGCAGCCGGTGATGTTGTCGGCCAGCAGCGCGCGGAAGCTGGGGCGCGACTTGATCCGGGCGTACCAGTCCTTGGCCTCCGGGCTGCGGTCCCACGGCACGTTGTCGATGTAGTCGAGGCAGGACAGCTGCACCGCGGCGGCGATGTCGGCTAGGGTGAAGGACGACCCGGCCAGCCAGGGCCGGCGCTCCGACAGGAAGGCGATGTAGTCGAGGTGGTAGGTGACGTTGGCCAGACCGGCGCGAATCGCCGGTGCGAAGGGGTGGCCTTGGCCGGACAGCCGCTTGATCAGCTTTTCGCCGACGAGGTTTTCCGCCACCTCGCGTTCGAACTTGTGGAGGAACCAGTCGGCGACCCGCCGAACCTCGGCCCGCGCCGCGATCTCGCGCGGCAGCAGGGGGGTGTCGGGATAGGCCTCCTCCAGATATTCGATGACGGCGAGGCCGCCGGCGACGACCGTCCCGTCCTCCTCCACCAGCACCGGAACCTCGGCGGCCGGGTTCAGCTTCAGGAAGTCGGTCCGCCGTTCCCACGGCCTTTCGACCACGGGTTCGAAGGGCAGGCCCTTCTCGGCGAGCATCACGCGCGCGGTGCGCGACAGGGCGTGGATCGGGTGGTGGTACAGGGTTCGCATGGCGGCGGGACTTTACCGCAACGCCGCAAACGAAAACAGCCCGCGCATCCGAGCCAAATCGTCTCGTTGGAGGAAGTTTCGCGGGGCAAGCGGGAGGACGGGGGGAGCAGCCATCTACCCCGCCCGCGACAGGCGGTAGAGCACCAGCGCGTCGGGCTGGTTCGACGCTTCGCCGACCGGCGTCCAGCCGTTGCGTTCGTAGAAGGCGCGGGCGTCGGCGTTGCGGGCGGCGCAGGCCAGCTCGGCCGGCCGGGCGCCACCCTGCAACAGGTCCAGCGCCTCGCGCAGCAGGGCCGATCCGATGCCGCGCTTGCGCCAGCCGGGGTCGATGAACAGGTTGTGGATGATGCCGGCCTTGGGATCGAGCGAGACGAAGCCGACCACCGTCCCGCCCGTCTCGGCCACCAGCACCGAGTCCCCACGGACGCAGTCGTAGTAATCGTCCAGCCCGAACCGGTCGGCGGGCTGCCAGGAGAAGGCTTGGCGGCGGCCGTGCAGGAAGATTTCGGCACAGCGGGCGGCGTCGGCGTCGCGGGCGGAACGGATCGCGATGCGCACCCCTTCGCCGGCCGGCATGCCCGTCTCCTTCCGTCCGTTGCGCCCGATCGCGAGGATCGACCGGATGCCGCTCAGACTATTCCACCGGCGGGGCGTGCGGAAACGGTCCTTTCGTCCTGTCCGGCCAGCGGGCGATCAGCGCGGCGGCTTGTCCTCGGTGCTTTTCCCGGAGGTGTTCCTTTCGGCAGGTGGGGCGCCGTTCGCCGCCCCGTTCGCCGCTTTGTCCCCGGCAGTGGGGGGGATGTCGGTCGCATTGGATGGGGAACGGGCCGGTTCGTTGGCGGCGCTGCCGAGCAGGCCGGCCTCGCGGTAAAAGCGCTCCGCCCCCGGATGCAGGGGGACCGAGACATTGGCGACCGCGCGGGCGGGATCGAAGTTGCGGCCCTGCGGATGCCCGTCGGCCAGGACGCGGCGGGTGTTCTCGTGCCACAGCGCGCGGACGACGCCGTAGATCAGGTCGGGGTCGCGGTCGGCGCGGGTCAGCAGTTCCGCCCCCAGGCTCAGCGTCGGGGTGTTGGCGCTGCCGGGATAGGCGTTGGCCGGGATTTCTTGCTCGATGTAGAAGCGCTGGCTGCGCAGCAACCGGTCGGCCGGCTCGCCGTCCAGCGGCACCAGACGGATCGGCACCCGCGCCGCCACGTCGCTGACCGCCGCCACCGGGTAGCCGCCGACCATGAAGAAGCCGTCCAGCTCGCCCTTCGCCAGCCGGTCGGCCGCGGTGCCGGGCTTGAGGTAGAGCGGGGTGATCGTGCTTTCCGACAGGCCGTAGGCGTCCAGGATCAGCCGCGCCTCCACCAGCGTGCCGGAGCCTTCCTCGCCGAGCGAGATGCTGCGGCCCTTCAGGTCGGCCATGCGGTCGATGAAGCCGTCGGAGCGGACGACGATCTGGATCGCTTCCGCATAGAGCATGCCGAGCGAGCGCAGTTCGGTGAAGGGGCGCTTGCCGGTGAAGCTGCCGGTGCCGCTGTAGGCCCAATAGGCGACGTCGGCCTGGGCGAAGCCGGCCTCCACCGTGCCGGCGCGCAGCATCTCGACATTGTCGACCGAACCGTTGCTGGCCTGCGCCACCACGATCAGGCCGGGGATGCCGCAGCTTCCGCCCTTGTCGCAGGGGCGCGAGCCCGGCGGGTTGGAGATGGCGTTGGCGATCAGCCCGCCGATCGGGAAATAGGTGCCGGAGGTGGTGCCGGTGCCGATGCGGAAATAGCGGAGATCCTGCGCGGCAGCCGGACCGCCCAGCAATCCGCCGGCCAGCAATCCGCCGCCAAGCAGCGGGGCCAGGGCCACCCCTCCCATCAGCCCGCCCAGCAGATGGCGGCGGGTCAGAACGGGTTGAGTCAGGGGAGCCGCATCGGAATGCGGCCCAGCTCCCGGAGAGCGGAGCCCCGACGGGGGTGGGCAGGCTTTGGCGGCTGCGCGGGGCACCGGATCGTTCCGTTCGTCTGGCCCGTGCGTCCCGGGCGGGAGGGGCGGGGAGGGGAAGGTCGTGCCTTCAAAGATTTCCGCGCAACCCGGTCATTTCAAGGCGCATCCGGTCAAATCACGCCGACGAGGTCGAGAACGCCGGCGACTGCTACCGCACCGCCACACAAACGCACGGCACGGTCCGACTCGGCCTGCGTCACCGCAATCGACAGACCCAGCCCGCCGCAGGTCACCAGCATCAACCCTGACGCGAAACCGGCCCAATAGAGCGGCGGTCCCTGATGTGCATGGCCGTGGAACACCGCAGCAACCGCAGCAACCAGCACCGCCACCACCGCCGGGGCGCGCACCCCCAGCGCGACCAGCGACCCGACCACCACCAGCGAGGCCGCCAACCCCGGCCCGGCATAAGGCAGCCGTACGCCCATCTGGGCGGCGAAGCCCGCCGCCAGCGCGGCGGTTACGGCGGCGGCCGGCACCTGCCACACCGCGGTGCCGCCGGACTGTCCGGCCCACATGCCGATGCCGAGGATGCCCAGCAGATGCTGCAACACCCACACCGGCGTGGTCAGCCCGTTGCCGAAGGCCCCCGTCACTGTCGTCATGCGCCCGCATCCCCCGTCCGTTCAGCTCCAGCTGCCGGTATGGCGGCTGAGCGGGGGCGGGGTCAAGCTGCCAGGACCGGGGCTAACATCGGCGCCGATGGGGGAGGCGGGGTTGCCGCTACCGCGCCAGCGGGTCGCCGAATTGGCGCAGGTCGTTCTCGCGCCGCATCAGGTCGCGCTGGCCCAGCGGGTCGAGCCGGCCCATGGCGTCGTCGGTGCGCATGCGGTCCACCTCCGGCCGGATCAGGTCGCGCTTGAAGGCGTCGGTGGCGCTCTGGGACGAGGGCGGAGGCGGCACCGGGATCGGGCGCGGCGGCTGGGACAGGGCGGCCGGGTCGGGCGGCGGCGACGAACTGCCGCGGCGGCGTTTGGGCGGCGGCTGGTCGGTGCCGTCCGGGTCGCGGCGGATTTGTCGGTCGTCGCTCTGACTGTCGCTGGTTTGGCGGGGCCGGGCCGCGGTGGCGGGTTTCGAGTCGGTCCGCGACTGCTCCGCCTGAATCTGGCTCCAGGTTCGTCGCTCGCCCCCGCCGGGAACGACCGTCTGGTTGTAGACGGGCGGAAAAGCCTGGGCGCGGCCGGGCGTGTCGTCGCGCAGGTCCGACGGCGCGCAGGCGCCGGCCGCCAGCAGGAGAAGGAGCGGAGCCAGACGGCTGACGACCGGATGGCGGGCGAAGGACGGGGGATGTGGGGTCATGTACGGAATGTCGGCACTACCGAGCGTTTCGGCAAGATGACCCCAAAGGAGAGACTCCCCATGCGGCCAAGTCAGCGCTAGAATGTTCTTTGTTTGTTCTTAGCGATCGAGGGGAGAGGGATTGGTCCGCGGAGCAGAGAGAACCAAGCGCCGCATCCTCGCTCTGTGGCTGCCGCGTCTGCCGACCGACGCGCGGGAACGGCTCATGCCGCCGGAGGTGCGCGCACGCCCCCTCGTCCTGCTGCGGACGGAGCGCCAGCGGCGGGTAGTGGTCGCGGTCAACCGGGCGGCGGCAATGCTGGGCATCGCTCCCGGCCACACCCTCAGCGATGCCCGTGCACTGGAACCGACGCTGGAGGCGGCGGAGGCGACGCCGGAGGCCGATTCGGCCCTGCTCGGCCGCATTGCCGACTGGGCGCGGCGCTACAGCCCCTGGACCGCGGCGGACGAACCGGACGGGGTGGTGATCGACCTCACCGGCTGCGCCCATCTCTTTGGGGGCGAGCCGGCGCTGGCCGCCGACCTGACCGGCCGGCTGCGCGCCGCCGGCTTCGCCGCCCGCGCCGCCATCGCCGACACCCCGGCCGCCGCCTGGGGGCTGGTGCGGTTCGGCAGTCCGGAGCAGCGTCGTCGTGAGGCGTTGGACGGCCTGCCGCTCTCTGCCCTGCGGTTGCCGGCGGAGACGGTGGAGGGGCTGCATGCGCTGGGCCTGCGCCGGATCGGCGACCTGCATGCCATGCCGCGGGCGGGGCTGGCGGCGCGGTTCGGAGCCGGGTTGATGCAACGGTACGATCAGGCCTTCGGCCGGCTGGACGAGCCGATCTCCCCTCGCCGGCCGGTGCCGGACCATCGCGAGCGCCTGACCTTCGCCGAACCGATCGCCACGCCCGAATCGATTGCCGGGGCGCTGCGCCATCTGCTGGGGAGGCTGTGCAAGGGGCTGGAGGCGGCGGGGCAGGGGGCGCGCCGGCTGCGGCTGGATGCCCACCGCACCGACCAGCGGGTGGACGACGAACCGCAGAGCCTGACGCTCGGCACCAGCCGCCCGACCCGCGACCCGGTGGCTCTTGCCCGGCTGTTCGCCCCGCTGCTCGAGCGCATCGAGCCGGGGCCGGGGCTGGAAACCCTGGTGCTGTCGGCGACCGAGACGGGACCGCTGTCCGCCGTCCAGACTGCAATCGACGGAGGGGAGGCCGGCGATCAGGGGAATGACGACCAACTGGCCGAACTGGTCGACCGGCTGACGCTGCGGCTGGGGGAACGGGCGGTGCTGCGGCTGGTGCCGCGGGAAAGCTGGCTGCCGGAGCGCTGCGTGGCGCCGCATCCGCCGATGGAGCGCCTGCCGGCGCCGAAGCCCTGGCCCGCCGGGCAACCGCGCCCCCTGCGCCTGCTGACCCCGCCCGAGCCGGTTGAGGCCACCGCCCCGCTGCCCGACGACCCGCCGCTGCTGTTCGTCTGGCGCGGCGTGCCCCACCGTGTGCGCCGGGCCGAGGGGCCGGAGCGCATCGAATGCGAATGGTGGCGTGGGCAAGGGTCGCTGGGGCCGGCGGTGCGCGACTATTACCGTGTGGAGGATGACGGCGGCCGGCGGTTCTGGCTGTTCCGCGCCGGCCTGTACTGCCCTGACGAGACCCCGCGCTGGTTCCTGCACGGGTTTTTGGCGTGAGGTGTCGGGCCGCCGCCCGCTCACCCCGCCCGGTCGAGCTGCTTCAGGAAGGCGATGTAGCGGTTGATGTCCTCCATGCGGCGGGCATGATCGTTCATGTCGGACAGGCGGCCTTCGATGGCCTTCTGGGCGCCCTCCACCTCATCGATCACCCCATGGATGTCGGTCTGCAACTCCTGCGAGGCGGTGGCGGCCTCGTCCATGCGGGCGCTGGTGTCGTCGAGCTGGCCGCCGACGGAGCGGACGGAGGTCACCACCTGGTCGATGGCGCGGCGGGTGTCGGCCAGCGTCTGCTTGGTGTCGTTGGCCAGCTTGCGCACCTCCGCCGCCACCACGGCGAAGCCCTTTCCGGCCTCTCCCGCACGGGCGGCCTCGATGGTGGCGTTGAGCGCCAGCAGGTTGGTCTGGCTGGCGATGCCGTCGATCACCGCCAGCACCTTCTCGATGCTCTTCACCACCGTGGACAGCTGGTTGAATTCGCGGACCAGCGCCTCCTTGCGGTCGGCGTGGCCGTCGAACAGAGTGGCGTGGCGGTTCAGCGTCGCCTCGATCGCCGACATCGAGCCGCCGATGCGCGCGGCATAGCTGGCGGTCTCCTGCACGCCGCCGGTCAGCGTCACCAGCGCGTCGAGATAGCTGTGCATCCGCTCGATCACGCTGTTGCGGATGCGGCTCAGCAGCTCCAGCCGGTTGTAGCGGGTGGCGATGAAATAGCTCTGGAACCGGGCGTAATGCACCGGGAAACGGTCGACCATGTCGTCGGAGAAGGCGGCGCCGGGCGGCACCTCGAAGAACATCAGCGCCGACAGGGTCTGGTTGATGTTGATGCCCAGCAGCTCGCCGAAGGTGGAGAAGCCGGCGGCGGCCAGCCCGTCGAAGGCATGGACCCGCGACAGCTGGTCGGGGTTGTTCAGCCGGCGCAGGATGCAGTCGTTCAGGATGGCGCCGACCGGCCGCGGCTTGTTGCGCAGATAGGCCGAGAGGTCGTCCTCCGTCTGGCGGACGAAGTCGGTCGCCTCCACCAGGCACAGCGAGTCGCCGGGATTGACGTCGCAGTAGAAGGCGACCTCCCCCTTCTCGAAATCGAAGCCGGAGATGGAGCGGACGAACAGCTCTCCCTCCATCTCGATGGCGAAGGTGTTCTTCGCCAGCTTGCCCGGCAACTCCTGCGGCTTGCAGCGCAGGGATTTGGCGAGCGCGTCGATGAAGCCGACGACCTCGAAGCCGTCGCGGTCGATCACGCTGCGCACGATGCGGCGCATCGGGTCGGCGTCGACCACGGCGAAGCGGGTCTGGGTCGGCCGGAAATTCTGCGACTTGAAGATGCCGTAGCGGATGCCGGGCGCCATCTTCAGGAAGATCGTCACCGCCACGTTCTCCAGCACGCGCTGGCCGTCGAACAGATGGGTGTTGCGGAAGTCGAGCTTGCCGCCGGCCGAGCCGCCGATGAACAGGCAGGGGAAATGGCCGGAGCGGTAGACCGCCTCCATGAACCAGCTTTCGCTGGCCGACAGCCCGTCGATGAAGGTCAGCGCCACCGTGTCGTGGCTGTCGACGGGGAAGGGGACGCGGATGCGGTCGAGCTCGCCGCGGATCGCCTCAACCCGGGCCGGCACGTCGCGCGTCGGGCGGCCGCCGCGCAGGTCGTCGCAATGCAGCGGGACCGACTGGATGCTGACCCCGGCGAGCAGGCGCGGGCTGAAGGATTGCAGCACCACGCTGTCCCAGCGGTCACCGGCCTTGCGGTAGAGCGGCTGGCCCTCGGTCGCGCACAGTTCGCCCGCGGTGGAGACCAGCACCAGCTGGGTCGCCGCCGGCAGGGCGGAGCGGACCGCCCGCGCGGTGGCGGCAAAATCGACATGCGGCGACACGAAGCCGACGACCAGCGCCGGCGCCCCGGCGGCGAAACTCAGCCCGTCCAGCGCCGCGGCACCGATCTGCCCCGCCGGCAGGCACAGGCTGCGGATCGGCTGTTCCGCCGGTCCGGCGGCGTGCGCTGCCGGTTCGGACCTGCCGGCTGGGGTGCCGACCGGGGTGCCGGGGACGGGGGAGGTCGGGGAGTCCGAGCGGAAGAAAGACAGCATGCTGGCGAATCCTCGGTCGTCTTTGTTGTTCATCCCGCGCATTGGCGGCGCCCGTTTTCTGCTGTGAGTGCCCGGGTATGGCTCATTTTGCCGACAATTTAGCTGCCGATTGGTAGCGTTTCCTGTCGGGGGGACTCCGTATCCGGCTGCGGCCTGTCGCCGCATCCATCGTCTGGTTGGGCTGCAGGCAGATGCGGCGGGCCGGGCGACGGTCGATTCCGCTTGTGGGGCCAGCGGAACATTGGCATAAGGCAATCCATAGGCCTGGGGTGCCGTGCGGTGGTCGCGCGGCTGAGAACACACCCATCGAACCTGTCTGGGTAATTCCAGCGAAGGGAGCCGCCGCATGATCCATGCGCCAGAACCGCATCCATATTCCGTTTCCGCGCCGGGACTCCGTCCTTCCGTTGCTGTCATCGGCGCCGGTTGCATCGGCCTCGCCATCGCCTGGAGGCTGGCGTCGGCCGGCTGCCGCGTCGATGTCTTCGAGCGGGGGGAGGCCGGGCGCGGCGCCACCCATGCCGCCGGCGGCATGCTGGCCGCCTGTGTCGAAACCGAGCCGGGTGAGGAGGGGCTGCTGCCGCTGACCCGCGCGTCGCAGGCCCTGTGGCCGGACTTCGCCCGCGATCTCGAAGCGGCGAGCGGCATGGCCGTCGACCTGCGCAGCGAAGGCACGATGGTCATCGCGCTGACCGCCGACGATGCCGCGAAGGTCCGCTTCCTGCACGGGTTCCAGCGCGATCTGGGATTGCCGGTGGAGTGGCTCAACGGGGCCGAGGTGCGGCGGCGCGAACCCTTCCTGCAACCGGGTGTTGCCGGCGCCCTGTTCTGTGCCGGCGACCATCAGGTCGACAACCGCAAGGTCGCAGCCGCCTTGCGCCGCGCCGCCGAGGCTGCCGGCGCCCATCTGCATGAGCGGTGCGGCGAGGTGGCGCTGGCGGTGGAGGGCGGGCGCGCCGTCGGGGTGCGGTTGGCTGAGACGCTGCACCGGGCCGACCAGGTGGTGCTGGCCGCCGGGGCGTGGTCGGCCGGGGTGCCTGGGCTGCCGCCCGCCGCGAAGCCGCCGGTACGTCCGGTGAAGGGGCAGATGGTCTGCCTGCGCATGGACCCCCGTCAGCCGCTGCTGCGCCATGTGGTGTGGACGCCCGGCACCTACCTGATCCCGCGGCTGGACGGCCGGCTGCTGATCGGCGCCACGACGGAGGAGCGCGGCTTCGACGACCGCCTGACCGCCGGCGGCCAGTTCGCCCTGCTGGAAGGAGCGTGGCGGGCGCTGCCGGGCATCGCCGAGCTGCCCATCGAGGAAGCGTGGGCGGGTTTCCGTCCCGGCAGCCGTGACGATGCGCCGATCCTGGGCGAGAGCGGCATTCCCGGCCTGATCCACGCCACTGGCCACCACCGCAACGGCATCCTGCTGACCCCGGTGACCGCCGACGGCATCGCCCGTCTGGTGCTGACCGGCGAGACCGACCCGCTGCTGCGCCCCTTCGCCGCCGACCGCTTCGTCGCCGCGGGAGCCGCCGCATGACCGCCGTTTCACGTGAAGCCATCCGCGTCAACGGCCGCGAAGAGCCGCTGTCCGCCGCCTCCGTCGCCGAGTTCCTGGCCGGGCGCGGCATCGCCGCCGGAACACTCGGCGTCGCGGTCGCTCTGAACGGCGCCGTGGTCCCCCGCCGCCGCTGGCCGGAGACTCCGCTTCAGCCCGGCGACAGCCTGGAAATCGTCCGCCCCATCCAGGGCGGCTGACCCTGAATTTCCCTCTCCCGTGACCAGCCCGGGAAGGATCCCCTCTCCCCCCCCCCCCGGGGGAGAGGGGGAATTCCCCAGGCCAGTCAGAGGAGAGGGCTTTTGCAAAAGGCTCTCCCCATGCCCACCGACACCCTCACCATCGCCGGGCGCAGCCTCGGCTCGCGGCTGTTCCTCGGCACTGCCGGCTATCCGAACCAGCAGGTGATGCTCGACGCGCTGGCGGCCAGCGGCAGCGAACTGGTCACGCTGGCGATCCGCCGCATCAGCCTGGACGGCTATTCGGAAAGCCTCGTCGACGTGCTGGCCCGCGCCACCGCCCGGCGCCCGAACGGGCCGGTCGGGCTGCTGCCCAACACCGCCGGCTGCATGACCGCAAAGGAGGCCGTGCTGACCGCCCAGCTGTCGCGCGAGGCGCTGGACACGTCCTGGATCAAGCTGGAGGTCATCGGCGACCGCGAACTGCTTTATCCCGACGTGGAGGAGTTGCTGCGCGCCACCGAGGAGCTGGTGAATGACGGCTTCGTCGTGCTGCCCTATTGCAACGACGATCCGGTGACCTGCCGCAAGCTGGCCGACCTGGGGGCGGCGGCGGTGATGCCGCTGGGGGCCTTCATCGGCTCCGGCATGGGCATCCGCAACCCGCACGCCATCGAGACGATCTGCGCCCGCAGCCCGGTGCCGGTGGTGCTGGATGCCGGCATCGGCACCGCGTCCGACGCGGCGCTGGCGATGGAGCTTGGCTGCGCCGCCGTTCTGCTGAACACCGCGGTGTCGAAGGCGCGCGACCCGGTGCGGATGGCGGCGGCGATGCGCGACGCGGTCAATGCCGGCCGCGCCGCCCATCTGGCCGGCCGCATGCCGATGCGCGCCCATGCCGAACCGTCCAGCCCGCAGATGGGCCTGATCGGCGGCTGATACCGGCCAATTGCGGAGCAACCGGAGGGCGGCCGAGGTGGGCAAGGTGACGCGCACTCCGTTCGGCCGCTTGATCCGGCGGGGCGGCTGACGCAGGCTGTGGCGCACCGCCTCCCTTGGCGCCCCTCCCCCTTGGCACCCCTCTGCCGGAGACCCTTCCCTTGCCCGCCATTTTCGAACCCCGCACTCCCGACTGGAAGGCGCGCTGCTTCGCGTCCTTCGAACAGCAGCCGATCTGCAAGACGCTCGGCATCGAACTGGCGGCGATGGAGCCGGGCTTCTGCGAGATGCGCTTGCCCTTCCGTGCCGACCTGACGCAGCAGCACGGCTTCTTCCATGCCGGCATGGTCAGCACGCTGGCCGACAATGCCGGCGGCTATGCGGCGCTGAGCCTGATGCCGGCCGGGGCGGAAGTGCTGGCGGTGGAGTTCAAGATCAACCTGATGTCGCCGGCCAAGGGCGACGTCATGATCGCCCGCGCCCGCGTGGTGAAGCCGGGCCGCACCCTGGTCATCACCCAGGTCGAGGTGTCGATGCTGGACGGCGGCGTCGAGAAGGACTGCGCCCTGATGCAGCAGACCACCTTCTGCGTGATGCCGAAATGACGTTTCAACCGGTTCGAAAGGGCTTTTCCATGCTGTCTGCCCGTCTGTTGTCCGTGCCTGCCGCCCTGCTGCTGGCCGGCGGCATCGCCGTTCTGGCCGCCGCCCCGGCCGAGGCCAAGGACCCGCCCTCCTGCGCCGCCATCTCCTTCCGCTCGCTGCCCAGCGGCGCGCCGGACGGCGAACAGGATGCCGGCCTCTACAAGTCGCGCTTCGGCAAGATCGAGGTGAAGGCCGACGTCAAGGGCGGGCAGGCGACCACTTACTACATGGTGCTGAACGGCAAGAAGGTGGACGGCCCGGCCAACCCGCCGAAGATGTCGGAAGCCTGCCTGAAGTCCAAGCACGTCAAGGTCCCCGTCGCCAAGCAGACCCAGGGCACCTGCACCGGCAGCCGCTTCCGCGTCGTCGTCGACCGGTCCAGCGGCAAGCCGGTCGCCGCCTTCTTCGGCCTGCAGGGCGAGGACTGGGCCTATTGCAGCGCGACGACGCTGTAAGAACGTAAGCCTGAAAGGGGGGCGGAGGAACCCGCCCCCCTCATCTCTTCAGATCGCCAAAGCCTTCACCCGCTCCCGCAAGGTCTGCCGCGCCGCTTCCGCCTCGGTGCGGGCGGTGGTCAGGTCGCGGGCCAGGCCGTCCAGCCGGTTTTCCGCCTCCGCCATCTTCGCCAGCGTGCGCTTGTGCAGGTCGCTGCCGGCCGGCAGGGCCTTCAGGTTCTCGCGCAGCCGGTCCTGGTCGGCGATGCGCTCGGTCCGCTCGCGCTCCAGTTCGGCGATGCGGCGCTCCTTCTCGGCGACGGCGGACCGCAGGCCGGCCAGCGTGGTCAGCGCCTGACGCACCTCCGGCGGCAGTTCGGGGGCGGAGGCGCGGGCGGCGATCTGGTCGGCGCTCAGATCGGTCAGCACGATCCGTTCCTGCCGCGGCCGTTCCAGCGTCGCGGTCAGCGTCACCGTCTTGCCGGCCGGCACCGCCAGCGGCAGGCGGTAGGCGCCGGCCGTCGCCTCCGGCTTGCCGTCCGCCGGCTCGGCGAGGTCCCAGCCGGGACGGCGCGGATGCTCGATCACCACGCTGCGGTCGGCGTCCGGGGCGCCCGCCACCGTGTAGGTGGTGCTCTGCCGGTCGGTGACCGACAGGGTCAGCACGCCGTCCGCAAGGGCGGCGCGGGACAGCCGGCGGCTCGGCTTCTCCTCGCGGTCGATGGTCACCGCCTGATCGACGGCGAAGGAGAGCAGGCGGCTGTCGCCCGCCGGCAGGGTCGCCATGCGCGCGTCGCCGACATAGGCGCTGGTCTCCGCCCCGGCACCGCCAGTGCGGTCGTAGAAGGTCAGCAGCCCCGGCGGCAGGGCGGTGTCGCCGTCGTTGCGCAGCCGCAGCGATGCCAGCGGGTGGCGGGCATCGGTGCCCGGCTGGTAGAGCGCCACCCGCTCGACCGGCAGGCTGCGGACGGCGATCGGCATCATCAGCGTCCCGCCGTTCGGCACGCTGACCGGTTGCGGGTAATGGAACAGCACCTGGGCGCCTTCCGAAGCACCGGCATCGGCACCGCGCACCGCGGCCATCGCCGGAGTCCCGGCGGCGCTGCCGTAGGGCGCGACCTTCGCCAGCGGCTCGCCCATCGGCGCCGGTGCCATGGCCGGTGCGGGGGGCGGAGGAGCGGCCATCGCCCCGGCGGGCGGCGCCGCGGCGCGCGAGGCTTCCGACTGCGCCCGCATCGCCGGATGGGCATCGTTCAGCGTCACCGTGCCCTCGTCCGCCGTCGGCAGCACCCGGCCCAGCACCTCCACCGGCACCTCGGGCCGTTCGACGAAGTAGGGGGTGTAGAGCGCCTGGCGCAGGGTGACCGGGTTGCCGGACACCACCGTCAGATCGACGCCCTTCCAATCCTCGCCGCTGAGATTCTCCAGCACCGCCCAGCCCTGCAGGGCGCCGCTGCCCTCCTTCGCCGCTCCGGTTTGCGGCTGCCCGCCCTGTGTCATGCTGAGCCGGTAGGTCGCCTTCCACAGCGGCATCTCCGCGACATAGCCGACCCGGACCCGCCGCTCGCCGGCGGTTTGGCCGTCCTGCGGCGCCCCTTGCGGCGCCCGGCTGTGCACGGTCAGCTGCCGCCGCTCGCGCCGGGCATTGTCCGCCACTGCCGACAGCGCCCGGTCGATCTGGGCCTGCACCGCCGGATCGGTGAAGCGCAGGGCATCGGCCTCCTCCAGCACCAGCTGGCGCAGGCCGTCGGCGGTCATCAGCGTCACCCGGTGGCGCGTGGCGGTGGCGCCGTCGCCGCCCGGCAGCCGCACCGTCTCCTCCGTCACCGACATCAGCCGGCCGGTCAGCTGGCGGGAGCCGCCGGACGTCACCTCCGCCCCGCGCATCGCGTTCAGCAGAGCGGCGGGCGAAGTGAGGTCACCCGCCGAGAAGGGCAGTTCGCGGAAGGCGGTGTCCAGCGGTTCGGCGCCGGGCAGCCCGATGGTGCCGACGCCGCCCTTGTCGTCATAGACGACGATGCTTTTCAGCACGTCGTCGACTTGATCGCGCCGGACCTCCAGCGACAGGTCTGCATCGCCGCTGACCGTCGCCTCATATTCGAAATAGCCGACGCCGCCGGTGGACAGCAGAACCCGCGTCAGCGCCAGTTGCCCGCCGGTTGGTCCGTCCGCCGCGGCCCAGGCGGCCGGGGCCGCCATCAGCAGGGCGGTGGAGGCGAGAAGGATGGCACGGGTCATGATTGTCTCTCAGGTTCTGTTGCTCCCGACCGTCGGCATAAGCGCGAATTCGGGCGGGATTAGGGAGAGCGTTACCGGAGGGGTCGGATAAGGCCGGCAGGGTGGGGCCCGTGCGTCAGGGCGCCGCCGTCAGCCAGCGTTCCATCATCGTGCGCCACAGCGGCGCGCTGTTATGGGCCGTGACCTGTGCCACGTTCGGCGCGCAACCCGGATTGCAGCCCTGATGGTGGCTGCAACGTTCCGCCACCGGACGGCGGTTGCCGTCGGCGGGCAGGCGCCTTGCGGTCCTGATGTGGGCCGGGGAGTGGGCCGGGGCGTGCGATGCGCCGCGCTGTTGCGGCATCGGCAGTGCCGGGACGGTGCAGCCGGACATGATCGTTGTCTTGTCCCAGTCTTTTTGGGGGCCTGTCGTTCGACCCGGCCGTTAGCCCGGCCGCCCGACCGAGCGCGCCGAATCGAGATGGCGCCTCGCCTCGCCCAGCAGCAGCCGGTGCTGCGCCAGCGTTTCGCGGATCGGGCCATGCTGCCCATAGACCCGCACCTCGTTCAGCAGACGGTCGGCGCGGTCGAGCAGGGCCAGACGCTCCAGGCAATGATCGATGTTCGACATGGCGGCGCATTCCCCATCACGGCATTGGTCCGGCGCTCCGTGGCGGGCAACCGTCCCCTGTTCGATGGTCTGGATTTAAACCGCAACGTGTTTCTGGTTAATGTCTGCGCAAGGGTATTTTTATGTCGCTGGAGCGGCAGGGGGTTTCAACCAACTCATGCGGTGGGCGAAAGAGCCGCGGCTGTTACGGGGTTGTAACGCATTGCGTGGCGCTCGCGCGTGAGATAAGAAGGTTTGGGGAGGTAACAGGCATGCATATTCTCGCGGTCGACGACGACGAGCCGATTCGGGAGCTTTTGGCCTCATATCTGGCAGGAGAGGGGTACCGGGTCACGACGGCGCAGGATACCGCATCGGCCCGGCAGGCCCTGGATGGCGAGCCTGTCGATCTCGTGGTCTGCGACCTGCGTCTGCCCGACGGCGACGGTCTGGGGCTTGTCCGCCAGATCCGCACCGAATCGCAGATCCCCGTCATCATCCTGTCCTCCAAGGACCAGGATGTCGACCGCATCGTCGGGCTGGAGCTGGGCGCCGACGATTACCTGACCAAGCCCTTCAACCCGCGCGAACTGCTGGCCCGCATCAAGGCGGTGCTGCGCCGCGTCTCCAACGACGCCCGCCCGGCCCGCAGCCCGGAAGAGCTGCGCGCCGTCGTGCAGTTCGCCAACTGGGAACTCGACCTCACAGCCCAGCGTCTGCGCGGGCAGGAGGGGCGCGAGGTGGAGCTGACCAAGGCGGAGTTCGGCCTGCTGGCGGCCTTCGTCAAGCGGCCGCAGCGGGTGCTGACCCGTGACCAGCTGCTCGACCTCACGCGGGTCGACGGGGCGGAGGTGTTCGACCGCTCCATCGACGTGCTGATCCTGCGCCTGCGCCGCAAGATCGAGGCGAATCCGAAGGAACCCCGCATCATCAAGACCGAGCGTGGTGCCGGCTACGTCTTCGACGCCAAGGTCCGCACCGTCTGACGGGTCCACGGTGCCCGTCCGGCCTTCCTCCCCCAGCTGCCCCGGACGCCCCCTGGACGCCTTCCCACACCCGCGTTAGCCTTTCCTGAAAACCTGCCGGAGAGGAAACGCGCGTGTCTGATCCCATCGATTTCTATTTCGACTTCGGCTCGCCCTACGGTTACTTCGCCAGCCTGCGCATCGACGAGCTGGCGGCGAAGCATGGCCGCACCGTCATCTGGCACCCGGTCCTGCTCGGCGCCATCTTCAAGGTGACGGGCATGAAGCCGAACCTGGAGCAGCCCCTGCGCGGCGAGTATCTGACCCAGGATGTCGGACGCATCGCCCGCCTGACCGGCGCGCCCTTCACCTTCCCCGATTCGGCCCCGGCCAATGGCGTCGCCGCCTCGCGCGCCTTCTACTGGCTGGCCGACGAGCATCCTGAACAGGCCAAGCTGCTGGCCCGCGCGATCTATCACGCCCATTTCGGCGAGGGGCAGGACATCGGCTCCGCCGACACGGTGGCGGAGATCGCGGCGAAGACGCTGGGCAGTCTCGGCATCGACCGCACCGCGGTGACCGCTGCCATCCAGGATCCGGCGGTCAAGGACCGGCTGCGCAGCGAGGTCGACGATGCGGTGGAGCGCGGCGTCTTCGGCTCGCCCTTCTTCATCGTCGATGGCGAGCCCTTCTGGGGCTGGGACCGGCTCGACATGGTCGACCGCTGGCTCGCCACCGGCGGCTGGTAAGGGCGTCCGGTAAAGCCGGGCCTCCGGATCGTCATCCGGGGGCGGAAAGTGCTGACGGTCGGGGCCGGCAAGCCGCTATAACCATGAGCTATAGCTCCGTGCGTTTACTATGAAACGCCCGGAGCTATAGCTTTATGTTTGACGATCAGATTCACGCTTCAAATCGATTCCGATTTTACGCGATCCGATCTAAGACTTTCGGTTGGGCGCCGGCCGCGGTGCCTGCTCTCGTTTCGGTTTACCGCCCCATGGATCAGATCGTTCCCGACCGCCGTCCCCGGACCTCCAGCCCGCCCCCGGCAGTCCCGCCCGGCGGTTCGCACGGGAATCACGGGGGTGGGCACGCGGGCCGGGGGGCGTCGAAGTCCTGGCTGGGCGGGGCGTTGCTGACGGCTCTGCTGCTCGGCCTGATCGCCCTGTCGATCCGGTCGGTGTCGGGCGACCTGACCTTCGTCCTGCTGGGGTCGGTCGGGCTGGTGGTCGGCGCCTTCCACTATCTGTTTCCAGGCAGCCAGTTCTTCACCCTGGCTTTGACCAACTTCATCGGCGTCTATGCCTGCATCTTCGTCTTTTTCGCCGAAAGCAATTTCCACAACATCAGCCCGCTGATCCAGGCGATTGCCTTCGTCCTGCCGCTGGTCGCCTTCCTCGGCGGCGCATGGTGGCGGGCGGAGGACATCCGTCGGATCGTGATGTCCAGGCGGTTGCGGGAAGGCGGCCATTTCGACCGCGTCTTCCTGTGGATGGCACCGGTCTGGGGCATCGGCGCCCTGACCTTCCTGGTGCCCGAACAGGACATGGACACCCAGGCCATCGGCGCGATCTTCCTGCTGGCCATGTCGGCCATCGCCGCCATCGTCGTCCTGGTGTCGCGCGACATCGCCATCTTCCTGCTCGACGCCGGCCTGCTGTTCGAAGGCTTTTTCCAGCAATCGGCCCGTCTGGTCCTGCCGGCCTTCGCCTTCCTGACCTTCTATTCGCTCTGCATCATCCTGTTCGGCGCCATCTACACCATCATGGACCGCTTCATGGCGGAACCGAACTTCGTGATCGAGGGTGTCAGGCGCGACATCACCTTCGCCGAGGGCATCTATTTCTCCATCGTGACCTTCGCCACCGTCGGCTATGGCGACATCCACCCGGTGTCCGGAGTGGTCCGCCTGGTCTGCGGCATCGAGATCGTCATGGGCGTGCTGCTTCTGCTGTTCGGCTTCAGCGCCATCATCGGCCATGCCCGCCCGACCGGCCGGTCGGACCGCAACGATCCGCTCTGAACACAGATCCGTTCCGCGCTCCGGGCTGCGGGACAATCCGGCATAACGCACTATGTCAGGAGGCGCGCTATGCTGGGCGCGGTTCCGTCCCTCCTGTCAGAGACCTTGCAGCCTCCATGCCTCTCCATCTGATCAAGCTCGCCGTCGGCGTCCGTGACCTCGACCATCTGGCGGAGCTTCAGGACCGCCGCGCCGTAACCGCCGGTGGCCAGACCCGCATCCCCGTCTACACCCGCCGCCTGCCCAAGCGCGGCGACGAGCTGTTGGCCGGCGGATCGATCTATTGGGTGATCAAGGGCAGCGTCCTGGTGCGCCAGCCCATCCTCGCCATCGACACCGATACCGACGAGGAGGGGGAGAGCTATTGCACCCTGCACCTCGCCTCCGACCGGGTACAGACGGTGCCGACCGCGCATCGACCCTTCCAGGGCTGGCGCTATCTGACCGCCGAAGCCGCCCCCCAGGATCTCTCCGCCGTCGGCGGGGTAGGGGACGAAATGCCGGCCGACATGGCGGCGGAACTGCGTGAACTCGGCCTGCTCTGAGGAAAACATCCGTCGGGTCAGCGAACATAAAAAGCAGAAGGCGATGAAAAAAGCGCTTGCGCGGTTTGGGGGAGGGCGCCTATAAACCGCTCCACCGACGGCGGGGCGCTGATTGAGGCGCGGCGCTGGCGGCAGAAACGGAAGAGAAAACAGCAACTTAGCGGTTTCGATCTTCCGGCTTCGACCGAAATTCTCCGGTCACTCCGATCCGATCCTCTCCGAAAAGGGGATGCGGAAGAGCGACCGGTGCGACGCGTCTCGGCGTTGCG
>NZ_JBCEBL010000036.1:0-78458 GCF_049472615.1 Azospirillum sp. 11R-A | reverse complement strand
GCTTGGCCAAGCGCCATCCGCCGCCCATCGAAAAAGCCGCAGCCGGAGGCGGAACGCGCCTGTGCTATGGTCCGCATCCCGACACGCCACCAACCTGGATTTCCCCGCCATGACAGCCGTCTACAACCCCATGGACCTGACCGGCCGCCGCATCCTGGTGACCGGGGCGTCGGCCGGGATCGGCCGGGCGACGGCGGTGGTGCTGGCGAAGCTCGGCGCAAGGCTGGTGCTGAACGGCCGCGACGAGGAGCGGCTGGCCGAAACGGCGGACCGGCTGGCGGGCGAGGATCACGCCATCGCCCCCTTCGACCTGTCGGACCTCGAAGCCGTGCCGGGCTGGGTGAAGGGGCTGTGCGCCGACGACGCGCCCTTCGACGGCATTGCCCACTGTGCCGGCATCCAGACGCTGCGGCCGATCCGCATCTTCTCCGCCGCCTTCTTCGACGAGGTGATGCGGGCCAACCTGGGCAGCGCGTTGGCGCTCGCCCGCGGGCTGCGGCAGAAGGGGTGTCATGCCGAGCGGGCGGCAATCGCGCTGATCTCCTCCACCGCCGCCACGGCGGCCTCGCCCGGCAACGTCGTCTACGCCGCCAGCAAGGGCGGCATCATCGCCGCCACCAAGGGGCTGGCGGTGGAACTGCTGAGCGACGGCATCCGCGTCAACTGCGTCGTCCCCTCCATCGTCGAGACCGAGCTGATCGAGCGCGGCAAGCAGAAGCTGACCGCCGAGCAGTACGAGCATCTGCGCACGCTGCAGCCGCTGGGCTTCGGCCATCCCGACGACATCGCCCACATGATCGCCTATCTGCTTGCCGACACCAGCCGCTGGATGACCGGGTCCATCGTCACGGTGGACGGCGGCCGCACCGCTTGAGACGTGTCATGACCAACGAAGCTCCCGAAAGCCGCTGGTTCCATCTCTGCATGAAGGCGGACCTCGCCGCCCCGAATGCCTTCGTCACCACGCGGGTGGAGGCGGTGCCGCTGGTGGCGCAGAACATCAAGGGGCGGGTGGTCGCCTTCCGCAACGTCTGCACCCACCGCTTCGCCGTAATCCATGGCGAGCCGTCGGGCTGCGGTCCGCTGCGCTGCCCCTATCACGGCTGGAGCTTCGACGCCGATGGCGTGCCGGTGGGGCTGCCCTTCAACCCGACCGACTTCCAGCTGGAGGCCGAGGGGCGCCGGCGGCTGGCCCTGCACCCGGCCTCGCTGGCCCGTTGCGGCCGGCTGGTCTTCATCCGGGTGGCGGCCGAGGGCCCCTCGCTGGAGGAGGAGTTGGGCGCCGCCCACTTCGCCCGGCTGTCCGCCCTGTCCGCCGCCTTCCCGCAGCGCGGCGACGCGCTGGAGCCGGCCGAGGATTGGGAGCGGATCGAGGCGGCCAACCTGCGCCTCCATCTGGCACCGGACGGCGCTCTGGTGCTGCACAGCGCCGCGCCGACCGGTGCCGACCGGCGCTTTTCCCGCACCGTCACCTTCTACCCCGCCGCCACCCCGATCACGACAAACGCGGAGGTGCCGGCATGAGCGCGCATCCCGTCCACAGCATCGTCCCCAAGACCGGCGCCTTCCTGCCCCATAGCCATTTCTGGACCGAAGAGGCCTTCGCCCGCGAGCGCGAGCGGGTTTTCGGCCGCTGCTGGCTCTACATGGGCGTGTTCGACGACACGCACCTCCTGACCGCCGAAATGGCCGGGCTGCGCTTCGAGTTGCGGCGACGGAGCAAGGCGATGGAGGGCGAAACGATGGAGGGCGTCTGCCGCGATGGCGAGCGGGTACGGCCCCTGGAGATCGACCGCTGCGGCGCCCTGGTCTTCGCCCGCGTCGCACAAAGTGGCGGGCCGACCCTGGCCCAGCATCTGGCGCCCTATGGCGAGCGGCTGGCGATGATGTCGGCCAACTGCCTGAACCCGCAGCCCCCCATCGGCATCGCGTTCCAGGCCAACTGGAAGGCGCTGATCGAGAACACGATGGACGACTTCCACGGCTCCACCGTCCATCCCGACACCATCCACCCCGCAGTCCATCCAAACTGGCAGAGCCACCTCGTCACCGAACGCCACGGCGCCAACAGCGATTCCCGCTGGCGGCTGGCCGACGGCACCGCCGGCTGGTGGGCGAAGCTGGACGCCAAGCTGCGCATGCGCCGCTTCGCCGAAGAGCCTTTCTACCGCCACACCTTCATCTTCCCGAACTTCTATCTGGCAACCTTCTACGGCGCCACGGTGATCCCGCACCGGGTCGACCCCGTCGCCCCCGACGCCGCGGTGCTGCGGTGGCAGCTGTTCCTGCCCACCACCCGGCTGGAGACGGCGCGCGAGCAGGCCTTCCACCGCTCCACCGCCGCCTATCTGATCACATCCGCCGGCACCGTGATCGACGAGGACCGCCCGGTCTGCGAGGCGGTGCAGCAGGGCCGTCCCGGCATCGCCGACCTTCCCCACATCGCCGGCATCTACGGCCGGCGCGAGCGCCGCATCCTCGACTTCCATCAGGCGATGCTGCGCCAGCTGGGAGAAACGCCACTGGGAGAAACAGCGTGAGCGGCGGGCTGACCTTCATCGAACCGGCGGAGGAGCACGCCCAACTGCTGCTCGACTGGCGCACGCGGCCCGACATCGCCGGCCAGATGCTGACCAGCGTGCCCTACGACGTGGAGCGCCAGAAGGCATGGCTGCGGTGCTGTGCGGAGCGCGACGACTATGTCCACCGCATCCTCTGCGTCGACGGCGTGCCGGCCGGCCATGTCTCCATCACCGTGACCGAACCCGTTTGGAAGATCGCCACCGTCGGCGTGCTGATGGGCGAGCGGGCGGGACGGATGGGGGCTGCTCCGCTGAACTTCGCCTACATGCTGAACCACGTGTTCTTCACCATGGGGCTGCGCAAGGTGGTGAACCACATCCTGGGCACCAACAGCCCCCGCCTGCTGAAAGGCCAGCCGATGATCGGCTACCGCCCGGTCGGCGTGCTGAAGCGCCAGGTGGTGAAGGACGGGCAGGAGATCGACCTGCACATCTTCGAGATGCTGGCCGAGGACTGGCTGGCGGTGCGCGGCCGGTTCGGAGTCTATCAGGACATGGACGGGCGGGAGTGGATGTAGGGGGAGGGAGCCTCTCCGGCTTCTGATTCGAACGCATCGGGACCAGACCTCTGTCACTGAAATCGATGCAATCACCAGTCTAACCTTCTCCTCCCGACATGCTCAGGATCGACCGATGGCCTGCATCACGATCCGGAACCTGCAGGATCCGTTGAAAGCCCGGCTGCGCATCCGTGCCGCCCATCACGGCCGCTCGATGGAGGATGAGGTCCGCCACATTCTGAGCGCGGCACTCACGGAAGAGAGCCTGCCAGTGCCGGATCTCGGGGAGGCCATCCACCAGCGATTTGCACGGCTCGGCGTCGTCGAGGTGGCGGAGGTGAAGCGCGAAGCCCTGCGGCCACCGCCGAGCTTCGACTGATGATCGTCCCGATACGAGCGTGCTATCGGAACCGATGCGCCCGACCCCATCCAAAGCCGTGCTCCGCTGGTTCGCCGGGCGCTCCGCTGCCAGCGTGTTTACGACGACGAATCACCCAAGCGGAAATACTGTTCGGCCTCACCCTGCTGCCGGAGAGGCGGCGGAACGATCTGCTGGTGACGGCAGAGCAGATGTTTGCCGAAGACCTGGCCGGCCGGGTGCTGCCCTTCGACAGCATGTCGGCAAAAGCCTTCGCGCCCATTGCGGCGGGACGACGGCAACAGGGGCGGCCGACCGGAGCCTTCGATGCGCAGATCGCCGCTGTAGCCGCGTCCCGCGGCGCTGCATGGCAACCAGGGCCGTGACGGATTTCCTGGAGTTCGGGGCTCCCATCGACAACCCGTGGGAAGGTTTGAGTCAGCCCTCCTGAAAAGAGCGGGTCCTGGCCGACTCGCGGTACCTGGATGCGGGCAGGCGGCGGATCGCCAGCGTCAAGAACGCTCCCTTCGACCCGTTCATACAGGTTTCATCAACCGGACTGCCTCATCCCCGCAGCAACCCGAGCGGCTTGCCCTGGAAGCCCGGAAAACTGCACGCCGCCGGTGCACCGATCAGTTCCGACAAGCCGTCCCGCCGGCGGGCACTCTTGCCCGACACTGAAGTGACGCCGCGGAAATGGACACCGTCGTAATCGCAGCGCCAATCGCATGCGAGACAACGGAGAACAGCCGCAATATCGCTGGACTGGAGCTTGGTTTACCAAAACCCGCTTTTACGGTATCACAGCCGTTCAATCCTTCGTTGCCGAATTGGAGCTGGATAAGGGCTGCAATCCGAATGGAACTTGCTTCCGAAAACACTCCCCCTAGCGGCCGAATCTCCATAGAACGCTAAAAGACCAATAAAGCGAAGAAAGATTTAGAAAACCCAATTATATTCTTGGGGAAGTCCTTAGACGATAAAAGGCGCTTATCTTTCTAAGATCATCAACAGGCCAGTCACGATAACGGGAAGACGAGGCACGAAGTCGTGGTAGGAATTCTGCCATATATTCTTCGTCGGCAAACATATTAGCTTGACCATATTCAATTTCAAATCCAGATTGAAGAAATATATTCTCCAGCTCAGATACTCTATAAGTTTGCCCAAACTCGGCAAAAACCTCATCACATTTTTCTTTAAATTCTTCATCTGTATAGAGTAGATACTCCAATGGCCTTGAAAAATCTCTATGGTCTCTAAAATCTATTTGGTGAAATCCCCAACCAGAAGGGTTGGTTATGCGAGCCATATTCGCGACAGCTTGCTTTATATCCCTCATGTGTTCCAAAACAGCGTTAGAGATTATAACATCAAATTTTTGATCCTCAGTCATATCCTCGATAGCGCAATCGTATACTGTAATAACAGGATGATACCCTCCTGCCGCAAGCACAGCATCAAACGGACCAGGGTCTCCGGGCCAACGCTTCCGCAGCTCTGTGTACAATGGACGATGATAATCGTCCTGCCATTCAGCAACAAAACGATCAATAATTGAAACTTTGGCTCCAGCGCTCGCGAGGAGTAGAGCGGGACCGAAATCACTTCCTGGTCCCATTTCCAAAACTGTGCGCCCCTTCAAGCCACCTGGAATAATTCCAAGCTGTGATATGTAGTTTTTACCAACTACAAGAGCATAATCTACCGATTCTTCTATCCCTTTTACACTCCGAGGACGAAAGTTCGATGGAATGTACGTTTCCATAAGGCAATCTCGTATAAACATGTTGTCATCCATATTATGGATAACCGCATTATTTTTAGATTTCAAGATCTCACCAAATTAAAGGAGAATTTTTTTACATCACAGGCTTTGTCTCCTGTGACAGCAGGGCCACCACCGAAAGAGATCGGCTGAGAGCCCGCTTGAGAGGGGGACTATCGCGGTTAAGTTGTTAGTGGCGGAGAGCATCTTGGTCGATGCAACCGTCAAGGAGCAGCTGGCGATCCGGCTCGGAACTCCCGGCATCCAAATCTGCGGGTCGCGGACCGAAGACAAGCCGGTTGAGAGCGATGAGGGCTAAAAGAACGGAAGAGGAATTCGGGACGGCACCGCCCATGTAGATGAACCTCCGACGACCAAGCTCTCCTGTGAGATGGTGACAGACCTTCAGAGTGCCGGACAATACAAAAAAGCGAAGTCGCCGTCCGCGTCAGCCCATCATCCCCCGCCATGCCGTGTGGAACTGCTGGATGCGCTCCTCGTTCAGGCCGAGCACCGCCGGGCGGGCCGTCTGCCGGCAGCCGCGGAAGGCCAGTTCCGACGCCTCCTGGTCCTCGCGCAGCAGAGCGACGTTGAGGTCCCGCGCGCCCTCCTCGATCAGGCGGCGGGCGGCGGGACCGCCCCTGCCGGCATCGCCGTCCGGGTCGGCCAGGAACAGGCGGAGGCCCAGCGCGCAGCGGTCGGGCCCGAGCGGATCGTAGGTCTGGACGCTCATCACAGCACCGCGGGTGAAGCCGATCTCCAGGTTGGGGAAGATGTGCAGATGGTCGTACTCGCGCAAAGCCGGGCTCGGGTGGAAGCCCAGCCGCTCCGACACGCCGTCCCACCAGCGGGCACTCCTGTCCGACACCGACGTGACGCCGCGGGAATGGACGCCGTCGTAATCGCAGCGCCAGTCGCCCTTCACCAGCTTGCGGAAGGTGGTGGGGTGGGTGAGGTCGGCGTGGTAGACCTCCAGCACGCTCTCCACCCCCATCTTCCAGTTGGCGGCCCACTCCATCGACCGCTCGTCGAAGGAACGGACGAAGATCTCCGAGGCATGGCGCAGCACGTCGGCATAGCCGCCCAGCCAGTCGTCGAGATCCGGCCCCTCCGCCGCCACCCGCAGGAAGACGAAGCGCCCGCACACCCCCACCGCCACCGGGGTCAGGGCACGGCCGCAGCGGCCCTCCCGGTCGAGGCCGAAATTCGCCTCGTTGCCGGGGATGCCATAGGGCACGCCATCGCGGTCGAAGGTCCAGCCGTGATAGCCGCAGCGCAGCATGCCGTTGCCGCGCGGCGCCCGGTGGATCATGGCGAAGCGGTGGGTGCAGACATTGCGGAAGCCCCGCAGCTCCCCGTCGAAATTCTGCACCAGCACGTCCAGCCCGCCGATCCGCCGGGTCAGATAGTCGTTGGGCCGGGCGAGGTCGTCGGTGAAGCCGGCGAAGACCCAGGACCGGCGGAAAACCCGCTCCTCCTCCACCCGGAAGATCTCCGGGTCGTGGTAGGCGGCGGGGTCGATGCCGGGAACGGCCTTGGCGGCGGCGAAGGGGAGGGAGCTTTCCATGATGCAGGAAAGGTAGCCCGCGCTCTGCCGGCCGGTCCAGGGTACAGCGGGTCGCAGGCCGCACTCCCCCAGCCCTTTCACGGCCGGAACAGCGTCGCCTCGATCCCGCGCAGCCCCGTGGCGTCGCAGATGTAATAGGCGACCATGGCGCGGCCGTCCGGCAGCACTGCCGCCCAGGGATAGCCGAGATCCCGCGCCGGCCCGTCGTCGCGCAGCACCAGCTCCGTCCCCTCGTCCGGCTGCTGGCGGCGCGGGTCGTAGATGCGGGCGCGCACGCCGTAGGGCGCATGGCGGTAGCCGCCGACGAGCAGCAGCCGGCCGTCCGGCAGCGGGCAGGCATCATAGGGATGGCCGACCACCGCATGGCGCCGCCACGGCTCCCAGCTGTGGCCCATGTCGGTGGAGCGGGAGGTCGCCAGATGGTCGTCCAGCCCGGTGGTGCGGTGGAAGGCGTGCAGCACCCCATCGGCGTCCAGATGCAGCGCCGTCTCGCAGAAGCCGGCCCTGGCCTCGGGGTCGATGGCGATGATCGCCCGGTGCACCCAGCTTTCCCCCCGGTCGGTGGAGGCGAAGAGATGGCTGGCATAGGTCCCGGTGGAGGGATGGTGGGTGTAGCCGGTCTGCAGGATCGTGCCGTCCGGCGCCTCCACCGCCCGGCCGCGCACTGCCCCGCCATGGAAGAGCCGCCGGCCCGGCACGATGTCGGGATGGCCGGGCAGCGGGGGCAAATCGCGGTGCGCAGTCCAGCTCCGCCCGCCATCGTCGCTGTGCCGGCTGTAGCCGCCCCAGAAGATGTAGAGGTCGCCGGTCTTCTGCGGGTTGCCGGTCAGCCCGATCCCCAGCGCGCGCAGCGCGTCCCCCTGGGACGACGGCACCGGATACCAGCGGAAGCCGGTCAGCAGGATGCGGCCGTCGCGAAGGGTGAGCAGGCTGGCGTCCTGGTCGGCCGCCTGCGGATCGGCGGGCAGGGCCGTTTCCTCCCCCAGCGGCTCCGCATCGGGGCCGAGCCGCAGCAGGACGGTCTGCGACCGCGAATCGAGATGGTCGACATGGTTGAACCCGGTCTCCCCCGCCCGGTATTCCGCCCCGCGCAACCAGCGATGGTCGCGGGCCCGCCGGAAGGCCAGCAGGACCGACCCCTGCTGTCCTGCTGCGGTCGGGGTCAGCGACGGGAAGGACGCATAGAAACGCGGGTCGCGGTACAGCACGCGATGTTCGACACCGGCCATGGCCATAGGGTTCCCCTGCCTTCTTCAGTCCTCACAGGACCGCAGGGCTTATAACCCGCGACGCCGTGCCTCGGCAGCAGAACGGCGCTGAAAACGGATACATCATGAAAGGCCGGCGCCCTTTTGGAGAGGCTTTGTCGAAGGCGATTCTTCTTTTATGCGGTTCCAAATCCCATGGCATCCTCCTTTGTCCCGGCTTCCGCTCCGGTATGCTCCTTTCTGGACAATGTGCGGACGCGCATCGCTTCGCCGCTCGACCGCCGTTCTCCGGCCGTGCCGGACGGGCTGGCCCCCTTCGTAAACCGGATCTATGTGGCGGCCTGACGGGTTTCCGGATGGCCTCAACCGATGCTGGAACCCGACGCATATCCGAGCTGGTAATACAGCCGGATCACCGCCCTCAGGCTTTCTCCCTCCAGGCTCTCGACATCGAGATCGGCCAGCTTGGCCAAATTGACGTTGAAGTCCCAGCGCTGTTCGGAAAGCCTGTATCGCCGCTGCGTCAAGCGGTTGGAAACTCCTTGGTAGAACATCCGCCGCATCAGCCAGCGTCGGTTCAACCGGTCGGGATGGATGAGGTGGGACACCATGGCGGCCGGCACATAGTAGGTGGCGGCTCCGGCACTACGCATCTCCATGAAGATGATGCCTTCGTTCGTCATCAGCCCATCCCCCTTGCGGCCAAGGTCGGTGGGGAAGGCGCGCCCGGCCATCAGCCGCTTGCGGAAGGCGCAGTTCCCTTCACCGAACCATTCGGCCTCGCGCAGAAAGCGGGGCTCGCTGTCCCAGCCCCAACGGCATGAGAAAAAATGCATCATGTCGTCGGCCAGCCAGTCCGGCCGGGCCAAGGCGCCAAAATCCGGCTCGACCTCGCCGGCAACGATGTCCACGGCATTGCCAAGTCGATGGAAGGGCTCCAGCAAGCGCTCCAGCCACCCGTCGCAGGCCCGCTCGTCATCATCGATGAAGGCGATCAGGGCTCCCACCGCTTCGAGCACGCCGCGGTTGCGGGCGAAACTGACGCCCGGATTCCCCTCCATGACGTAGCGCAGCGGCACACCCCGCAAAGCGAAGGCAGCCTGCCGGCTCTCGACGACCGCCCGCCCGTCCTCCAGGGGGGAGTTGTCGATCACGAGGATCTCATGGGCCATTTCACGGGAGCTGCCTGGGGCAACGCCCGCCCGCTGTCCGGCCAGGCTGTCCAGGCAGGCGGCGAGCAGTTCCGGACGCCGATGGGTGCAGAGGACGATGCTGGCGCCGATCTCCGGGCCGTCATTGCCGAGGCGTTGGGCGGTCGACATGTTACTCAACCTGTCAGTGTTCGGCGTGGACGATGCGCAGGTCCGGCAGACCCCAGGCGGTCACGCCCATATCCTTCGCCATCATCGCCAGCCCCTCCGTTTCGATGTAGCCGCGATGGCTGTAGGGCGGGAAACACAGGCCCTCCCGGTGCAGATCCGCCCGCACCAGCAGGGCGGTGCCGCCCACCCCGTCCAGCGGCACGATGTCCTCGCCGGCGAAGGAATCCAGATAGCGCCGGCCCGAGCCGCGCGGCGGCTGGAAGATGCCGTCGACCAGATGGCGCGGGTCCTCCTCGCCTGTCAGCCGGAAGCTGTTGAGGTCGAAGGTCCGCCCGTCGGGCAGGACGCAGCGGGGGACGACGATGTCGCGCCCGGCGGCAAGCAGCCGGGCCAGCAGCTCCGGCGGATAGTCGACCAGATCGGCGTCGAGCCACAGCACCCAATCCTCCTCCTCCAGCGCGCCGGACAGCAGCCGGTTGCGCGACCGGGCCAGCAGTTCCCGCCGCCGCCGCTGGATTTCCGGCGCCCAGCGCGGTCCCCCGGGGTGGAATCCGTAATCGTGGCGCAGCAGCGTCACCCGGCTGTAGCGCTGACGCAGATCCGGCAGCCGGTCGGCCAGCCAGCCATGCGTGCCGTCGCGGCTGTCCCCTTCCAGAAAGCCCAGCGACAGGCGGGACGGATCGTGGTCGAGCCGGCCGAGCAGTTCCAGATAACGCGGCAGATGGGGAACGGCATCCTTCACCGGGGTCAGCACCAGCACCGTCTCCTGCCGCGCCGCGGCGGTGGCCGGAACGGGCGCGGCGACGCGGCGGTATGGCTCCACCGGCAAGCGCTTGGCCATCTCCTCCAGCACGGCGCGGCAGCGCTCGCCGCTGAAGCGGGCGGTGGCGGCCTGCCAGTGCTCCTCGAAATGCCGGGTGGTGAAGGTGTTGCCGCCATGGACGACGTAGGTGTAGAGCCGCGGCATGTCCATCCGCACGACCCGGGCGCTGCGGCGCAGCTGCTCGACCACCGGGGTGTCCTCGCCGCGGCGAAGGGCCGGATAGCGGGGCATCGACGCCCTTTCGCACAGAAGCGAGCCTTCCCAGTCCCGTTCGCAGGACACCGCCAGCCGGTCTTCGGCCGGCCACCAGATCATCCAGCGGCCGAGCAGACAGGCCTGGGCGCCGGCAGCCGCCAGCACCCGCTGCTGCATCTCCAGCCGGCTGGGGTCGTAGAGGTCGTCGTCGTCCCACTGGCAGACATAGAGCCCGGCCGCATGGTCGACCGCGATGTTGCGCAATTCGCCCAGCGTGCGCACCCCGGGCTGGTCGCCGGGCTCCACCCGGACCAGGCGGACGTTCGGACAGCCCGCGGCACGGATCGCCCGCTCCAGCGGGTCGTCCTGCGGCAGCGACGGGCCGTCGCAGACGATGACCAGCTCGCGGTTGGGGTAGGTCTGGCGCGCGAAGCCGTCGATGGCGAATTCCAGCAAGCCCGCCCGTCCCGCCATTTGCCCCCTGGTGACCATCAGGCAGGAGATCAGCGGCAGTTCCTGCGCCTGCGCCACCGGGACACGGGCCTCTTCCGGCCGCCCGTCGGTCACCACCGCAGCGATCTGCCGCGGCAGGGCGGCGCCCCGCCTGGCACCGTCCCGGAACCAGGTGCCTTCCCAGTAATGGACCGCGTAGGCCCGGCGCGTCACCCGCTCCCAGAAGACGGGATCGAACAGGCGGCCGCTCCAGCAGTCCTCCTTGGTCACGGGATAGAGCACCTCCGGCGGCAGCACCGTCACCGCGGCGCCGCCCGTTCCCTCATACTCCGCATGGGCGCGGGTCAGCAGGAAGGGGCCGGTGGCGTCCAGCACATCGGCGCAGTGCCGCGCCTCGACCAGCCGGTCCAGCAGATGGTCCCAGAAGGGATGGCCGGGCACCGAGGCGAGGAAGGAGGGGCACAGGATGCGGGACAGGCCGCGCTCCACCGCCTTCGCCAGCCCGCCATGCTCCTCCGGCTCCAGCCCGACGACGAGGCTCCGCCCCTCCAGCAGCCCGTCGATCGGCTGCAGGCATTCGAAATCGAGGTCGGCATAGACCCCGCCGAAGCGGCGCAGGATCAGGTAGCGCGCCAGATCGATCCGCGCGATGGGATCGGCATAGTCCCGGAAGACCGGCAGCAGCGCCGGATGCTCCTCTGCGACGAAGCACTCGATGTCGCCGTCGGTCCAGAACCGGTAGGAGAAGCCGGGATTGCGCGCGATCCAGCTGCGTTGCAGCGCCTGGAAGCCGGAGGGGATGTCGCCTGTCTTCCAGGTCTGGTGGATCAGGCGTGGGATCGGGCCTTGGAGCAGGGAACCGGACAAAATCTGCATCGAAGATGGTTGCACTCGAGCGGGAACCGATAAGCCCTTTTGCAGAAACGGCTCAATCAAAATGGAGGTTTAGAAAAAATCGGTCACATCTTGTTTCATTCGATGCACGCGAAAGAAGAAATAGATTGAGCATCATGTACAGAAAGGCGTAGTTATTGCCTCATCAGACGGCCATGATACTATGAAATTCTTTTCAGGGTTGCTTTCCATCCGCATGATCCGCCAATTGCAGGAACGGAACGGGTCGGCACCCTCCCCATGAAGAGAACTGGACCGGACGGATGGCTGCTGCTAGCCCATCGCCGGCAAGCCCTTCCGCCGCGACCAGCGAAAGCAAAAGACAGCCTATGCCCGGACATCGCCCCTACCGCCAGCACCGACCCTGGACCGTGCTGGGCAGCCGCGAACTGCTGGACGCCGATCCGTTCCTGAAGGTGCGGGTCGAGACGGTGGAGTTGCCGGACGGGCGGCGGATCGACGATTACTACCAGTTCGACCAGCCGTCCTTCGCCTGCATCTTCGCCGAGACGGCGGACGGACGGATCGTCACCTATCGCCAGTACCGCCACGGCCCGCGCAAGGTCGGGCTGGTGTTTCCCGGCGGGCATCTGTCGCCCGGCGAGGATCCGCTGGCCGCCGCCAGACGCGAACTGATGGAGGAAACCGGGATGGAGGCGGAGAGCTGGACCGACCTCGGCGCCTACATCGTCAACGCCAACCAGGGCGGGGCCTGGTCGCACATGTTCCACGCCACCGGCTGCCGCCGGGTCGCCGATCCGGTTTCCGACGATCTGGAAGACACCGAGATCCTGTTCCTGACGCGGACGGAGCTGCAGGAGGCCATCGGCCGCGGCGAGATGCATCTGCTGACCCAGATCGCCCTTGTCAGCATGGTCTGGCAGGCCGACATCGCCCGGGCGGTGTCCCGTCCCCGCCCGCCGGACCCAACCAGCCAAGGAAAAGCCGGATGATCCGTCCCGCCCCTATGTCCCTGATGGCCGCCCTGTTCCTGGCCGCCCTCCCGGCCGCCTTGCCCGCCGCCGCCGAGCCGATGAAGGGCCGCTACGAGCTGCGCTGCCAGGATCCGCAGACCCGGCAATGGACGGTCGCCGGCCAGGTGACCGACCCGGAGATCGCGGAACAGCCCGCCTCGCAGCCCAGCTCGGGCGGAAAAGCCGGCGGCCGCGTGGTGCGCGGCACCGGGGCGGACGGCAAGCCGGTGGCGCTGCCGATGCCGTCGGACCGCACCTGCATGCTCAGCGCCCGCTGACCGTCAAACTGTAACATCCCCGCGGTAGCTTCCCGACGCTCGCCAAGAACAAGGCCGCGCCGAACGGGCTCCCATGGCCCGGTGGCGCGGCGCACGCCAGCCGCTTGCCCTGATGAGGGTTCGGGAGACATCCGCCATGACCGATCTGTCCGTCCATCTGCCTGAAACGTCGCGCCGTTCGGTACTCCGCGCCCTCGCCGGGCTGCCGCTGCTGCCGGTCGCCGGCATCGGCGCCGGCGAGCTGCTGTTCGCCTCGGGCGCTGAGGCCGCATCCGCCAAGGGCGCGCCGGTCGCCGTCGAGTTCGTCGGCATGGCCGCCCCCACCGCCGCCGCGGCGCAGGCGAAGACCACGGTCGAATCCAGCATGGTCGTGACCTGGGCCGACGGCTCCAAGCAGAGCTTCGCGCTCGGCTACCAGCCGCTGTTCATCACCGGCGATCACGTTCCGGACGGCAAGGGCGGCACGATCCTGGCCGGCGGCTATGTCGACATCAACGGCAAGCCGATCGTGGACGCCTCGCTGGCGACCCCGGCGCAGTTCTTCTCCGACTGCCCGGACGGCTGCAACCTGCTGGCCCCGATCCCTGGCGCCAAGGTGGCCGGCGTCACCGGCAACACGCTGTTCGCCGTCGTCCAGTTCGAATACACCACCCGCGATTCCAAGGACGCCTCGATGTACGGCAAGCTGCCGTCGCCGATCGCCGTCCTGACGCTGGACCAGAACAAGGAGACCGGCGCGCTCAAGCTGGTGCAGTACCACAATGTCGACACCAGCGGCGTGCACGGCCTGTGGATCACCTGCGGCGCCAGCCTGTCGCCCTGGAACACCCACCTGTCGAGCGAGGAGTACGAGCCGGACGCGGCGGCGCTCGACGACCAGTTCCGCGCCTACAGCAAGAACCTGTTCGGCGACGAGACCAAGGCCAACCCGTACCACTACGGCCACCTGCCGGAAGTGACGGTGAACGCCGACGGCACCGGCAGCATCAGGAAGCACTATTGCCTGGGCCGCATCTCGCACGAGCTGGTGCAGGTGATGCCGGACGAACGCACCGTGCTGATGGGTGACGACGCCACCAACGGCGGCCTGTTCATGTTCATCGCCGACAAGGCCAAGGACCTCTCCGCCGGCACCCTCTATGCCGCCAAGATGGAGCAGGAAGCCGGCAAGGATCTCGACAAGGGCGGCGCCTTCGGCCTGAAGTGGGTCAAGCTGGGCCACGCCACCAGCGCCGAGATCGAGAAGCTGGCCGACAGCCTGAAGGCCGCCGACATCGTCGAGGTGAAGAAGGAGGATCCGAAGGACCCGTCCTTCACCCTCATCCCCTTCAGCGGCAAGACCCAGTGGGTCAAGTTCAAGCCGGGCATGGAGAGGGCCGCCGCCTTCCTGGAGACCCACCGCTACGCCCCCACCGTCGGCGCCACGCTGGCGCTCACCAAGCTGGAGGGCGTCACCGTCAACGCCAAGGACAAGACCGCCTACATGGCGGTGTCCTACATGTACAAGTCGATGAGCGACGGCAAGAGCGGCATCAAGGTCGACGCCATCAATGCCGGCGCCGTCTATCAGCTGCCGATGAAGGGCGGCCAGACCGATCTGGCCGGTACGGCCATCGACAGCGAGTGGGTGCCGGTGCATTTCAGCGCCGTCCCGGCCCTGGTCGGCCGTGACCTCGCCACCCCGGACGCCATCGGCAACACCGCCGACGCCGACCGCATCGCCAACCCGGACAACCTGAAATTCTCCGAGAAGCTGCGCACGCTGCTGATCGGCGAGGACAGCGGCGCCCACGTCAACAACTTCCTGTGGGCCTACAACGTCGACACCAAACAGCTGTCGCGCCTGCTGTCCTGCCCGGCGGGCGCCGAGTCGACCGGCCTGCAGGCAGTCGACGACGTCAACGGCTTCTCCTACATCATGAGCAACTTCCAGCACCCCGGCGACTGGGAGAAGGGCCTGCACGACAAGGTCAAGGACAGCGTCGCCGCCCTGATCGACGACGCCTACCGCAACCGCCGCAGCGGCGGCGTCGGCTACATCCACGGGCTGCCGCAGGCGGTCTGAGAAACACGGCCCGACAGGGTCCCTCCGGGGGCTGGACGGACAGGGAAGAACGCGGCCGGTCGCCCGGCCGCGTTTTTTCATGCCTGCATCGAAAGAAGTAACACTACCGCCAAATCGTGCAGCGGCGTTTTTCTTGGAAGAGGTAATCACCAATCGACCTGGGACCAATCGGTGATCTTAACACCTCGTTAACTGGCGGAATGGCTCAATAAGCTCATCAGAACGGGCAACAGCCTCCACCTCGAATACAGGGATAGTCACCATGACCAAGACCGATTGCGCCGCCAACGTCTTCGCTTCTGCTTCCCTGCACCTGGATGTGGTCGATGAGTTCATCGCGATCACCCAGTCGAAGCTGGACGGCAGCAGCAGCGAATTCACCCGCGACAGCCTGACCGACCTGCTCGCCGGCCTGACCGAGCAGCGCGAGACCTACCGCTCCGTTCTCGCCGCCGCCGAACCCATCGTCACCGCGCTCGCCGCCTGATCCGACCGCTCCGGTCCGCTCCTGCCGCCATCCTCTCTCTTCCGCGAAAGACCGCCATCATGACCGCCCCGATCGCTCAGGACGTCCTCGCCTCCGCCACCCTGCACCTGGACGTGCTGGAGGAGTTCATCGCCGTCGTCCGCCGCCGGCTGGCTTCGACCACCGACACTTTCGCCCGCGACAGCCTGACCGACCTGCTGCTGAACCTGACCGAACAGCGCGACGGCTATCAGGCCTTCCTGCCGCTCGCCGCCGCCGAACCGGTGTGAGGGCTCAGAAGGCCTTCAGCTTCTTCCAGGCGAACACCACCATGCGGGCGAGCAGCCAGCCATGGGTGAAGCGGGAGATCTGGGTTTCGCCATAGCTGCGGTCGGCATAGCGCACCGGCACCTCGACGATCTTCAGGTTCTGCTTGGCGGCACCGAAGATCAGGTCGAAATCGCCGAACGGGTCGAAATCGCCGAAGTAGTGGCGGTTGGCGACGATGGTCTCGTAATCCTTGCGCCACAGCACCTTGGTCCCGCACAGCGTGTCGGTGAAGCGCTGGTTCAGCAGGAAGGAGAAGATGCGCGCGAAGGCCCGGTTGGCCAGGAAGTTCAGGAAGCGCATCGCCTCCGGCGCCATCGGGTAGACGAGCCGCGTGCCGTTCACGAACTCGCCGCGCCCCGACACCATGGCCTGGTAGAATTTCCCCATCGTCTCCGGCGGCACCGTCAGGTCGGCGTCGAGGATGATCAGGATGTCGCCGCGTGCCACATTGAATCCGGCGCGCACCGCGTCGCCCTTGCCCTTGCCGGGCTGCTTCATGACCTTGATGTCCCAGTCGGGATAGGCATCGCGGACGCGCAGGCATTCCTCGAAGGTGTTGTCCTGGCTGTTGCCCTCGACATAGATCACCTCGACGTCGGGAGCGAAGCGGGGCAGCCGGCGGATGGCGTTCTCGATGTTGCCGCGCTCGTTGCGGCAGGGGATCAGCACGGTGACCGAGGCCGGCTTGCCGTCGACCGTCACCGCCTCGACGGTGGGCTGCGGCCGGGCGACGACATAGTTGCGCACGCACAGCCGGCGGATGCCGGGCAGGGGCGCGATGTAGCGGTTGACCAGCGTGCCCAGCCCGAGCAGCCGCTTCGGGATCAGCTGGCGCCATTCGCGGCGCACCGGCTCCCAGCCGGCCAGATCCAGCAGGTTGACGATGTCGCTGGTCGACAGCCAGTTCTGCTTGCCCTGCGGCATGCGCATCCCGAGCTTCTCCGCTGCCCACAGGATCGGCTCCCAGACGCGCGAATGGTAGCTGACGATGATGCGGGTCTTCGGCGTCGCGACCCGGCGCAGCAGGCGCAGCGTCTCCTCGATGTCGTCCAGGAAGCCGATGGTGCCCGACAGCAGGATATGGCTGAATGGCCCCTCGATGCTGTCGATGGTCGCCGGATCCTCGGCGTCGGCGGCGATCAGCTCCAGCTGCGGATGGCGGCCCTTGGCCTCGGCGATGGTCGCCGGGCTGAGGTCGATGCCGACGCCGCGCGCCGGCTTCAGCGCCGCCAGCGTGTCGCCGACGCCGCAGCCGATCTCCAGCACCGTCGCCCCTTCCGGAATCAGGAAGCGCAGATAGGCGCGGTCGGCATCATGGAAGGCGCGGTTGCGCTCGGCCCAGCGGTCGCGCAGGGGGGCCATGGCGTCGAACAGCGAACGGATACGCTGCTGGCGCGGGGAGAGGCCGCGCGTCCCGGCAGCGGTGTCCGGCATCATGGTGTCCGGCATGGGGGCGCCATCTCCGGCGGCAGTCACGGTGACGGGCTGGGAAAGCGTCGAGGTCGGCTGGTCGGTCATCGCGAAAAATCCGTGGGAAAGGCCTCAGCCCCGCCGGGAGCGGTCTGAAGGGACGTCTGGTCGGCCGCCTGGGCCGGTGTTTGGGCAGCGGTCTGGACTGCGGTCTCGTTGCGCAGCAGCAGCCAGAAGACGCCGCCGGGCAGCGACAGGACGGCAATCGACAGTCCGATCAGCAGCGAGACCAGAAGTGCCGCGTCGGCATTGAAGCCGAGCAGCGCGAAACCGGCGACCATCGCACCCTCGCGCACGCCCCAGCCGCCGAGCGAGACGGGCAATGCCGCGGCGACGATGGCGGCCGGCACGATGGCCAGCCCGTCGAGCCAGCCGACCGGCAGCCCGACGGAACGGGCGAACAGGATGGTGGCGCCGATGGTGGCGAGGTGGACGCCGATGCTGTGGCCCAGCGCCGCCCAGGCGGCCGGGTTGCCGCCCATGGCGCGCAGCTGCGCCACGGCAATCCACACCGTCCGTCCCAGCGCTCCGTCGCGCAGGCGCTTGGGAACCGGCAGCCGGTCGCGCGGGATGCGCCCGGCCAACAGCAGAAGCCCCATGGCGACGGCCAGGACCAGCGCCCCGGCCAGCACGGTGGCGGCGACGGCGGGCGGCGCCACCGCGGCCAGATGCGGCAGCCCGACCAGCCCGATCAGCACCACCCCCAGCAGAGCCATCAGCCGGTCGACCAGCAGGGCCAGCATCACCGGACCGGCGGGATGGCCGAGGCGCCAAGTGAACCAGCCGCGCAGCAGGTCGGCCCCGACCGATCCCGGCAGGATCTGGCCGAGGAATCCGCTGGCCATCTGCAGGCGGAAGGCGGTCCAGCGGGTCAGCGAGAATCCGGCGGCGCGGCCGACCGACCGCCACCGCTGCGAGGCGAAGGGCAGGGTCATCGCCTTCACGGCGAAGCCGGCGGCGAACAGCAGGGGATCGGCGGCCGACAGGCGCGCGGCGATGCCGGTCCAATCGGCCCCGACGGCGAGCGCGCCAAGCACCGCGACCGTCACCGCCAGCTTGACCAGCACCGGCCACCGCCGTCCGGCCGGCTTCCCGGGACTGGGCAGGTCCGGACCGGGAGCAGGGCCGGGGCCGGGCTTCGCCGATTGGGCGAAGGGGGTGTCGAGAAGAGCCTGGGCCATCATCCCCGCATGAAAATCCGGGTGCCGCGGGACAGCGGCGCCGAACGGGCCGTTGTAACGGCTCACGCCCGGCTTGTCACCCGATCAGGCGGGAGAGGGGCAGGCGGGAGAGGGCGTCAGCCGGCCGTGCGTGCGGCCGCCCCTTCCTTGAGGATCGACATGACCGTATCGACCAGCTTGCCGGCATTCTCCTGGACATAGCCCGGCTCGCTTCTCGACTGGATCATCAGCCAGGGCTGGGCGCTGATCCCCTGCTGGGGATCGAAGAAACCGAGCCGCGCCTTGGACTTCTGGAATTCCGGATGGTGCTCGCTGTCCGCCCGCATCGCTGCACCGAACGCTCCATCGTCCACCGCCGCCTGCGACGCCGCGGCATCGGGACCGTTCAGCATGTCGACCAGACCGGCCTTGACCTCGTCGGCCGACATCTTGCCCAGCGTGTCGAAGGCCCGGTTGTCCAGCCAGATTTCCACCTGCTTGTCGTCGGTTCCCTGGGAGCCCGGCAGGAACAGCGTGATCAGGGAGGATTTGTCCCAGCCGTCCGGCGGGACCGACGCTCCCGACTGGCGCTCGGCTTCCCAGTCCTTCACCTCCTGGGATTTTTCCGGCATGGCGATGCCCCTCGACACCGCCTGCCGCTCGACGACCTTGCCGATCTCGCCACCCAGCGAGACGTTGCCGGCGGCTTCGCCTTCCCCCTCGAAGCCGAACTGGCTGCGCAGCGACTCCATGCTCTGTCGGATGAAGTTTCCTCTCGCCAGATGATACTCCATGACCTTCTCCATGCGCGCACTCATCGCCTTGAAATCCGCGAAACTGAGATCGCCTGGGATCTTCAGCTGGACCGGCGGTGCGGACGGACCTCCCGGAGCGTCGGCCGCCCCGGTCATCTTCGAGACCGCCTGTGCCGACAGCGACACCGTATCGGTCGCAGTCTTGGCCTGGGGTGCGGTCGGCGACGCGATCTTGGGGGATGCGGGAGAGGAGGATGGGGCAGGAGGAGGCGCGGAAGGCGGTGCCGATTTCAGCTTCGCCAGCAACGAGAGCGGCGACATGGCGCCTTCCTGCACAGCCTTCGCAACCATGGTATCCCCCCGACAGGATGTATCGGGGGAAGGATAACGTCGTTGCGGGCTAAAAGTTTATTAATTTCTGCAATCTCAGGTAATGGCGCCCCTCGGTCGAGGGGCGCCCCGCTTCCATGATGCCGTTCACGCTCATCCCACACCGGCGGCGGCGAGCATGGCGCTGTCCGGCAGCAGCGCCGCGGCGGTGCGGGCCGGAGCCGGGGCCGCCGCGGGGCTCAGCGCCCGGCCTTCCAGCCGGCCGTTCAGGATGTAGTGCCGCATCGCCGCCGTCAGGTCGCCGCCAGTGGCCGCCGCCACGTCGGCGTTGGCCGCCAGATAGGCCGAGGCGTTGAAGCCGGTGCCCCGCCCCTCGGTCCTGCCGCTGCCCAGGTAATGCAGATCGGCCCGGACGGTGTCGGTGCCGAAGGCGGCGGCGAGGTCGGGGTTGGCCGCCAGATAGGAGAGCGGGTTGAAGCTGACCGTCCGCCCCTCCGCCCGGCCGCTGGCGATGTAATGCATCGCCGCCGCCGTCCGGTCGGTGCCGAGCGCGGCCGACAGGTCGCCATAGGAGGCGATGTAGGCCAGCGGGTCGAAACTCACGCTCCGACCCTCCGCCCGGCCGCTGCCGATGTAGTGGGCCGCCGCGGCATCGCCGTTGGTGCCGAAGACCGCCGTCAGGTCGCCGTAGGAGGCGATGTAGGCCAGCGGGTCGAAGCTCACCGTCCGGCCTTCCGCCCGCCCGCTGGCGGCGTAATGCGCCGCACCGGCGGCGGCGTTGGCGCCGAAGGCGGCCGACAGATCGGCGTAGGAGGCGATGTAGGCCAGCGGCGAGAAGGCCGGCGCTCCCGCCGCGGCGGGGGTGCTGCCCGTGCCGGTCGCCGGTGCGGTCCCGCTGCCCGCGCCCCCGCCGGGGCTGGGGATCCCCGGCACCGTCAGGGGAGCGAAGCCCATCCGGCCCCAATCCAGCTCATGGATCCCCAGCGCTGCCGCGGCACCGCTGCCCAGCCGGAAATCGCCGGCCGCTGGGTTGGCGAACAGGCCGGACGACACCGTGTCGCCACCGTTCAGCCCGCGGATGCCCTGCAACAGGTTGCCGCTGACGGTGTAGGAGCCGGGGGTCCAGAACTCCCAATAATCGGTTCCGGTGGACGAGGAGATGACGTTGCCGGTCACCCGGTTGTTGCTGAGCAGCCCGATGGTGCCGGCGCTCGGCACCCATTCCAGCCGGATGAAGCGTTCGCGCGGGTTGGACAGGGTGGCGAAGTTGTTGGTGACGGTGTTGGAATCGCCGCCATGGATGAAGACGCTGGCCCAGCCGGTGTTCTGGATGAAGTTGTCCTGGACGGTGACGCCGTTGGCCATGTCGTCCAGATAGATGCCGAAGCTCTTCTGGCGGTCGAGCCAGCCCGACCCGTCGGTCGCCAGACCGCCGACATTGCGGATGTCGTTGCCGCGGATGATCGTGCGGGTGTCGACGTTGGACCGGCCCAGCATCTCGATGGCGCCACCGTCGGCGGTCTCGGTCATCGTGTTGTAGAGGCGGTTGTACTCCACCACCGTGTCGGTGTTGACGGTGGCGCCGTCCCAGTTCTTGATCGAGATGCCGTAGCGCGCGCTGTTGCGGATGTCGTTGCCGGAGATCAGCGTGCCGCTGGTGCCGTAGAGCTGGATGCCGGCGACGTCCTTCAGCACCTCGCCGATGCCGTCCATGCTGTTGGCGCCGATGCGGTTGCCGTTGCTGCCGTAGGTGACCTTGATGCCGCCGGCCCCCAGATGCTCCATCCGGTTGGCTTCGATGGCGTTGGCCGACGATCCGGTCAGCGTCATCGCGGTGCCGACATTGACGAAGCGGTTGCCGGCGATGCTGTTGCCTGACGCATTGGTCAGCGTCAGGGCCGAGCCGTCCCAGGTGGTGTCGGCGAAGGTCAGCCCCTGGAGGGTGACGCCGTTCGCCCCGTTCAGCGCCACGAGCGTGCCCAGCCGCGCCACCACGGCGCCCTGGCTCAGCAGGGTGCCGGGATCCTGCGGCTTCACCACCAGCCGGCCGGTCTCGGCGCTCCAGGCGAATTCGCCGGCATCGCGGATGAAGGCGTCGTCGTTCAGCAGGCGATAGGTGCCGCCGCTGCGCAGGGCGTATTTCGCCGCTTGCGTGAAATTGACGGTCCGGCTGCCGGCATCGATGGAGGCGACGCCGACGATGTTGTCGGACAGCCGCTCGGTGTCGAAGGTCTGGACCATCGTACCGGGCTGCACCCCGGCGGCCAGCACCGCCGCCATCGCCCCGTCGCCGGCGCCGATGCGCAGGCTGGTCCTGCTGGCCCCGCCGGCCGCCGCCTCCAGCACCGACCAGCCGGACCTGGCGTCGCCGGCGTTCCAGTCGCCGGTCTGCGCCACCTTCTGCCGCACCCCGCCGATGGAGAGGTCAAGGCCGGTCGCAGAGGTTGGCGCGGCATAGAGCCCGCCGCCGATGGCGGTGAAGCCGCCGACCCGTTCGCCGCCGCTGAACACCGGCGTCTCGCCCGGAAAGGCCATGATGCGGACGCCGTTGTCGGCCGCGGTCAGCGTCACCGTGCGCGCCATGGCATAGCTGCCGCCGCGCACATAGGTGTCGCGGATGCCGGTCGCCCGCATCGCGCTCTGCGCGCGCTCCAGCGTGGCGAAGGGACCGTCGGTGCCCTCGGCGTTGGGGGCCGCCAAACGCCCCGACCAGGAATCGTTGCCGTTGGTCGCGACGTAGAAAGCCTGCTGAGTGTCTGTCATTGCCAGATTGCCTTGCCGATACCGGGCAATCTCACGACGGAAACACTTAATAAGGAGGTAGCCCTATCCTTTTGGAGATACTCTTTCGTACGGAAATCCGGTGTTTATTTCGTGACAAATGACCATGCCGCCGCAGTTGTCACTTGCCCTGTCCTTCGCGTTGTTTCGAAAGCCCCCGATTCAACCCCGTCAGCGCAGGTCGATCCTCCGCTCCTCCCTCACCACCGTTTCATCGCCATGGCGCAGCGTCACCGTCACCCGGTAGGGGCCGGACGCCCAGGGGCCGCCGGCGGGCTTCTTCACCTCCGCGCCGAAGAACAGCACGGCCAGCGGACGCGGCACCGCGCCCTCGTTGCGGAACAGGCGGCGGCCGTCGGGGCCGGTTACCTCCAGCGTCACCCGGTCACCCTGGCGCCCGCCCATCAGCTCCGTCCACACCCCCAGCACCGGCGTGTCCGCCGGCAGCGGCCTGCCGCCATAACCGCCATTCCGGGCCACCTCCGCCTTCGGCGCCTCGGGCGCCAGACCGGCGCCGAGAACGGCACTCGGCCGGTAGGCGAGCGTCCGGCGCGCCTCGGCGCTCCACAGCGTGCCCGACGGCACCGGCGCGGCGCCCTGATCGGCGGTGCAGGCCGGCGCCTCCGCGGTCCCTACCTCCTTGCCGGTATAGGGATCGAGGGTGCGGCCGTCATGGCGGATGCCGAAATCGACATGGGGGAATTCGGTGTTGCCGGACAGCCCGACCTGGGCCAGCGGCGTGCCGGCCTCCACCCGGTCGCCCGGCTTGACCGCGATGCTGCCGCGTTTCAGGTGGCTGTACTGGGTCTCCCAGCCATTGCCGTGGTCGACCACCACCGCATTGCCGGCCTCGCGCCCGGCCGGTGCGCCGCCGCTCTGGCGGATGCTGACGTCGTCCATCCCGTCGCGCACGCGCGTCACCGTTCCGGAGGCGGCAGCGACCACCGCAACCCCGCGCCGCATCGCCTCCAGATCGGGCAGCCGGAAATCGGTCCCCTTGTGGCCGTCATAGGTCAGCCGCCCACAGACAAAGTCCCGCATCCCCGGCCCCGGATCGGCATCGACGTAATTCTGGACGAAGCAGTCCGCCCCGATCCGGCAGCGCACCGGCACTTCCAGCGCCGGAGCCCCGGCGGAGAGGGCGGCGGGAGAATCGGCGAAGGCCGTAGATGGCAGGAAGGCCAGGGCGGCAAGACCCCAGCGGTAACGGACCGGCACCCTCATCCAAACCCTTCGCACCATACAGCTCCAGCTTGCTTGATCGTCCCCAACAGGTGGGATGCCTGAGGACATGGGCCAATCTCTGCCGGCTTGCCATTGCAATGTACATTGCAAAGAGCAATAATTTCGCTATGTACGCGATCAGATATACCGCCGCCGCCTTGAAGGCTTTGCGCCGGATGCCGCGCAACGTCGCGGATCTGATCCGTCAAAAAGTGCAGGACGTGGCGGCGGACCCAACGACAGCCCGAAACGTGAAGAAGCTCAAGGGCCGCGACGGCTACCGGCTCCGCGTCGGAGACTGGCGGGTCGTCTACGACATCGAGGATGGGGTTCTGGTGTTGATCGTGATCGATGTTGGACCGAGAGGAGGCATTTATGACTAGTCCGGCGCAGATCATCCGCGACGGCAACGGCAAAGCCGCCTTCGCCGTGCTGCCCATCGCCGAATATGAACGCCTGCTGGAGGCCGCCGACGAAGCTGCCGCGATCCAGGCTTACGATGCCTACCGGAATTCCTCTCCGGAAAGCTTTCCCGACGAGGTCGCGGAGCGACTGCTGGGGGGAGAGCATCCAGTGAAAGTATTCCGCGATCACCGCGGCCTGACGCAGACCCAACTCGCCGAAGCCGCCGGCCTCAAGCAGTCCTACGTTTCGCAGATCGAGGCCGGCACGCGGAACGGCTCGGTGGACGCCTTGAAACGCATCGCCGAAGCCCTGCGCGTGGAGTTGGACGACCTCACCTGATCTCGACGCCCCATATGCGTCGTCGCATAAGGGGCACCACGTCCGAAATCCGCCCCGTCCTTATCATCCGAAGGCCACATCGCCAGCCTGCATACTCCGCCCCGCATCTTCATCGACGACGGCAGCAGGACGGGACCGACAGCATGGCGAACAGCACCTATACCGGCCGGGGCGAAACGGTCGTCGTCATCGACAGCGGATGGTCGCCGACCTGGGAATCCGCCGCGCGCATCGTCTATCAGCACGACTACGCCAACAACGACGCCGATGCGCGCAACCCCAACGCCGACACCCATGGCGCCCTGGTGACCTCCAGCATCCTGTCGCAGGCGCCGGACCTCAACATCGTCGCGCTGAAGGTGATCCCGGACGGCACCTCCACTGCGTCGGGGGCGGCGATCGAGCAGGCTCTGCAATGGGTCGTCGCCCATGCCTCCGACTACAACGTCGTCGGCGTCAACCTGTCGCTGGCCGGCGGCTCCGCCACGTCGGAGATGACGACCCTGCTGTCGGACGAGCTGGCGAGCCTCGCCGCCAAGCGGGTGCTGGTGTCGGCCGCCGCCGGCAATGCCGGGCAGAACGGGACGGCGACCGACGTGTCCTATTTCGCCGCCGACCACAACACGATCTGCGTCAGCGCATCGGGCGGCGACGGCACCATGCCGGGCTGGGCCCAGCGCAATCCGGGCATCACCGACCTCTGCGCCGACGGCACCGACATCCGGCTGACCGATCTGGCCGGGCGGACGGTGACGGCCAACGGCTCCTCCTTCTCCGCACCCTCGGTGACCGCCGCGGTGGCGCTCGCCCAGCAGGAGGCTATCGCGCTGCGCGGCAGCGCCCTGACCCAGGACGAGTTCCTGTCGCTGGCGAAGCAGACCGGCACGCCGGTCGCCGGCACCGGCTACACCGACCTCAACACCCAGGCGCTGCTGGCGAAGATCGGCCAGCTCTATGGCACGACGGCGACGCCGACGGTGCCGGATCCCACTCCTGGCCCCACCCCTGGCCCCGGCACCGGTGCCCCCGCCACCGCCACGGCCGCCATCCTGGTCAACGCCAAGGGCACCGCGGCGGCCGGCGTGAACGCCCATTTCACCCTGCTGGTCGACGGCCATGCGGTCGGCAGCGCCACGGTGGGTGCCGCGGCCAAGAACTACGCCTTCACCGCCACCGTGTCGGCCGACAGCGCCCACAAGGTGCAGATCCAGTACGACAATGACGGCTTCGCCGGCGGCCAGGACCGCAACCTGTTCGTCAACAGCGTCAGCGTCAACGGCCACAGCTATGCCGCCACCGACGCCGCAGTGACCTACGACAAGGGCGCGCTCGACGGGCACGACGTGGTCAAGGGCCAGAGCGGCCTGTGGTGGAACGGCACGCTGGTGGTCGCCGCCGACAAGAGCCTGTTCGGTGTGCAGGCCCCCGCGCAGGCGCAGGTGGCGGAGCTTCAGGCCGGCGACCTGCTGGGTCACGCGGTGTCGGCCAATGCGGCCACATACGGGACGGACGCGCATGAGACGGCGCATGTCGCCGGCTGGACGCCGGACCTGCTCCCGGCCTTCCAGTATGCCGACCATGGCCTGTACGCTTGGCACGACGCACACGACATGGCGGCATAAAGCGGGCAAGAGCAGCCCTCTCCCGCCCCGGGAGAGGGAGGGGACCCGCCGCGAAGCGGTGGGGAGGGTGAGGGGTGATCCAAGAATCCCGAACCGCAGGGCTTCGTGCCTAACCCCTCACCCTTCCCATGGCAATGCCATGGGCCCCTTCCCTCTCCCGGGGCGGGAGAGGGAGAAACTCACCGCTCGTGCATGGCCTCCTGGGCGCTGCGCGAGAGGGGGGAGAGCAGGTAGTCGGCGATGCGGCGGCGGCCGGTCTTGATCTCGGCGCTGACCGTCATGCCCGGCTGCAACCGCGTCTGCTTGCCGTCGACCTCCAGCGTGTCGCGGTCCAGCGCGATGCGGGCGGCATAGACCGAACCCGCCTCCGGCGTCTTGGCCGCGCTCTTGTCCGCCCCTTTGTCGGCCTGCTGCTGCTGTTGCACGGCGTCACTGGACAGCGAGGCGACACGGCCGGGAATCAGGCCGTACTTGGTGAAGGAGAAGGCCTCCACCTTCACCTCGGCCACCTGGCCGGTCTGGACGAAGCCGATGTCCTTGTTGGGGATGAAGGCCTCGACCTCCAGCCGGCTGTCCTCCGGCACGATGACCATCACCGGCTGGGCAGTGGTCACCACGCCGCCCACCGTGTGCACGGCCAGCTGCTGGACATAGCCGTCCACCGGGGCGGTCAGCCGCAGGAGGTCGACCTGCTGCTCGGCCTTGGCAAGCTCCTGCTCCAGCGAGGCGGCCTTGCGCTCGGCCTCGGCGAGGTTGGTGTAGAGCTGGCGGCGGAACTCGGCCTCGGTCTGGCGGCGCTGCTCGGCGGTGGCGGCGATGGAGGCGTCGGACTCCGTCAGCTTGATCTTCTGGACCAGAAGCTCCTGCTCCTGCCCGACCAGATCCTGCTGGAGCTGGAGATACTGGAAGCGGGACGAGGTGCCGCGCTTCGACAGGTCGTACAGCGCCTCCGCCCGCTCGCGGATCAGCGGCAGGGTGGCGTTCAGCTTGGCGATGGTCTGCACCACGGTGGCGCGGTCGGCCTCGCGCCGGGCCTGCTCGCGGTCGAGTGCGGCCAGCTTGGCGCGCTGCTCGGCGATCTGGCTGGCGAGAAGCTGGCCCTGCATCCGCGCCAGTTCGGGCGACAGCCCGGCCGGGGCGGCGAATTCGGCGTCGGGGTTGCCGTTCACCACCTCCAGCGCCGCCCGCAGCCGCGCCGCCTCGGCTCTCGCCGCCGACAAATCGGAGCGGATGCGGCCACGGTCGGCCACCGCCTCGGTTGGGTCCAGCTCGATCAGGGTCTGGCCGGCCTTCACCAGCTGGCCGTCCTCCACAGCGATGGCGCGGACGACGCCGGTCTGCATCGGCTGGATGGTCTTGGTCCGGCCGCTCGGCACCACCCGGCCCTGCGCCACCGCCACCACGTCGACATGGCCGAACCATGCCCAGGCGCAGGCCGCGGTGAAGGCCAGCATGATGACCGCGGTGAAGGTCCGCGCGGTGGGGGAGGGCGGACGCTCCAGGATCTCCAGCGCATCGGGCAGGAAATCCATCTCGTCGCGGCGGCGCTTCTGCGGACGGCCCTGGAGCTTGGTCGGCGGGCGCGGCCCGCCGGGCGTGCCCGGCGCGTTGGCGGGCGGCTTGATCCCAGGAGGAATGGGAGCGGAGGTGGCAGGGGTGGTCGTCACCGCGGCGGTCGTCTTGCTCATGGCGTTCATTCCCCCTTAGCCCGCGGCCCGCTGTTCGATCAGCCCGTCCGCCGGCGGAGCACTGCCCGGCAGCTGCCCCATCTGGCCGCGGAACAGCGTGGCGTAGCGCCCGCCGCGGCGCAGAAGCTCGTCGGGCGCACCGTCCTCGACGATGCGGCCGCGCTCCACCGTGACGATGCGGTCGGCGATGGCGACGGTGGACAGCCGGTGGGCGATGATCAGCACGGTGCGGCCGGCGCAGATGCGGCGCATGTTGGCCTGGATGATCCGCTCCGATTCATGGTCGAGGGCCGAAGTCGCCTCGTCGAAGATCAGGATGCGCGGGTTGGTGACCAGCGCGCGGGCGATGGCGATGCGCTGCCGCTGCCCGCCCGACAGGCTGGCGCCGCGCTCCCCCACCACCGTGTCGTAGCCGTCGGGCAGCTCGACGACGAAGTCGTGGGCGCCGGCCAGCTTCGCCGCGGCGACGACACGGGCCATGTCCATGGTCGGGTCGGTCAGCGCGATGTTCTCGCGGATGGTGCCCGAGAACAGGACATTGTCCTGCAACACCACGCCGATCTGCCGGCGCAGCCACACCGCGTCGGCGGTGGAGAGGTCGGTGCCGTCCACCATCACCCGCCCGCGCTCCGGCACATGGAAGCGCTGGAGCAGCTTGGCCAGCGTGCTCTTGCCCGAACCCGAGGTGCCGACGATGCCGACCACCTGGCCCGCCGGGATATGCAGAGACACGTCGCTCAGCGTCTCCGGCCCGTCATGGCGGTAGCGGAAGGTGACATGGTCGAAGCTGAGGTCGCCCTTGATCGCCGGCATGGCGGCGCGGCCGGCGCTCTGCAACGGCTCGGGCGCCGTGTTCAGGATGTCGCCGATGCGGTGCATCGACAGCCGCACCTGCTGGAAGTCCTGCCACAGCTGGGCGATGCGCAGCACCGGCTGGACGACGCGGCCGGCGAACATGTTGAAGGCCACCAGCTCGCCCACCGTCAGGCTGCCCTCGATCACCAGCTTGGCCCCCAGCCACAGCACCAGCATGGTCGAGATCTTGGAGACGAACTGCACCGACTGGCTGGCGACGTTGTTCAGGTTGCCGGCGCGGAAGCCGGCGCGGACATAGCCGGACAGCTGGTCCTCCCAGCGGCGCTGCATGCGCGGCTCGACCGCCATCGCCTTGACCGTCTCGATGCTCGACACCGTCTCGACCAGGAAGCTGTGGTTCTCGGCGCCGCGGGCGAACTTCTCGTCCAGCCGGCGGCGCAGGATCGGCGTCGCCACCAGGCTGATGGCGACATAGACGGGGAAGGAGGCCGCGACGATCGCCGTCAGCATCGGGCTGTAGACCAGCATGACGCCCAGGAAGACCACGGTGAACAGCAGATCCAGCACCAGCGTGATGGTGGAGCTGGTCATGAAGTTGCGGATTGTCTCCAGCTCGCGCACGCGGGCGACGCTGTCGCCGACCCGGCGCGACGCGAAATAGCCCATGGGGAGCGACAGCAGCCGCTGGTACAGCTTGGCCCCCAGTTCCACGTCCAGCCGGTTGGCGGTGTGGGCGAATGTGTAGGTGCGCAGGCCCCCCAGCACCGCCTCGAACAGGATGACGGCCAGCATGCCGGCCATCAGCACGTCGAGCGTGCCCAGGCTGCGATGCACCACCACCTTGTCGACCACCACCTGGAAGAACAGCGGCGTCACCAGCGCGAACAGCTGGATGAAGAAGGAGGCGAGCAGCACCTCGCCCAGGATGCCGCGGTATTTCCAGGCGACCGCGCCGAACCAGCGGGCGTCGAAGCGCGGCTGGCCCATGCCCATCGTGCCCTTACGGCCCAGGCAGATCAGCCGGCCGGTCCACAAGGGCTCGAACCCTTCGCGGTCGAGGATGCGGGTCTGGTTGGTCGCCGCGTCATGCACCAGCACACGGTCGCCGCCGGCCTTGGCCAGCACCAGGAAACCGCCGTCGGGACCGGGGACCAGCGCCGGCAGCGGCGTGCGCTCCAGCCGTTCCCACTTGGTCTTCACCACCCGCGCCTTGGCCCCCAGCCGGTGGGCCTGACGGACCAGCCCGGTCAGGTCGGGGGATTCGCCGCCGCAGGCATGGCGCACGCCGTCATAATCGGCCGGAATGCCGAGGATGCGCAGCGCCGACACCAGCCCGGCGATGCCGGGATCGAGACGGGGGCCGGGATTGGGGCCAGGATTGGCTCCGGGATTGGGATCTGTCTGGGCGCCAGGCGGAGGAGGGCCAGGGGGAGGAGAGGAGGGGTCCCGCGCCGGATCGGCCGGCGACCCGTCTCGCATCTGTTCCATGAAGGCTTCCCGGTTCCAAAACTCTAAGGGGTGCCGCCGGACGGCTGCGGCCAACCGAAGGTGAGGATCGCGTCCCCGCGCGGCCACCCGAACGATGGGGTACCCCGCATCGTTGGTGTTCGAAGGGAGGGGACCGAAGGGTCGCCAGACGCTCTTCCGTGGTTTCCCCTATGGTCCGCCTCGACAAGCTGCTTTTCCTAGACCCGGTGCGGTGCTTGGGAGTAGGCATGCAGGACAGCCGGGCCAGCGGGACCGGCGCCGTTTCCCCTACGCCGGACAAAAGCCGCCTTGTCGCCGATCTCCCAGCTCCTGCGCCTTCTGATCCTGCTGCTGACGCCCTTCTGGCTGTCGCTGGCGGTGGAGGGGCTGGGCTTGTACGGGTCGATGCCGTCGCTGCTGTCCAGCTGGCGCCGCCCCGCGGACGTAGACACCGCCACGGCGCAGCCGACCGGCTGGCGGGAGCGCGCCTATCTGGCCGCCAATCCCGATGTCGCCGCCGCCGTCCGCAGCGGACAGCTCTCCAGCGGCTACGCCCACTATGTCCAGCAGGGCCGGGCAGAAGGCCGCCGCGGCGGCTTCGTGGAACAGGTCAGGAAGCCGGCGGAGGCGCAGCCCGCTGCAAGCCAGCCGGCAGAGGTGCCGCCAGCTCCCGTCCAGGCGGCTCCCAGCCAGGAAACTCCGGTCCAGACGGCTCCCACCCAACCGGCCCCCATCCAACCGGCTCCGTCTCCCGCCTCCGTCCCGGCTGCCCCGCTGCCGGCGGCGAAGCCCGAACCGCAGGATGCCGCCCCCGCCCCGCGGACGGAGCCGGCGGTGGAAATCCTGCGCCCCGGCGTCAAGCCGGTCCCCGACGCGCCCACCCGCCCGAATCCGATCCAGACCGTGGCAAGCACCGCGGCTCCCCGCCATGTGGAGCGCATCCGCACCGCCAACGGCGGCGACGGGCTGCGCGTCGTGATGGATTTCGACCAGGAACCGCGCTTCGAAACGCCGGTGCGCCGCCCCGACGGCCGGCTGGAGATGACGCTTCCCGGCACGCAGTGGCAGGCCCCGGCGGCGGGCCGCCTGCCGGCGACGGCGCTGGGCTACCGGGCGGAGCGCACCGGCAGCGGCACCCGCCTGCTGTTCAGCGACGAGGACGGCGGAAGCGACGGCAAGGGGGATGGCAGGGGGGACGCCAAGGGCGAAGCGGTCCGGCTTCTCGCCGTCTCCACCCTGGCCCCCGAGAAGGACCGCGGCCACCGTCTGGTGATCGATCTGGTGCTGCCCTCCATGGCGCCCTCCACGGCGAAGCCCGACCGCAAGAGCCGCTGAAACACCCGCTGAAACACCCGCTGGGCCAAGCTGTGCCGGCGGCGCTTGGCCGCGGCCATACCCCCATTGCCTGCGGGGTTGTGCTGCTTGGCCGGATCGGTTAGCTGTCTGTCAGTCGTCAGTCACACTGGCCGTAAGCGTTCAACGTCAACCAACGCACTCAACGATCCCCAGCGGTCGGAGTGCGTTCGCTTGTCCGGAACGCGCGTCGACCGCGGACCAGTGTGGAGCACACTCATGAGTCCCCAGCCGACATACGATCCGGCACGCGGCCAGTCGCAAAATCCCTCGCACGACACATCGCCGGACCGGTCCCAGGCCCGCCTGTTCATCCTGGCCGCCATCCTGTTCGTCTCCTATCTCTGCGTCGCCATCTCCCTTCCGGTGACGCCGCTGTTCGTGACCCAGACCCTGGGACTGGGCAATTTCTGGGCCGGGCTGGGCGTCGGCAGCGCCTTCCTCGCCACCATCCTCACCCGCAGCTTCGCCGGCAATTTCGTGGACGGCGGCGGCGCCAAGCCGGCGGTCGCCCGCGGACTGGCGCTCTACATCGCCGGCGGGCTGGTCTCGCTCGGCGCCGGCATGCTGCCGCACCTGCCTTGGGCCGGCCCCTGGGCGGCATTCGCCGTGCTGGTGGCGGGACGCCTGCTGATCGGGCTGGGCGAGAGCCTTGTCGGCGTCGGCGTGATCGCCTGGGGGATCGGCATCGTCGGGCCGCAGCGCTCGGGCAAGGTGCTGGCCCTGGTCGGGGCGGCGCTGTATGGCGCCTTCGCGGCGGGCGGGCCGCTGGGTCTTCTGCTGCTGGACGGCATCGGCTTCGCCGGCACCATGGCGGTCGGCGCCCTGCTGCCGGCGCTGGGGCTGCTGGCGATCCGCCCGATGACTGGGGTCGCGGCCCATCCCGGCGCGAAGCGCCCGCCCTTCCGCAGCGTGCTCGGCCGGATCTGGCTGCACGGTGCCGTCGTCAGCCTGCAAGGCATCGGCTTCGCCGCCATCGGCGCCTTCTTCACCCTGCACTTCGTCCATGAATCCTGGCCGTTCGCCGGGCTCGGCCTGACCGCCTTCGGGATCGGCTTCGTGCTTGTCCGCTTCGCCTTCGGCCATCTGCCGGACCGCATCGGCGGCCTGCCGGTGGCGATGGGATCGCTGGCGGTCGAGGCGGTCGGCCAGCTGCTGGTCTGGAGCGCCGGCGACCCCACGCTGGCCCTGGCCGGCGCCTTCCTGACCGGGCTCGGCTGCTCCCTGGTCTTTCCCGCCATGGGCCGGGAGGTGGTGCATCTGGTGCAGCCGCATCTGCGGGCGACGGCGCTCGGCGCCTTCGCCGCCTTCCAGGACGTGGCCTATGGCCTGACCGGCCCGGTGGCCGGCCTGCTCGCCGACCGGGCCGGTTACGGCAGCATCTTCCTGCTGGGCGGAGCCGCCGCGGCGGTCGGCTTCCTGACCGCGCTCCATATGCGCCGGACCCTGGTCGCCGCCAGCCCTCCGCCGGCTTGAAAAGCCGGATCGGATCACGCGAAACCGGATCAATCCTGAAGCGCAGGGAGCGGGAATTTCCAGCGCTCCACACCGAACGCGGGAAATTCCGGCAGCGACTTGCCGTGCTGCCGTGGCATGATCGCCCGCTTCCGCAGCCCCTTCCGCCGGACCGTGACGCCCTCCATGAAGATCCTGTTCATCCATCCCAGCTTTCCCGGCCAGTTCAAGGCCCTGGCGCCGGGCCTGGTGCAGCGCGGGCACACGGTCCATGCCCTGAGCCGGACGATGGAGGTTCCGGCCGGCTGGGGCGGGGTCACCGTGGTCCTCTGCGCCCCGTTGCGACCGCAGGCCTCCGGCGTCCATCTCTGGGCCGCTGAATTCGAAACCAACGCGATCCATGGCGAGGCGCTGTTCCGGCAGGCGCTGACGATGAAGGCGGAGGGCTATGTTCCCGACGTGATCGTCGCTCACCCCGGCTGGGGCGACAGCCTGTTCGTGAAGGATGTCTGGCCGCAGGCCAGGCTGGGCATCTATTGCGAGTATTATTTCCATGGAAGTGGCGCGGATGCCGGCTTCGATCCCGAATTCCCGGTGCCCGATGCCGGCGATCCATGCCGCCTGCGCCTGAAGAACGCCGCGAACCTGCTGCAGTTCGAGATCGCCGACGCCGGCCTGTCTCCCACCCGCTGGCAGGCCGACGGCTTTCCCTCTCTCTTCCGCGACCGCATCACCGTGGTGCATGACGGCATCGACACCGGGGCGGTGGCCCCGAACCCCGACGCCCGGGCCATCCTGAACGGCACCTTCACGCTGACGCGGGCGGACGAGGTGGTGACCTTCGTCAACCGGACCCTGGAGCCCTATCGCGGCTATCACAGCTTCATGCGCGCCCTGCCGCGGCTGCTGGCCCGCCGCCCCCGGGCCAATGTGCTGATCGTCGGCGGGGCCGGGGTCACCTATGGGACGCCGCCGCCGTCGGGAAGCTGGCGGGACATCTTCATCGACGAGGTGCGCGGCTCCATTCCCGACGCCGACTGGTCACGGGTGTTCTTCCTGGGCAACATTCCCTACGACCACTTCATTCCGCTGCTCCAGCTTTCCTCCGTCCACGTCTATCTCTCCTATCCCTTCGTGCTGAGCTGGAGCGTGATGGAGGCGATGAGCGCGGGCGCCGCCGTGGTCGGCAGCAATACCGCTCCGGTTCGCGAGGTCATTGAGCATGACCGGACGGGACGGCTGGTGGACTTCTTCGACCATCGTGCACTGGCCGACACCGTGGCCGACCTGCTGGCGGACCGGGCGGCGCGCGACCGGCTGGGCGCCGAGGCCCGCGCCTTCATCCGCGCCAACCACGATCTGCACACCGTCTGCCTGCCGCGCCAGTTCGCCTGGATCGATGAGCTGGCGGACGGACGGGGCTAAGGGGTCTGCCATATATTCATGAAATCATTATATAGAATAATAAATATAAATCTCGTTTTGCACCGGCTTCCTCCCGCCCGGATGCGGGGACCGAGGCATTCGCGCCCCCCCATTGGCTGAGGCGGCGGCTTTCAAAAAGGAAGGGCGGCTTGCCGCCGCCCCCATGGTTCCACAACACGATGATTCCAACCGACATCCACCCGATGTCCATCGGCGGCCATGGGCTGCCGGTGGACAGGCGGGAGGAGGTTTACGCCGGAAGCTCCGTCCGCTGCCGGGTGGAGAGCCCGCCGTCGCCCGCCGCCAGCAGGCCGGACGCCGTGCCCGACGAGGCATCGTGGAAGCCGCCGTCGATGCCCTGGGACTGAGACCCGGTCATCCCGGCCGCCAGCATGGTGACGGCGATGGGCGCCTCTCCGTTGGCGGCCGCCATGGCCTCCGCCGCGGTGGAGGTGCTGCGCTTGATGTAGGCCAGCTCGACCGCGGCGGCGCTGGTGCCGAACTCCGAGGCGATCTCCGGATTGCTCGCCAGATAGGCCGCCGGGTCGAAGGCGGTCAGCGACCGGTTCTCGGCATAGCCGTTCTGGACATAGTGGATCTCGGCCGCCTGGACGTCGGGACCGAAGGCCTGGATCAGGTCCGGGTTGCTGGCGATGTAGCGCAGCGCGTCGAAGCCCTGGGCCGGCCGGCCCTCGGCCTGGCCATGCTCGATGTAGTGGCGGGCGGCGGCATCCGCATTGGTGCCGAAGGCGACCGCCAGGTCACGGTTGGCCGCGAGGTAATTGTAGCCGTCGAAGGTCGCCGTCCGCCCCTCGGCATAGCCGCTCTCGATGTAATGCCGGGTGCCGGCATCGGCGTTGGCGCCGAAGGCCGCCGACAGGTCCGGATAGGAGGCGATGTAGGCGAGCCCGCTGAAGTTGGGGTGCCGCCCCTCGGCCTGGCCGTGCTCGATGTAGTGGCGGGTGGCGGCATCCGTGTTGGTGCCGAAGGCGGAGATCAGCTCGGGGTAGGAAGCGGTGTAGGCCAGCGGGTTGAAGGTCACCGTCCGCCCCTCCGCCTGCCCGACCTGGAGGTAATGCTGGGTCGCGGCGTCGGTGTTGGTGCCGAAGGCGGCGATCAGATCCGGGTAGGAGGCGATGTAGGCAAGCGCGTTGAAGCCGGGCGGCAGCCCGCCGGCGGCCGGCGGGGTGGTGGAGGCGGGATCGGCCGCGGGCACCACCTGCAGGGCGATGCTCTGCGCCGCGACACCGCCATGGCCGTCGGCGACGATGTATGCGAAGGACCCGGCATCGCCGGCCGCACCGGTGGCCAGGAAGGTCAACCCCGGCAGGTCGGCCGCCGTCAGGGTCTGGTTCGCCGTCACGGTGCTGCCGTCGGCCATCCGCACGATGCCGCCGCCGGGCAGGCCGGCCACCGTCACCGTCAGCGCGTCGCCGTCAATGTCGGCGGGGGCCGCGATGCCGAGCGACACCGCCGTCCGGTCCTGGGCGCTCACCGTCTTGTCGGCCTGCACCGTGGGAGCATGGTTGACGGCCGGCTCCACGACGGGATCCACGACCGGATCCGGCGAGGAGGTGACGGGCGGCGGCGGGGGAGGAGGCGGCGGGGGAGGCGAGACGACCGGCGCGGCCTCCACCGTCAGGGCGACGCTCTGGGCCGCCGTGCCGCCATGGCCGTCGGCAACGCTGTAGGAGAAGGCCCCGGCGTCGCCGACCGTACCGGAGGCGGTGAAGGTCAATGCCGCGAGCTGGGCGGTGGTCAGGCTCTGGTTCGCCGTCACCGCCGTGCCGTCGGCCAGCCGGATGGTGCCGCCGGCCGGCAGGCCGGTCACCGTCACGGTCAGGGCATCGTTGTTGGCGTCGGTCGGGGCGGCGATGCCAAGCCCGACCGTGCCACCGGCCTGGGCCGTCATCGTCTTGTCGGCCTGCGCCACCGGGGCGGCGTTCACCGTCAGCGCCACGGTCTGGGCCGCCGAGCCGCCATGACCGTCGGCGACGGTGTAGGCGAAGGATCCGGCGTCGCCGACCGTGCCGGCCGCCGCGGTGAAGGTCAATGCCGCGAGCTGGGCGGCGGTCAGGCTCTGGTTCGCCGTCACCGCCGTGCCGTCGGCGAGCGCCAGCGTGCCGCCGGCCGGCAGGCCGGTGACCGTCACGGTCAGGGTGTCGTTGTTGGCGTCGGTCGGGGCGGCGATGCCCAAGGCGACCGGCGTACCGGCCTGGGCCGTCACCGTCTTGTCGGCCTCCGCCACCGGGGCGGCGTTCACCGTCAGCGCCACGGTCTGGCCGGCGGTGCCGCCATGGCCGTCGGTGACGGTGTAGGCGAAGGAGCCGGCGTCGCCGGCCGTGCCGGCGGCGGCGGTGAAGGTCAGGGCCGACAGCTGGGCGAGCGTCAGGCTCTGGTTGGCGGTGACGGCGGTGCCGTCGGCCAGCTGGATGGCACCGCCGGCCGGCAGGCCGGTGACCGTCACGGTCAGGGTGTCGCCGTCGGCGTCGGTCGGGGCGGCGATGCCGAGAGCGACCGGGGCGCCGGCCTGGGCCATCACCGTCTTGCCGGCCTCCGTCACCGGGGCGTTGTTGGCCTGAACGATGGTGACGCTGCCGCCGCTGCCGACCTGGAACTGGCTGGCCGCGAAGCTGCCGGTCAGCGTCACAGCCAGATCGCTGCCGACCCGCAGGGTGGTGGAACCGGCGCCCGTCTCGATTTGCATGGCGGTCAGATCGGCACCCGTCATCACCAGCCGGTCGCCGACGGCGGCATCGGCGATGGTGACGGCGCCGGTGGTCCCGGCGGCGATGCGGATGACGTCGTCGCCGCCATTGCCGGTGACGGTCGCCCCGGCCCCGACGGTCAGGTCGTCGGCCCCGGCGGTGCCGGTCAGGGCGACCCGGCCGAAGCCGGCGGCGCCGGACAGATCCACCGAGGCTCCGGTGCCTGACGCCGTCACCGCAAGCGCATTGCCGTTGCCGGACAGCGCCAGCCCGGCCAGCTGCGAGGCGGCGAGCGTCAGGGTGGCACCGCTGCCGGTCACGTCGATGGCCTCGATGCCCGACATCGCCACCCCGGACAGGTCGGCGCTGCCGGCGATGCGCAGGGTGTCGGACGCCGCACTGCCGGCGATGACCTCGAATCCGGCCGCCTGGACACCGGTCAGGGTGACGTCATGCGCCTTGCTGCCGGTCAGCTCCAGCCGCTCCACCCCGGTCAGCGTCATCCCCGTCAGGTCGATCGCAGGGGAGGCGACGGCGGTGTAATATTCCAGGTCGTAGCCGTTGTAGCTGCTCAGGTCGTCGGAGTGGATCTCCAGCGTGTCGGTGCCCTCGCCGCCGTCGAAGCTGACCGTCCCGGCATCGTACTGGCTGACCACGATGTAGCGGTCGTTGCCGGCCTCGCCGAAGATCTGGTCGGCCTGGGCCTGGCCGTAGCTGCCGGCGCTGACGATGCCGGCGAGGATGGTGTCGTCGCCGTCGCCGCCATGGATGGTGTCGCGTTCCCAGTCGCCCTTCAGCAGGTCGTTGCCGGCCCCGCCATAGATCAGGTCGGCACCGCCGCCGCCGGCCACCGTGTCGTTGCCGGCGTCGCCGTGCAGCTCGTCATTGTCGGCGCGGCCATAGATCAGGTCGTTGCCGCCGCCGCCGAAGACGGTGTCGTTGCCGTCGCCGGCCTCCAGCGTGTCGTTGCCGGCCCCGCCATGCTCCAGGTCGTCGCCGCCATGGCCCCAGAACCAGACGGCGGTGTCGCCGGCGGTCAGGCTGTCGGCATGCTCCGACCCGACCCAGCGCTGGATGTCGACGAAGGTGTCGCCCGCCGCCTCGCCGGTGTTGTTGGCGCCGTCGGTCAGGTCCAGCGTGATGCCGGTGGTGGCGTTCTCGTAGGTGACGATGGTGAAGCCGTTGCCGCCGACATAATGGTCGGCGCCCAGCCCGCCGTTCAGCGTGTCGCCGGCCGACTGGCCGCTGTTGCCGCCGCCGACCAGCGTGTCGTCGCCCAGCCCGCCGATCAGGCTGTCGTTGCCGGTGCCGCCGACGATGCTGTCGTTGCCGGCCCCGCCATTGATGGTGTTGCCGGTGTCGTCGCCGATCAGCGTGTCGTCGCCGTCGCTCGGCGTGCCGGTGTAGGCCAGCCGCTGGACCCAGGCGCCGGTGTCGGAGACGGGCAGGGCCGCGGTGACCGGCCCGGTGGTCACGTCGAGGTCCCAGGAGGCGCCGAGCGACGGGTGGCCGACCGGATGGCTTGCGGCGGCGACGCGGGCACCGGTCGCCTGGGCGAGCGCCTGGACGAAGCGGCCGCCGTCGGCGCCGGTGTCGCAGGCATGGATCAGGATTTCGGTGTCCGGGGCCTGCGGCCAGGCCCGTCCATCCGCCTCACGGCCTGACAGCGCCGCGATGTCGAGCCGGCCGGCGCCCAGCCGGACCGCGCCCGGCTCGCCATGGGCCAGCAGATGGATGGCGGCGGGACGGTCGGCGAGTGCGGCGGCGAGAGCCGCCCCGCCATCCTCATCGGCCGCGACCCGGACGATCCGGACATCGGGCCGGCAACGGTCGAGCAGCAGATCGAGATCGTCGAGGCTGGCGTCCGCAATCAGTACGTCGCGCACGGATGATCCTCCTTGATGGCGGCAGGGGAGAGGAACTGGCAGAGGAGCTGGGACAGGGCAGTCCATCGGCCGTCGGTCCACACCGCACTCCGGTGATGATTATTGAGGCCGAACGGCCGTATTTACCCAAATGTGAGGAGGAAGACGCCGCTAACAACTCAATAAAGCGGAGTATCTCCGGCAAGAACGGGGGAGACTTGCAGTTAAATAAAAAGAAGGCGGGCTCATACGCAGGCGGGTATTTCGTCTTTTCTCCATACCACCCAGAGATATTCCAAAAAATCCGCCTTCTGATAGGGAACCTTTTTTCCCAAACGAAAAAGTGGTATGTCGGTTCCAGCCGGAGGCTTGGCCCGGAACCGCCACAAGGCGGACCGCGACAAGAGGAACCGAAATAAAGAGGGGGCCGCGACAAGGCTCCAAAGTTCAGCGGCGCAATGTCCGGCCCCAATCCCATCGGGGGTTGCGCAGACAAAGATCCCCGCAGCACATCGCCGGTCCTGGACGCCGGTCTGCAACCCGGACCGTTGGCTTCTGCCGGGATGCCGGTATGGTGAGCGGCAAGACGGGCAGGGGCAGGCGATGCACAGCTGGTATTTCATCGGTGACAGCCATGTTCAGGCCTTCGAGATTGCCGCCACGCTCGGTCTGCTCCGCCGCCCGTCCCGGTTCCTCATCGTCCCCGGCGCCACGGCCGTCGGGCTGCGCAATCCTGAAAGCCACACCCAGGCCATCGCCCATTTCCGGGAGGCGCTGCTGCCCGCCCTGCCGGACGTCGTGCCGGTCCTCCAGCTCGGCGAGGTCGATTGCGGCTTCGTCATCTGGTGGCGGGCGCAGACGCTGGGCGAGTCGGTGGAAGCACAGCTGGCCGCGTCCATCGAGGCTTACGCCTGCTTCATCGACACGCTGATCGATGGCGGCTACAGCCGGGTCGTGGTGACCGGAGCCGTTCCTCCCACCATTCCCGACGGCCATCGCCAGGGCGCCGTGGCGCGCGCGCGCCACACGGTGACCGCAAGCCTGCGCGACCGCACCGAGCTGACGATGCGCTACAACCGGCTGCTTGCGGCGGAAGCGGCCCGGCGGCGAATTCCCTATACCGACATTTCCGCCCATGTCCTCGATGCCGGAACCGGCCTGATCGCCGACGCCTACCGCAGCCCCAACCCGCGCGACCACCATCTGCATCCGATCCGGGGTGCCCACGCCTGGGCCGAGGCGATCAATGGCCTGGAGAGTGGCCTGGAGAATGACCAGGAGGCCCGGCTGGACAGGCAGCCGGCAGGGTGCTGACGTCCTTCTGACGGCAGGGCCAGTCTCAGACCGCGCCGCGCCGTGACGGCGAACGGGTTTCCACCACCGCGAAGGCGATCAGCAACCGCCGCTCGCAGGGGGCCGCAACCGGCTCCACCCCATGGAACGAGCGGTCGGACGGCGCATAGGCCAGCAGATGGTTGGGACGGTAGGGAGCCTGGGCCACCAGTTCGAAATCCGCGCGCGGGTAGCGGTCCATCCCCCGTCCGCGGAAATCGGGATCGCGGGGCCGGTACAGCGCCGTACCCAGAGAGGATGCCTGCGGGTTGGGCGGGCCGCCGTCCGCCGGCATGTAGAGCAGCATCGAGAACATCGTCGCCTCGATGTCCGTGTGCGGCAGCATGGCGTGGCCGGTATGGTCCTCGATGATGCGCATGTTCGGCACCGGCGGCGCATCGACCCAGCCCAGCTTGTCGCGGACCTGGGGAAAGCGCTCGGCCATCGACGCGACGATGGCGGGGTTGAACAGGCAGTCGCGCACGTCCCGCCACACCGCCGCCTGCTCCCCGTCGCAGCGGGACAGCCAGCTTTCGGTCAGCGGCACCTGATGGCGCGCCGGCAGATCGCCGGGTTGAAGGATGCCGAAGGCGGCGGGCTCTGGCCATTGGGCGCAGGCCCGGGCGTAGAGGTCGGCGGGCAGGAAGTCCGGCACGACCAGATGGGGGAAAGGGTCGGTGCTGATCGCCGTATCGGACAAGCGGTTCAGAGCGTGCAATGCGGCGGTGGTCATTCATCCTCCGGATACTACCGGAAAAACAATAGCAACCCACGCCAGGGCGGGCAACGGACCCGCCGCGGCCATGTCATGCACGCAAAACGACAGAATTGCGGACAACGGCCCGCCGAGCAGACGAAAAACACATAAGAATGCTTATGGAAAGATGCACATCCGCCGATACGCGCCCGCTCATTCCCCACCGCGTTCGACCACCGCCTGTCCACGGGAAATGTCGGTGACCAGCCGGACAAAGGCATCGGACCGGTCCTGGGGAAGCGTGACCAGAAGCTGGACCCCGTCGGCGGTGAAGCCGGTGGTCTCCACCCGCGTGCCGGGGAAGCTGCCGAGGCTGGAGCGGATGCGCGCCTCCTCGGCGAAACCGCAGGCGACGGACAGGGTGGCATAGGCGACGATGGGCTCGCGCTCCGCCGCCTTCAGGCAGCTTGCCGCCGTGCCGCCATAGGCGCGCACCAGCCCGCCCGCCCCCAGCAGGATGCCGCCGAACCAGCGGCTGACCACCACCGCGACCCGGTCCATTCCCTGCCCTTCGATGGCCTGGAGGATCGGCCGCCCTGCCGTCCCGCCCGGTTCGCCGTCGTCGCTGAAGCGATAGACGTCGCCGACCCGCAGAGCCCAGCAATTGTGCCCGGCATCCGGCATGCTGGACGCGGCGATGAAGCGGCGCGCCTCCTCCTCGCTGCCGGCCGGGGCGGCCTGGGCCAGGAAGCGGCTCTTCTTGATGTCCTGCTCGAACCGCTCGGTCCTGATAAGGGTGAACATCATGAGGGTGGCCGCCGACCTACAGCACGAAGTCGAAGGCGGAGAAGCTGTAGTTGGCGATGTTGACCTGGATGCGGAAATCGGCCGTCCGGTCGCCGTTCACATCGCCCTCGATCAGCGTCACCGCACCGGACGCCTGATAGCGCAGCTGGCCCGCCGCGCTGAAACCGGCGGTGCCGATGAAGGTGAAGGCGTCGTTCGCGGTGGTGCCGGCGATGGCGTCGATCTCCGACAGGTCGATGCGGTCGCCCTCGGCGCCGGCGGTGGCATAGCTCGCCAGCCCCTTCAACGCCTCCGCCGCCACGACGGCGCCATTGAAATTGACGATCACGTCGGGGGCGGCCAGGGTGGATTCGTTCGGGTTGCGGATGGAGAAGACATCCGCCCCGGCACCGCCGTCCAGCAGGTCGGCGGCATAGCCGCCGATCAGCGTGTCGTTGCCGTTGCCGCCCAGCAGCACGTCCTCGTAGCCGGTGACGGTGTCGTTGGGATTGACCGAGATCTCGTGGCTGCGGTCGGAATAGACGTCGCCGAACAGCACGTCGTCGCCGCTGCCGCCGCGCAGCACGTCGCTGCCCAGCCCGCCATAGAGCGTGTCGTTACCGGCGCCGCCGTCCAGCCAATCGTTGCCGGCCCCGGCGTCGAGCCAGTCGTTGCCGTCCTCGCCCAGCAGGGTGTCGTTGCCGACGACGTCGATCACGTCGCCGCGCATCAGGTCGTCCCCCGCACCGCCGAACATCAGGTCGTTGCCAGCCCCGCCCTCCAACTGGTCGGCGCCGTCGCCGCCCAGCAGGACGTCGTTGCCGGCATTGCCGAACAGCGTGTCGTTGCCGGCCAGTCCGGCGATGGTGTCGTTCCCGGCACCGCCGCCGATGGCGTCGTTCTGAAGCCCGCCCACCAGATAGTCGTTGCCGGTGGTGGCCGCGGCCGAGACGGTCAGCCCGCTCAGCGAGGGTTGGGAGAAGCCGACCAGCGACCCCAGCGGATAGACCCCGTCGGTGGCCTGCAGCAGCTCGATGCTGGTCAGCGTGTCGGTGCCGTCGGGACCGCTGACCTGCAGGGTGCCGCTGCCGTCGAAGGACAGGCTGTAGGAGGCGAGCGCGCCGGTCAGCACGAAGCTGTCGATCCCGGCAAGCCCGTCCACCGCGTCGCTGATCGGGTTGCCCAGCGCGTCGTAGGCGGCGCTGCCGCTCAGCGTGTCGTTGCCGGTCGTGCCGGTCACCGTCACAGGTGCGGCCACCGGCGCACCCTGCGGGATCAGCAGGTCCGCCGCCCAAGCCGGGGCGGCTGCCGCCATGGCCAGCTCTTCGGCGGCAGCCGTCACGGACCGGCCGGGCGTCACCCGCAGCGGCCGGCCCTCGCTGCGGCCGAAGGAAAGGTAATGGAGCTTGGCCGCGGTGGCGTCGCCGCCGGTGGCCGCCGCCACGTCGGTGTTGGCCGCCAAATAGGCGGCGGCGTCGAAGGTGACGCCGCGCCCCTCGCCCCGGCCGAAGCGGGCGTAATGGACCACCGCCGCCGCCGGATCGATGCCGACTGCGGCCAGCACGTCCGGGTTGGAAGCGAGATAGCCGTAGGGGTCGAAGCCGGCCGTCCGCCCTTCGCGGGCGCCATAGGCCAGGTAATGCCGGATGGCGGCCCCGGCATCGAGGCCGACCGCCGCAAGCACGTCCGGATTGGCGCCCAGATAGCCCAGCGCGTCGAAGCCGCCCAGGCTGCGCCCCTCGTTCCGGCCGTTCCAGGCGTAATGGGCCGCCGCGGCGATCGCGTTGTCGCCGAAGGCGGCGGCAAGGTCGCGGTTGGCCGCCAGATAGCTGCGCGCATCGAAGACGAAGGCCGCCGGAGCGGCGGTACGGCCGTCGACGGTCAGCAGCTCGACATCGGTCAGAGTATCCGTGGCGAGGCTCGACACCACGGCATAGCGCCGGCTGTCCAGCGCCACCACCACCGGCGTCTCTGCACGGTAACTGCCGCCCTGGGCGGCATAGCGGCGCGGGTCGGCGGTGTAAATGGCGCGGTCGGTGCCGGCACCGCCGTCGAAGCTGCGCCCGCCGGGGATTCCCAGATAGACGCTGTCGTTGCCGTCCGCCCCGACGAAGCCGTCGATCTGCTGGAAGATGCGGGCGCCGAGCCGGTCGAGCGTCCCGCCGGTCAGTGCGACATCCAGCCCGTCGATGCGGTAGCGCAAGAGCCCGGCCGCATCGCGGTCGGTCAGGCCGGTGAAACGGACGGACGCCGCCACCCCGCTGCCGGCGGCGCTATAGTCGAGCGTGGCGGCATGCGCCCGGCCGGCGACCGTGCGGGTGACGGTCTGGCTGCCGGCACCGGCGGCGATGGAGGAGGCATCCGGCACGGTGGTGAAGGCATCGGCAACGAAACCGTTCGCCAGCCGGGCCTCATCCAGATCGAGGGCGAAGCCCTGCCCCGCCACCAGCCGTGCCATGCACGCTCCCCCAAACCCCTACCGCAGGACGGCACCGGCCGCCGGGTCAGGGCCGATCACGCAACGCCAACCGGATGACGCGATCAGATGACCTGGAGATAGGCCGGGTCGAGCGCGCCGTGACGGAACGGGATCCAGTCCTTGTGGTCGGCGCGGTACTGCAGGCCGTAGGGGTTCTTGAAGAAGATCTTCTGCAGCGGCTGGCCGCCTTCGGCGCGGGTGCGCTCCAGGTCGATCAGCGCCGACGAGGCGAACACCTTTTCCCACAGCTCGGTGTTGTCCACCTCACGGCCGGCGTTCTTCACGTAATCGCGCGCGGTGTCGCTGAGCTGCCAAGCCTCTTCGACCATCGCGTAATAGTCCACAGTACCCTCGGCCATGGCCTTCGAACTCCAACCAGCGTTGCACAGAGTTTCCGCTCACATAGCGCATTTTCGGCGGCAAAGGAACCACCTGCGCGCCGCAGCGGCCGGGCATGGCCGGCACCCTCTGGATGGAAGGCCATGCCCCGATCAAGATGTCGCCCGACGGTAAGGGCCGCAACTGCGGCCCCGCAGGCCCATGCCTCTCGAAGGCAAGCGGCCGGATGGCCGCGCCCGCCGATTGAGGGCAAGCGTAAAGCCTGATGTGTCAGGCTTTACGCTCAATGGTGTTACGGGCGGTCGGCCGCCGCTCCGTCGATGGCCTGCCCGTTCATCCGCGGCGCCGGCAGCGCGGCGGGCAGCGGGACCGCCCGGCTCTTGCGCAGCGGGGCGGCCAGCTTTTCCCAGGACCGGGTGCGCAGGAGCCGGCCGGCGACCCCCAGCCCGACCGCCAGCAGGCCGGTCAGGCTGATCGCCGCCCCGACCGGCCCGCCGACCAGCAGCCCGGCCAGCCCGGCGACCCCGGCCAGCAGGGCGCGCAGGCCGATGGTCAGCGCCACCGTCCCGGTCCCCGGCGCCAGCCGCGGCAGCAGGACCAGCAGAAGCCCGCAATCGACCGCCGTGCGCAGGCTCCAGGCCGCGGCGGCGCCGACCGCGCCATAGCGCTCGGCCAGCAGCCACAGCACGCCGAGATAGACCGGCAGTTCGACCAGTTGCAGGCGCGCCGTCACGTCGACGCGGCCGACGCTCTGGATCAGCGTGTTGGGCACATAGGCGGTGGCGTTGAAGAAGACGCCCAGCATCAGGATCGACAGCACCGAGGCGCTGTTGGCGGCGAAGGCCGGCCCCAGCCACAGCTCCAGCGCCGTCTCGCCGCCGACGATGGTGGCGGCCTGCATCGCCAGGAACACCGCGAGCGTCAGGTGGCCGCCGGCGTCCAGGATGCGGCCCAGCGCCGGCGGATCGCGCCGGAACAGGCTGGAGGCCAGCGGGAACAGCGCCAGCGACAGGGCGCCGGGGATCACCATCAGCCGCGACAGCAGCTCGAACGGCGTGGTGTAGAAGGCGACCATCGCCGCCGGCACCAGGCTGAGCAGGATGAAGCGGTCGGCATAGAGCATCGCCGGGCCGACCAGATTGTTCAGCATCATCCAGGCGCTCATGGTGAACAGCCCGCGCAGGGCGGGGCGGCCCCAGCGGCCGGGCCGCAGCAGATCCGGCACCTGCCGCACCGCCAGCACGCCATAGCCGACCAGCCCGATGAAGCGCCCGACCGCGATGGCGGCGATCACCGGCACCAGGCTCTGGCTGAAGGGCAGAACGAAAAGCGGGCTCAGGTAGTTCAGCACCCCCACCGTCATCCGCACCAGGCTGATCGGGCGGAAGCGCTGGTGCGCCTCCAGCACGCCGCGCAGGCCGGCGGAGATCAGCGCGATGGGCACGATGGCCGCCGCCACCAGCAGGCTGAGCCGGATCTCGTCCGGCGAGGTGCCAGTCTCCAGCTGGAAGCGGTCGGCCAGCAGCCCGGCGCCCAGCGCCACCGCCCCGCCGGTCAGGATGCCGATGGCGCCCATCAGGGCGATGGCCGGCCCGGCGATCCCTGCCGTATTCGCCAAGCCCTGCCCCGCCTCCTCAGGCGTCTCCCCGGGCCCGCCCGCATGGCCGATCCGGTCGGCGACGACCTGCACCAGCGACCGTCCCAGCCCGAGGTCCAGCACGCCCAGATAGCCGAGCAGCGCCCAGATCAGGGTCAGCGCGCCGAAGCGCTCCATCCCGACGGCGGAGATGAGCAACGGAATCGACAGCAGGGCCGCCGCCATGGGCAGCCCCTCGCCGAGCAGATTCCAGAGCGTGTTGCGAAGCAAATTCGGAGGTCCGTACGCGAAACACTGTGAAGAGGCGTTCGGGACGACCCGACCCCGGCCATCCGGCTTTCCAGCCGTTCGACCTAGGTCTATGCCCTCCTGACGACGCCATTGTTATCGGTCCATCCTGCCCAAAACGCTAACGGAATCGCTTGGGCGAAACGGTCCGGACCCTGAACGGCCACCTGAATGGCCGCCTGGACGACCGACAGGGTTCCGGGCCGGACACCCGTCAGGACAGGACCCGCTCCAGCGCCGCGGCGACCCGGTCGACGTCTGTGTCGGCCATGGCCGGGAACAGCGGCAGCGACAGCGTCTGGGCATAATGGCTCATGGCGCCGGGCAGGGCGAGGTCGCCGTAGCGGCGGCGCCAGTAGGGTTGGCGATGGACCGGGATATAGTGCACCTGGGTGCCGACGCCCAGGGCGCGCAAGGCCGCCATCACGGCCGCACGGTTCCGCCCCGCCGCTGCGAAATCGATGCGCGCGGCGCACAGGTGCCAGGCCGGCCGGCACCAGGGCACCAGGGCCGGCGGCCGCACCAGCGGTGCCAGCGGTGCCAGCCGTTCGGCATAGAGCGCCATCAGCCGCGCCCGCCGTTCGACGAAACGGTCGAGCCGGCCGAGCTGGCTCAGCACCAGTGCCGCATGGATGTCGGACAGGCGGTGGTTGAAGCCCGGCTCCGCCATCTCATAGTACCAGGGGTTGGCGTTCCCCTCCGCGTCCAGGGCGGCGTCGGGATCGGCGAAGCCCTCCCCCGGATCGGGCGTGCGCATCATGCCGTGGTTGCACAGGCGCCGCACCCGCGCCATCAGCGCCGGGTCGCCGCCGGTGACCGCCCCGCCCTCGCCGGCCGCGATGGTCTTGACCGGATGGAAGGAGAAGACGGTCAGCGACCCCGCCTCCACCTCCGGCCGGCCGGCGCCGACCGGCACCTCGCGGCCGCCGGACACATCCACCGTGCCGATGGCATGGGCGGCATCCTCGACCAGCGCCAGCCCCTCCGCCCGCGCGAGCGCCGCCAGCCCATCCATCGGGGCGGTCTGTCCGGCATAATGGACGGGGGCGAGGGCGCGGACGCGCCAGCCGGCCTTGGCCGCGCGGTCGATGGCGGCCTCGGCCTCGGCGACGCCCATCAGGCCGCTGTCGGGATCGACGTCGGCGAAGGCGACCTCGGCGCCGGCATGGCGGGCGGCCGATGCGGTGGCGAGGAAGGTGTTGGACGGCACCACCACCGCGTCGCCCGGCCCGATGCCCAGCGCCGCATAGGCCAGCCGCAGCGCCGCGGTGCCGTTGGCGCAGGCCACCGCGTCCGCCGCCCCCACCCTCGCGGCGAGCGCCCGCTCGAAAGCGCTGACCGCCGGTCCCTGGGTCAGCCAGTCGCCACGCAGCACCGCCGCCACCGCGGCGATGTCCTCCTCATCCACCGACTGGCGGCCATAGGGAAGGAAGGGCAGGTCCCCTGTCGAGGGGCCCGCCATCAGGGCGCTTCCGCCAGCAGGTCGCGCAGCCGCTCGCCGTCCAGCCAGTCGTCGTTGCCGTCGCTGGCATAGCGGAAGCCGTCGGCCACCGGGCGGGCGTGCAGTCGCTCGTACGGCGCATGCTGCCAGAAGGTGAAGGCCGGCTCGATGACGTAGCGGTCGGCCAGCTCGTAGGTCTGGCGGGAATCGTCCTCGGTGATCATCACCTCGTGCAGCTTCTCGCCCGGCCGGATGCCGACGATCTTCTGCGGCAGGTCCGGCGCCATGGCGCGGGCGAGATCGGCGATGCGCAGGCTGGGGATCTTCGGCACGAAGATCTCGCCGCCCTGCATCATGGCGAAGCAGGACAGCACGAAATCGACGCCGTGCTGCAACGTGATCCAGAAGCGGGTCATCCGTTCGTCGGTGACCGGCAGATGGTCGGCGCCCTCGGCGATCATCTTGTGGAACAGCGGCACGACGCTGCCGCGCGACCCCACGACGTTGCCGTAGCGCACCACCGCGAAGCGGGTGTCGAGCGCACCCGACAGGTTGTTGGCGGCGATGAAGATCTTGTCCGACGCCAGCTTGCTGGCGCCATAGAGGTTGATCGGGTTGGCCGCCTTGTCGGTCGACAGCGCGACAACACGCCGCACCCCCATCGACAGCGCCGCCCGCACCACGTTCTCCGCCCCATAGACGTTGGTGTGGATGCATTCCATCGGGTTGTATTCGGCAGCCGGCACATGCTTCAGCGCCGCGGCATGGACGCAGAAATCGACGCCGCGCATCGCCAGCTCCAGCCGCTCGCGGTCGCGCACGTCGCCGATGAAATAGCGCAGCGTCGGCGCCCAGTCCGCCGGCATGCGCTGCTGCATCTCGTACTGCTTGAACTCGTCGCGGGAGAAGATGATGACCCGGCGCGGCTTGGCGTGGCGCATCACCGTCTCGACGAAGCGGCGCCCAAAGGAGCCGGTTCCCCCCGTCACCAGGACCGACCGGCCGTCCAGCATGCGCAAGCCCGCCTCGAGCCCGGTGCCCGACATGTCGGACCCATCCGCAGGGATCTCCGGCTTCGTCGCGCCCGCCTTGCTGGAATGTGTCGTCACCGCCGGTTCCGTCCTTTAAAGCCGCATCGCTCGAAGCCGCAGCACCCGGTGCCCACCGTCCCGATCCGGGACAGATGCTGCGTCGGGATCAAAATGAACCCCGACCGTAACCGGTGCTTTCTGACAATCGGGTTAATTCACTCCGCCCCCCGGTGCAAGGTCCTCATCGGACCGGGATGGCCGGCACCCGGCCGGCCTGCACATCCTCCAGCAGGCGGACCTGCGCCGGCAGGCAGACGGTGGCGAGGTCGAAGCGCTCCACCGCCGTCCTCCTTGCGGCGGCCGACAGGGCGGCGCGCAGGTCCGGATCGTCGAGCGCCGTCTCCACCCGGTCGGCGAGCGCCATGGGGTCGTGGAAACCGGTCAGCAGCCCGTTCACCCCATCCTCGATCACCTCGGCGACCGGCGGCGTGTCGGACCCGACGATGACGGCACCGCAGGCCATCGCCTCCAGCATCGACCAGGACAGGACGAAGGGGAAGGTCAGGTAGATGTGGGCGCGCGAGATGCGCAGGACCGACAGGTAGCTGTCATAGGGCAGCTTGCCCAGCACATGCAGACGCGACGATTCCGGCCTGGGATTGCCGGAGGCGTCCAGCATCGTCTCCCGCCACATCGTCTCGCGCCAGGTGCCGCCCCCCTCCGGCGGCGCGCCGTAGCTGACCTCGTCGCCGCCCACCATCAGGATGTGCAGCTTCGGCCGGCGCCGCAGCAGTTCGGCCGCCGCCCGCATGAAGGTGGGAAAGCCGCGGTAGGGTTCGAGGTTGCGGGCGACATAGGTCACCACCTCGTCCTCGCGCGACAGGGTGCGGCCGTCGGGCAGGGTGACGGTGGCGGCCGGATCCGGCCGGCAGACCGCGGTGTCGACCCCGTCATGGATCACCGAGATGCGCGGGCGGAAGGCCTCGGGATGCTGCTGCCGCTGCCACCGGGTCGGGCTGACGCCCCAGTCCATCGCGTCCAGCCCGGTCAGCAGGGAGGTGTTCTTGGTGCGGATGCGGCAGCGCGTCTCCAGCGTCACCGGCCGCTCCGGGTCGAAGCCGACATCCGACCCGTCGGCCCGATAGAAAAACTCGCAATAGAGCAGCAGCCGGGCGTCCGGGAACAGGTCCTTCAGGAACAGGGCCTCGCCCCAGCCGGGATGGGCGCAGATCACATCGGGGGTGAAGCCCTCCTTCTGCAGGGCCAGCCCGGCACGCACGGCGCCCTGCCCATGCAGGACCTGCCCTTCGAACATGCGGATATAGGGGTGGGTGTTTTCCCCCGGCTCGCGGGTCGGCCGGTAGAGCGCCATCTGCACGCCGCCCGGCAGTTCGCGCCGGACCTTGCCGATGAAGGCGACCTGATGGGCCGGATCCGCCGCGAAATGACGGACGAGATGCTTGTACTGGCCAGGGGTGTTCTGGTGGACGAACAGGATCCGCATGGAAAGACAATGCCCGGAAAACGGAGGAACGGGGCGACAGCCTGCAACCATCCGTCACCGCTGTCGATGCATAAGAGCATCGCCGGCTCTTTGCCCGTCCTCCGCCCGGTCAGGCTCCCCATGAGAGAGCCGGCCGGCATGGAAGGATCCGTTCCGCCCCCGCCGCCTTGCGCCTATAAGGTCCTCTTGTCCGCCGGCGCTGCCCGGCCCATCGCGCGACGGAGCGCCGACGCCCCTTGTCCTCGTCCCGACCCTCTTCCTTGCCCTCTTCCCCCCTGCCCTCTTCGCCCTGGCGCTTCCTGTGGATGTTCGTGCGCGACGGTTTCCTCGGCCGCGCCATCCTGCTGAACCTCGCCGCTGCCGGCGGGATCGGGCTGATGGGGCTGGAGCCGGTGGCGATGCGCGGTCTGGTCGATGCGCTCACCGGGATATCGGGGGCCGGACTGTCGGGGAACCATCCCTCCGGCTCCCCCGCCTGGACGGCGGAGGTGATGCGCTGGTTCCTGCTGCTGGGCGGGCTGTGGATCGCATCGGCCCTGTTCAACCGCCTGCGCGAGCTGGTGGACATGCACACCTCGCCGGCCTTGCGCCATGCCATCCAGGTTCGGCTGTTCGACCACCTGATCGACCATTCGCCGCGCTACTTCCAGGACAATTTCGCCGGCAACCTGGGCCAGAAGGTCAAGCAGGCCGGGCAGAGCGCCATCCAGATCCTGGAGATCCTGACCAACGACATCATCCGCATCGTCATCATCCTGGCCATCGGCCTGACGCTGCTGGCCTCGGCCCAGCCCCTGTTCGCCGGCCTGCTGGTCGGCTGGACCGTGGCGCATCTGGCGCTGTCGGCCCTGCTGGCGAGACGCTGCCTGCGGCTGTCGCACGCCTTCTCCGAGGAGGTGTCGTCGACCACCGGCCGCATGGTCGACATCATCGCCAATGCCGAGCTGGTGCGCGCCTTCGCCCGCCGCCGCCAGGAGCTGGCCGGCCTGTCCGACGCGCTGACCGGCGAGATCGACCGGTCGAAGGAACTGCGCTGGTTCCTGACCAAAATGTGGTTCTGGCTGTTCAACGCCCTGCTGGTCTTCCAGATCGTCCTGATCGGCCTCGCCGTGTCGCAGGCGACGGCCGGCCGCATGAGCATCGGCGAGTTCGCCATGATCTTCTCGCTGGCCAGCATCGTCGGCACCAATGTGTGGGGCCTGTCGACGCGCATGCTGGGCTTCTTCGAACAGCTGGGCGTCCTGTCCGGCGCGCTGGACCTGATCGTCCGCCCGCACGAGATCCCGGATCCGCCGGGCCGCCCCGACCTGACCGTCGGCGACGGCGCCATCCGCTTCGAAGACATCCGCTTCGCCCATCCCGGTTCCGATCCCGAGACAGGGGGGGCCGTCTTCGACGGCCTGTCCCTGACCATCCGGCCGGGAGAACGGGTGGCGCTGGTCGGCCCGTCGGGGGCGGGCAAGAGCACGCTGGTCCGCCTGCTGCGCCGGCAGTTCCCGTTGCAGGGGGGCCGCATCCTGATCGATGGGCAGGACATCGCCGCGGTCAGCCTCGCCTCGCTCAACCGCGCGGTGGCCGAGGTGCCGCAGCTGCCCAGCCTGTTCCATCGCTCCATCCGCGACAACATCGCCTATGGCAGCGAGGGGGCCAGCGACGAGGCGATCCGCGCCGCATCCGCCCGCGCCCATTGCGACCGCTTCATCGAGGGGCGCGCCGCCGGCTATGACACGGTGGTGGGGGAGCGCGGCATCCAGCTGTCGGGCGGCGAGCGCCAGCGGGTCGCCATCGCCCGCGCCTTCCTGAAGGACGCACCGGTCCTGGTGCTGGACGAGGCGACCTCCTCGCTCGACTCCGAGACGGAGCATCTGATCCAGGACGCGCTGCTCGGCCTGTTCGAGGGCCGTACGGTGATCGCCATCGCCCACCGGCTGTCGACCGTCACCGGCATGGACCGTATCCTCTATATGGAGAAGGGCCGCATCCTCGAGGACGGCGACCACGCCACCCTGCTGCGCCGCGACGGTCCCTATGCCCGGCTGTGGCGCCGTCAGGTCGGCGGCTTCCTGCCGGACGATGCCGGCTCCATCACCGATATGGAGGAGGCGCGATGAGACGGATCCTGAGCCGGTTCCGCCCGGCGCTGCCGATTGCCGCCAGCCTGTTCATCCTCGCCGCGGAGGCCGCCGCCATGTCGCCAGCCAATTCACCCTTGCCCTTCTTCCAGCGGATCGAGCGCGTCGGCCTGCTCTGCGCGGTGGATGCCGAGGGCGGCCCGGCCACGGATGTCGGGGATGATGCGCTGTGCGGCCGCGCCGCCGCGGTGCTGTCGGGCCTGCTGGCCTCCGGTCCGGCGGTCACGGCGCTCGCCCCCAATGACGCCCGCATCGCCGAGCCGGGCACCCTGCTGGTGCTGGTCCATGCCACGCTGCGGCATGAGGAGGGGCGCCGTCTGCTGGCGCTCGCCGCGACCCTTCAGCGCAGCGGGGCCGCCGGCGACGCCCCGTTCTTCATGATGCCGCCCCAGGCATTGGCCCTGTCCGGCCGCCTCGATGAAAGCCTTTTGGATGCAACGCTCCGCCGTCTGCTGACCCCGTTGGGCGGAGCGCTGCGCGCCAATCCCTGAGCGGTTGGGGTGCGGCGGAGTTTGGAGTCTTGTCGCAGGGGGGTGAGGCTCCCGTTCTAGCCCGGAATATTTGCAAGCCGTCAGTCCCGCGCAAGCAGGAATCCAGCCATATCAAGCACTTGACGGGAAACTTGGATCCCCGCCTCCGCGGGGGTGGCGACTGCACGGATAGGGTGCAGACGCGGATCGGGCGCTGAACGCGTCTTGCGTCAGCGCCCGATCCGCAAAATTCCCTCGCGAAATCACCGGCAAAGCTGGGCGAACTTGCGCTCCGGGATCGGCGGCGGTGAGGGATGAAGCATCAACCCCTGCTCTTCCACATCGACCCGCGCGTCCGGGTAAACCGCAAGCGCCAGTTGGAGCGCCTCGATGAACCGCTTCCTGAAATCGCGCAGGCGGCTGTATCCGGCGCCGAACTGCTCGAACACCGCCGGCCAGGTGATCGGGGTGGAGCGGTTCAGGCTGTGCAGCCGGTAGGCCAGCCAGATATAGATGTCGATGCTGGTGCTGTTGTTCTGGATGTGGCGCAGCGCCGGCTCCCAGATCGGCACCGGGTGGGCCTTCAGCTCGCGGAAGAAGGCCTCGGACAGCAGGACGCGGTCTTCCCACAGCGATCCCTGGCCCGGTTCCGCCCCGGCATTGGTCGAGAAGTGAATGCCGCCCTTGACGATCGACCCCTTTTCGAAGCCGATGCTGTGGGCATCCTCCCAGGCGAAGGTCAGGTTGCAGGCGGCGATGCGCGAGGCCTGCTCGCGGATGTCGCGGTAGGTCTGGCCGCCCACCGACAGGCCCATGCGGTCGAGCCATTCGTGCATGCTGCGGCCCAGCTCGACCTCGCGGCTGTCGGTCTGGATCGCCCGGGTTTGCAGATACAGCAGGATCATCCGCGCGCGGCTGCCGTACGGAACACCGTAAAGCTTAAAGCCACCGTTGCGGATCGGCAGTCGACCAGGCTCGATCAGCAAGCGGATCTTATGTCCGCGACGCTCCCACGGCTGGTCATCGGGAAGACGACGATGCGGAAGAGCCGTCAGCGCAAAACCCGAATAGGTGATGCCAAGCTCCTGCCGCTCCTCTTCGAGGACGGCAGCAGCCACATCGACTAGCGAACGCTTATCCGGATCCGTCTGGAGCGCCTTCGCCTGGTCGCGTCCCAGCTGGGTAATCAGGGTGTGTATCTGTCCCATATCGAGCTGACCTTGGCACGACTTTGCGGTCAACGCTATATCACGGTCGGTTAGTGCCAGCAATTTGGAGTCTTGTCGCTCAAACTATTTGTACGGTTATTTGATTCAGTTAATAGTTTGCGCGACAAGACTCCAGTAGAGAATCGCGAGTCGCGCGACAAAACTCCAGAACTCCCGCGACAAGACTCCAGCGGATAGTCCGTGTTGCCTGTGGATTTTTCGGCAGACGCGACAAGACTCCAGCAGGGACATTTCGATTCGACCCCGAATCGCTTCCGATTCGCTTATTTCCGAGTCGTGAAGGCGAATTGGCCACGACTCGCCGGTGATTCGCCCCCCGCGCCGATGCTGTCGGCAGCCGGATTTGGAGTTCTGTCGCGCCCCATCCCGCCCAGCTTTGCCCCGATTGCCCCCGATTGCCCGCCAGATCCGCCTTCCGCCCCTGTCCGCGGGGACCGAACGGCAGGGGGGCGCGACAAGACTCCAACCTTGACCCTGGCCTCGACGCTGACCGGTCCCCGCGGACAGGGGCCGGAGGGAAGGGTGTTTGGAGTCTTGTCTCGCCCCCCTCCCGGAAGAGGCGCTCCGGTCGGGTGGGTCTCGGAGGGGTGCTTGTGGAGGGCGGAAAGCGCGGTCTATAACGAACCGCCATGGCGCCGGCCCTCAGGTTTTGCCCCTGTGCGGCTGCCGGCGCCCGACCACATGCTCACACAACAGATGGCGGCAGGATGAACGGCAATTCCGCGCAGAAGATCGTCCCGGTGCTGCTGTCCGGCGGTACGGGGTCCCGTTTGTGGCCCTTGTCGCGCGAACTGTATCCCAAGCAGTTTCTGCCGCTCTGCTCCGACCGGACGATGCTCCAGGACACCGCCCTGCGGGTCAGCGCGCAACCTGGCTCCCCGGCTGCTGCTGCCGCAGAGGCCGTCTTCGCGGCTCCCTTGGTGATCTGCAACCAGGAACACCGCTTCCTCGCCGCCGAGCAGCTGCGCCAGTCGCGCTGCTCGCCGCGCGGCATCATTCTGGAGCCGGCCGGCCGCAACACCGCCGCTGCCTGCGCTCTCGCCGCCCTGGCGGTCGCGGCGGACGATCCGGACGCCCTGCTGCTGATCCTGCCGGCCGACCACGAGATCCGCGACGCCGAGGCCTTCCGCCGCGCCGTCGGCATTGCCGCCCGCGCCGCCCAGGCCGGCCGGCTGGTCACCTTCGGCATCGCCCCGACCCGGCCGGAGACCGGCTACGGCTATATCCGCCGCGGCCATTCGATGGACGAGGCCGACGGCGCCTACAATGTCGCCGCCTTCGTCGAGAAGCCGTCGCTGGAGGTGGCCGAGCGCTACCTCGCCGAAGGCACCTATGCCTGGAACAGCGGCATGTTCCTGTTCCCGGCCTCCCGCCTGCTGGCCGAGCTGGAGCGCCACGCCCCGGCGGTGCTGGACGCCTGCCGCGAGGCGCTGGAGCAGGGCTCCAAGGATCTCGACTTCTTCCGTCTGGATGCCGCGGCCTTCGCCAAGGCGCCCAGCATCTCCATCGACTATGCGGTGATGGAGCGCACCGACCGCGCCGCCGTCGTCCCCTGCGAGATCGGCTGGACCGACGTCGGTGCCTGGTCGGCGCTGTGGGACGTCGGCAACAAGGACGGCGAGGGCAACGTCATCGTCGGCGATGTGCTGCTGGAGGGGGCCCGCGACTGCTACGTCCGCAGCGAGAACCACCTGACCGCTGTGGTCGGGGTGGAGAACGCCGTGGTGGTGGTGGTGGACGACGCCGTGCTGGTCGCCGACCGCTCCCAGGCGCAGGACGTCAAGCGCATCGTCGACCGGCTGAAGGCCGAGGGGCGCAGCGAGTCGGTCAGCCACCGCCGGGTCCACCGCCCCTGGGGGTCCTACCAGTCGCTGCACACCGGCGACCGCTTCCAGGTGAAGAGCCTGACCATCGCCCCCGGCTCGCGCCTGTCGCTCCAGAAGCACCATCACCGTGCCGAGCACTGGGTGGTGGTCAACGGCACCGCGCTCGTCACCCGCGGCGAGGAGCAGGTGATGGTCTACGAGAACCAGTCGATCTACATCCCGATCGGCACGGTCCACCGGCTGGAGAACCCCGGCAAGGTGCCGCTGACCATCATCGAGGTGCAGTCCGGCTCCTATCTGGGCGAGGACGACATCGTTCGGCTCGAGGACGTCTACGGCCGCAACTGAGCGGTCGCGGCCGCAGGAAGACATAAGCGCGAGCGTCGCCTGTGTCTCTTTGCGGTTGCGGACATTGGCGGCTTGGTCCGGGTCGCCGACTTCCGGTAGAAAGGGGGCGCGAGGGTGCCGCAGCGGCGCCCCGCCTTCTGCTGCCGGGACCATCATGACCATCGATCCGCCGCCGGACGACCGCATCCCCGAACTCTATGCCGACGGGGTCTTCGACATCGGCTTCGGCAACGGCATGGTCCGCATCGACCTGTTCAGCCTGTCGGCCCTGCGCAAGGACGGCAACGGCCAGCCGCTGCCCGCCATCCGCCAGCGGGTGGTGATGAGCCTGCCCGGCTTCCTTGCCAGCCTCTCCGCGCTGGAGGGCATGCGCCAGCGGCTGGAGGCCGCCGGCGTGCTGCCGCCCAATTCCGCCGCCACACCGGCTCCCGCTCCCTCTCACGCCTCCCCTGCTGCTCCGGCCTTCCAGGGCCAAGTGCAGGTTCCGGTGCAGGCCGCGGTCCAGCCTGCCTCTTCCGCACCGGCAGCCCCGCCCATCCCGCCCACTCGGCCCCGCTCGCCGAATTTCGGCTGACCGATGCCGGACGCCAGCACCACCGTCACGGCCCCGCCTCCCGGCCCCGAGGCCGCGCCGAACCACAGCGAGAGCACCGCGCTGCGCTGCCTGACGCTGGTGGCGCGCCATCACGGCCTATCGGCCTCGCCGTCCGCCCTGCGCGCCCGCGTCGCCACCGGCGGACCGGACGGCGAGCCGTCCACCGCCGACCTGCTGCGCATCGCCGCCGCCACCGGCTTCAAGGCGACCGCCCGCCGGCTGGACTGGGCGGGCTTGCAGTCCCTCCCCCCCGTCTTCCCGCTGCTGGCCCGGCTGTCCAACGGCAACACCGTCATTCTTGTCGGACTGTCCCGCCCTGCGAACTCCGCCGAGGAGCCTGCCGAGGAACCGATGGTCGGCGTCGTCGATCCGCTGGCCGACCGGCTGGACGTGATCGACGTGCCGCGCGACCGCTTCCTGGAGCGCTGGAGCGGCGAGCTGGTCTTCCTCAAGCCGCGCCACGGCCTTGCCGACCCGCGCCAGCCCTTCGGCCTGCGCTGGTTCGTGCCGGAGATCCTGCGCCAGAAATCGGCCTTCCGCGACGTGGTGGTCGCGGCGCTGGTGCTGCACGCGCTTGCCCTTGTCGTTCCGGTCTATTTCCAGATCGTGATCGACAAGGTGCTGGTGAACGAGACCGTCGCCACGCTTCAGGTGCTGACCATCGGCGTGCTGGGTGCCCTGCTGTTCGAGGCGGGCTTCCGCTTCCTGCGCCAGTTCATCCTGCTGGCGGCGGCCAACCGCATCGACATCCGCCTGCTGAACCGCACCTTCGGCCATCTGCTCGACCTGCCGATCACCTTCTTCGACGGGCATTCGGCTGGCGTCACCGTGCGCCACATGCAGCAGGTGGAGCGCATCCGCGAGTTCCTGACCGGCAACCTGCTGTCGACCGTGCTCGACAGTCTGGTGCTGCTGGTCTTCCTGCCGGTGCTGTTCTTCTATTCGGTCAAGCTGACGCTGGTGGCCCTGCTGTTCGCCGGCCTGATCGCCGGGGTAGTGGTGGCATTGGTGCCGGTCTACCGCAGCCGCCTGCATGACCTCTACAACGCCGATGCCGAGCGGCAGGCCATGCTGGTGGAGACCATCCACGGCATGCGCACCGTCAAATCCTCGGCACTGGAGCCGCAGCAGCGCCGCAGCTGGGACCGCAAGGCCGCCCGCGCGGTGACCAGCCATTACCGGGTCGGCCGCATCTCCATCGCCGCCCGCACGGTGACGGAGTTCCTGGAGAAGGCGATGATGGTGGCGGTGGTCGCCGTCGGCGCCTTCGACGTCTTCGACCGCCAGCTGTCGGTCGGCGCCCTGATCGCCTTCCAGATGCTGTCGGGCCGGGTGGTGACGCCGCTGGTCCAGATCGTCTCGCTGATCCACCAGTATCAGGAAACTGCACTCTCGGTGCGCATGCTGGGCGAGGTGATGAACCACCCGGCCGAGCCCCGGCGCGAGGGCAGCGGCGCCTGCCCCGCCCTGATCGGCCGCATCGAGATCGAAGGGCTGGGCTTCCGCTACGACCGCAACCGGCCGGCGGCGCTCGACGGCGTCACCCTGACCGTGCCGGCCGGCTCCGTCGTCGGGCTGGTCGGGCGCAGCGGCTCGGGCAAGAGCACGCTGATGCGGCTGCTCCAGGGCTTTTACCCGGTGCAGGAGGGCAGCATCCGCTACGACGGGCTCGACATCCGCGAGCTGGATCTGGCCCATCTGCGCCGCTCCATCGGCGTGGTGCTTCAGGAGAATTTCCTATTCCGCGGCACCATCCGCGACAACATCGCCATGACCATGCCGGAGGCCAGCCGCGAGGAGATCGTCGAGGCCGCCCGGCTGGCCGGCGCCGACGAGTTCATCCACCGCCTGCCTGACGGCTACGACACGCTGGTGGAGGAGGGGGCGAGCAACCTGTCCGGCGGGCAGAAGCAGCGCATCGCCATCGCCCGCGCCCTGCTGCCCCAGCCGCGCCTGCTGATCCTGGACGAGGCGACCTCGGCGCTCGACCCCGACAGCGAGGCCATCGTCATGGCCAATCTGCGGCGCATCGCCCATGGCCGCACCGTGCTGATCGTCACCCACCGGCTGTCCACCCTGACCGGCTGCGACACCATCGCCGTGCTGGAGCAGGGCCGCCTGCTCGACCTCGCCCCCCATCCCCTCCTGCTCGACCGCTGCGCCGAATACCGGCATCTGTGGCAGCAGCAGAACCGGGGGCGCTGAACCATGCCCGACACGCAGATGCCCGAAGCGGGGGTGCCCGAAATCGACCGCCAGGACGCCGCGCAGGCGGAGACCGGCCGCGAGGTCGTGCCGGCCAAACCCGCCCCCCCATCCTCCCCGTCGCGCCGCCGTGCCGCCCTGCCCGCCCCGTCGGCACCGCCGCCGGGCTTCGCGCTGGACTATCTGCCGGACGGGGCGGCCATCGAGCATGCGCCGCTGCCGCGGGCGGCGCGCTCCACCCTCTATGTGCTGGCCGGGCTGCTGGTGGCGCTGGTGCTGTGGGCCGGCTTCGCCCAGGTCGACCGCATCGTCACCGCCGGCGGCCGGCTGGTGACCACGGCACCGATGGTGGTCGCCCAGCCGCTGGAGACCGCGGTGGTGCGCGGCGTCGACGTGCAGGTCGGCGACCGTGTGCGGGCCGGCGACCGTCTGGCGACGCTCGACCCCACCTTCGCCGCGGCGGATCTGGCCGATCTGACCGCCAAGCTCGCCAGTGTCGAGGCGCAGATCGGCCGGCTGCGCGCCGAGCTGGACGGCGGCGACTTCACCCCCGCCGCCGGCAACCCCGATGCGGCCGTCCAGGCCGCCATCCTCGAGCGTCGCCGCGCCGAATACCGCTCCCGTCTCGCCTCGCTCGACGAGAAGGCCGGGCAGCTGGACAGCGCCATCGCCGCCAGCCGCCGCGCCCAGACCGGCCTTGCCGAACGGCTCGCCGTGGTGGGCGAGGTCGAGGACATCCGCCGCCAGCTTCAGGTGCGCCAGACCGGGTCCCGCCTGACCTGGCTGGAGGCGCGGGTCGAGCGGCTGCGCATGCGCGACGAGCTGACCGCCCTCCAGGACCGCGAGCAGGCGAGCGCGCACGAACTGCGCGGCGTCCAGGCCGACCGCGCCGCCTTCGTCGACGAATGGCGGCGCAAGACGGCGGAGGAGCTGGTGGAGCAGAGCCGCCAGCGGGCCACGCTGGTCGAGCAGATCGCCAAGGCCGAGCGCCGCCGCTCGCTGGTCACCCTGACCGCCCCGGTCGACGCGGTGGTGCTGGAGGTGGCCAAGCGCTCCGTCGGCTCCGTCATCCGCGAGGCCGAACCGCTGGTCACCCTGGTCCCCGCCGACGTGCCGCTGGAGGTGGAGGCGGAAATCCCGTCGCGCGACATCGGCCTGGTCCGCGTCGGCGACTTCGTGCGGGTGAAGCTGGACGCCTTCCCCTTCCAGCGCCACGGCACCCTGCCCGGCGAGATCCGCACCATCAGCGCCGACGCCTTCACCCACGATCCCTCGGGCCCCCAGGGCGCCGCCGCCATCAACCCGGACGGCCCCCGTCCGGCCGCCGGCGCCGTCTTCCGCACCCGCATCCGCCTGACCGACACCCAGCTGGAAGGGGTGCCCGCCGGCACGGCTCTCAGCCCCGGCATGGTCGCCTCGGCCGAGATCCGCGTCGGCACCCGTTCGGTCCTGTCCTACTTCCTCTACCCCGTCATCCGCGCGCTGGACGAAAGCATCCGCGAACCGTAAGGAGGCGGCCCCGTCTCCCACCCCTTCCTGCCGCGTCAAAGTTTCCAAGTGGCGCCTGTCCGGCGGATGGGGTACCCACCCACCAGCCCCTTCAGCGACAGGTCTGGTGATGCAGCGGATAGGTCCGTTCCTCTTTGCCGTTCTGGCAACCATCTCGGCATTCTTTCTGGTCTGGAGCCTTCCGCCCTTCCAGACCGCCGACGAGCCCGCCCACATCTACCGGGCCAACATGATCACCCATGGCTACTGGGTGGCCGCCAAGGTTCAGACCGACGGGCGGATCGCGGCGGGCGGCCCGTCCGACGTCGCGATCATCGAGGCCTATTTCCCCTTCCACCATGTCCCCTTCAAGCCGGAGGAGAGGGCCAACCTGGAGGATTTCGTCAAGTCCTTCACCGCCCGCTGGGACGGCCGGATCTTCAACGTCGCGGCGGAGAATACCGCCCCCTACCCGCCCTTCTTCTACCTGCCGCAGGCCGCCGCCATCGCCGTCGGCAAGGCCATCGACCTGCCGGTGGTGCAGACGCTGTATCTGGCGCGGGCGGCCAATGCGCTGACCTGCATCGTCGTTGGCTTTTTCGCTCTGCTGCTGGCCGGCCGGGCGCATCTGCCGCTGTTCGCGGTGCTGCTGCTGCCGATGTCGGTCTCGCTCTACGCCTCGATGAGCCAGGACGGGCTGGTCATCACCGTCACCGCGCTCGGCATCGCCTTCCTGGCCCGGGCGCTGTCCGAAGGCCGGCCGCTGCGCAGCGCGGAGGTCTGGGCCAGTGCGGTCTGCTTCGCCCTGGTGGGCATGACCAAGCAGCCCTACGCCCTGCTCTGCCTGATGCCGCTGGCGGTCCCGGCCGAGCGGGCGGCGGTGAAGCGCCTTGCCGTCGCCGCCTCGCTGGCCGCCGCCGTCGGCTGGGCGGTTTGGATGGCACTTGCCGTGCAGACGCCGCTGATCCGCCAGGACGCGCCGACCGACGCCATGGGGCAGCTCCGCTTCCTGCTCGACAACCCGCTGTCCGTTTTCACCATCGCGGTGAAGACCTTCCAGGTCTGGGGCAACGAGTATTACCAGCAGTTCGTCGGCATCCTCGGCTGGGTCGATACAAGGCTGCCCAAGCCCTATTACAGCGCCGCCTATCTGGTCCTGCTGCTGTCCTTCCTGCCGCTGCTGCTCGGCCGCCGGGCGGCGGACTGGTATTCCGGTGCGCCGGCGCGGGCCTCGGCGGTGACCGCGGCCGTCGTGCTGGCGACCGGGGCGCTGCTGTTCGGGGCGCTCTACATGGTGTGGACGCCGGTCGGCCAGCTGTGGGTCGACGGCGTGCAGGGGCGCTATTTCCTGCCGCTGGCGGCCCTGCTGCCGCTGGCCTTCGCCAGCGGGCGGCAGGAGCCGGCTTCCGGCTGGTCTTCCGGCGGCTGGTCTGCCGGCATGACGGGCGTGCTGGAGCGCGGCCTGACCTGGATGGTCTGGCTCTTCCCGATCGTCAGCATCCTGGTGGTCCAGCGGACGGTCATCCTGCGCTACTACCTCGACTAGCGCCCCCCGCTCTCCATCCGGCCCGCCCATCGGGGCAGGACGGGGCGTTGGAGGCCGTTCGAATGATGTCGCCCGCTCGGCGGAAAAGCCCGCAGTGCAGCATGGGCGGGCGACTATCTTCCGACTCTGCCCCATCGACCCCAATCGAAGACGAAGAGCGGACATGACCACGAGCGACAACGCGACCGTGCTGGTGACCGGCGGCGCCGGCTATATCGGCTCCCATGTGGTGCTGGCCCTGCGCGACCAGGGACGCGCCGTCGTGGTGCTGGACGATCTCTCCACCGGCCGGCGTTCCGCCCTGCCCGATGGGGTGCCGCTGGTCGAGGGCGACGTCGGCGACAAGCCCCTGCTGGCCGACACCTTCGCCCGCCACGGCATCGGCACCGTGATGCATTTCGCCGGCAGCATCGTCGTGCCGGAATCGGTGGAGAGGCCGCTCGCCTACTACCGCAACAACACGGTGAAGAGCCACGCCCTGGTGGAGGCCTGCGTCGAGGCCGGGATCGGCCGCTTCATCTTCTCCTCCACCGCCGCCGTCTACGGCATGCCGGAGCGACTGCCCATCGACGAACAGACGCCGACCAAGCCGATCAACCCCTACGGCTCCTCCAAGCTGATGACGGAGTGGATGCTGCGCGACACCGCGGCGGCGCACGATCTGCGCTATGTGGCGCTGCGCTATTTCAACGTCGCCGGCGCCGATCCGCAGGGCCGCTCCGGCCAGGTGTCGAAGGTCGCCACCCACCTGATCAAGATCGCCGCCCAGACCGTCACCGGCCAGCGGGCTGAATTGCAGATCTATGGCGACGACTACGACACGGCGGACGGCACCTGCGTGCGCGACTACATCCATGTCAGCGACCTCGCCGACGCCCATGTCGCGGCGCTGCGCCATCTGGAGGCGGGCGGCGCGTCGGAGGTGATGAACTGCGGCTACGGCCGCGGCTATTCGGTGCGCGAGGTGCTGGCGATGGTGGAGCGGGTGACCGGCAAACCGCTGCCGATGCGCATCGGCCCGCGTCGCGCCGGCGATCCGCCGGCCCTGGTGGCGGGCGTCGAGCGCATCGGCCGCACGCTCGACTGGACCCCGCGCCACGCCGATCTGGAAACCATCGTCGCCTCCGCGCTTTCCTGGGAGGAGCGGCTGGTCCGGTAGAGGGAGTGCCCCCTCTCCCGTCCGGGGAGAGGGGCTTTCACCCTCAGCTGAAGAACCGTCCGCGGAAATAGGCGATGGTGCGGTCCAGCCCTTCGTCCAGCGGCACGGCCGGCTCCCAGTCCAGCAGGGCGCGGGCCTTGGCGATGTCGGGGCGGCGCTGCTTGGGGTCGTCCTGCGGCAGCGGCATGTGTTCGATCGTCGAGGCCGAGCGGGTCAGGCGGATCACCTTCTCCGCCAGCTCCAGCATGGTGAACTCGCCGGGGTTGCCCAGGTTGATCGGGCCGGTGACGCCGGCCGGCGTGGCCATGAAGCGCAGGAAGCCTTCGATCAGGTCGTCGGCATAGCAGAAGGACCGCGTCTGCTGGCCGTCGCCGTAGATGGTGATCGGTTCGCCCTTCAGCGCCTGGATGATGAAGTTCGACACCACGCGCCCGTCGTTGGGGTGCATGCGCGGGCCGTAGGTGTTGAAGATGCGGATCACCTTGATGTCCAGCCTGTGCTGGCGGTGATAGTCGAAGAACAGCGTCTCGGCGCAGCGCTTGCCCTCGTCGTAGCAGGCGCGCGGGCCGATGGTGTTCACGTTGCCCCAATATTCCTCGGGCTGCGGATGCACGGCCGGGTCGCCGTAGACCTCCGAGGTCGAGGCCTGCATGATCCGCGCCCCCACCCGCTTGGCCAGCCCCAGCATGTTGATGGCACCGTGCACGCTGGTCTTGGTCGTCTGGACGGGGTCGTGCTGGTAATGGATCGGCGAGGCCGGGCAGGCGAGATTGTAGATCTCGTCCACCTCGACATAGAGCGGAAACGTCACGTCGTGGCGCATCAGCTCGAAATGCGGGTTGTCCAGCAGGTGCAGGACGTTGTCGCGGCTGCCGGTGAAGAAGTTGTCGACGCACAGCACGTCGTTGCCGGCAGCCAGCAGCCGCTCGCACAGGTGCGAGCCCAGGAAGCCGGCGCCGCCGGTGACGAGGACACGCTTTCGGTTGGTGAGAGCCGGCAAGGCTGCTTTCCTGTCCTGGCTGTGGGTACGGGGAGCCGCCTGATTTTAGCCCAGCAGCCCGAGCAGATAGCGCCCGTAGTCGTTCTTCTTCAGCGGCTCGGCCAGACGGCGGACCTGCTCGGCGTCGATCCAGCCGGAGGTGTAGGCGATCTCCTCCGGGCAGGCGATCTGCAGGCCCTGGCGGTGCTGGATGGTGCGGACGAACTCCGCCGCCTCCAGCAGGCTGTCGTGGGTGCCGGTGTCGAACCAGCCATAGCCGCGGCCCATCTGCTCGACCGACAGCTTGCCCAGATCGAGATAGGCGGCGTTGACCGAGGTGATCTCCAGCTCGCCGCGCGCCGACGGCTTCACCGCCGCGGCGATGTCCAGCACGTCGTTGTCGTAGAAGTAAAGCCCGGTCACCGCCCATTTGGAGCGCGGGGCGACCGGCTTCTCCTCGATGCTCAGCGCCCGGCCTTGCGCGTCGAACTCCACCACGCCGTAGCGCTCGGGGTCGCGCACGGCATAGGCGAAGACGCTGGCCCCGTCGGCCTTTTCGCCGGCGGCGCGCAGGATGTTGGTCAGGCCGTGGCCGTAGAAGATGTTGTCGCCGAGAACCAGCGCGCAACTGTCGTTGCCGACGAACTCGCGGCCGATGATGAAGGCCTGGGCCAGCCCGTCGGGTGAGGGCTGGATGGCCCAGCTCAGGTTCAGGCCCCACTGCGACCCGTCACCCAGCACCGTCTGGAACAGCGGCTGGTCGTGCGGCGTGGTGATGATCAGGATGTCGCGGATGCCCGCCAGCATCAGGGTGCTGAGCGGGAAATAGATCATCGGCTTGTCGTAGATCGGCAGCAGCTGCTTGCTGATCGCCCGCGTCACCGGGTAGAGGCGGGTGCCGGACCCGCCGGCCAGGATGATGCCCTTCATGGTGTCGAAGCCTCTCAAGCCTGTGGCGGGTTGGTGAACAGCTCGTCGATCACGCGGTCGACGCTCTCCTGCCACGGCGGGCAGGCGACGCCGAGACGCTCCCTGGCGCGGGAGCAGTCCAGCCGCGAATTGGCCGGGCGGCGCGCCGGGGTCGGGTAGTCGGCCGTGCCGATGGCGGTCAGGCGCGGCCGCTTGCCGGTGCGCTCTTCCAGCCGCCGGAAGATGTGCTCAGCGAAATCGTGCCAGTTGGTGTAGCCGCTGCCGGTCAGGTGATAGGTGCCCCAGGCGGCGGCGCCCGTCTTTTCGATCGTCTCGGCGATCTGCACGATGGCGGCGGCGAGGTCGGCGGCGGCGGTGGGCGAGCCGTGCTGGTCGGCGACCACCCGCATCTCCTCGCGCTCCTTGCCGAAGCGCAGCATCGTTTTGACGAAGTTGTTGCCGTAGGCGCTGTAGACCCAGGAGGTGCGCAGGATGACGTGTTCAGGCGTCGCCGCCCGCACCGCCTCCTCGCCCGCCGCCTTGCTGGCGCCATAGACGCCCAGCGGGTTGATCGGATCGTCCTCGGTGTAGATGCCGTCCTTCGTCCCGTCGAACACATAGTCGGTCGACACATGGATGAAGGGGATGCCGCGCGCGGCGCAGGCCGCCGCCATGGCGCCCGGCCCGTCGCGGTTGATGGCGAAGGACAGGTCGACCTCGCTCTCGGCCTTGTCGACGGCGGTGTGGGCGGTGGCGTTGATCAGCAGGTCCGGCGCGTGGGCGGCGACCGCCTTCTCCACGTCGCCCGGCCGGGTCACGTCGAACTCGGGATAGGGCAGGCCGACCACATCGGTGCCCGGCGCCCAGCTGGCGCGCATCAGCTCGAAGCCGAGCTGGCCGTTGCTGCCGAGAACCAGGACTTTCATGGGAACCTTCATTGCGCGGTCCCCTCTTCCGTCAGGCCGAGCCGTTCGCCCTGGTAGGAGCCGTTCAGGATGGCCTGCCACCAGTCGCGGTTCTCCAGATACCAGGCGACCGTCTTGCGCAGGCCGCTCTCGAAGGTCTCCTGCGGGGTCCAGCCCAGCTCGCGCTCGATCTTGCCGGCGTCGATGGCATAGCGCTTGTCATGGCCGGGGCGGTCGGTGACGAAGCTGATCAGGCGGTCGTGCGGGGCGCCGGCCGGGTCCATCTCGTCGAGATGCGCGCAGATGGCGCGGACGACCTCCAGGTTGGTGCGCTCGTTGTGGCCGCCGATGTTGTAGCTCTCGCCGAGCTTGCCCTTCTCCAGAACCAGCCGCAGCGCGCGGGCATGGTCCTCGACATAGAGCCAGTCGCGGATGTTGTCGCCCTTGCCGTAGACCGGCAGCTTCTCGCCCGCCAGACCCTTCAGGATCATCAGCGGGATCAGCTTTTCCGGGAAATGGTAGGGGCCGTAATTGTTGGAGCAGTTGGTCAGCACCACCGGCAGCCCGTAGGTCTCGTGCCAGGCGCGGACCAGATGGTCGCTCGACGCCTTGCTGGCCGAATAGGGCGAGTTGGGGCTGTAGGCGGTGGTCTCGGTGAAGAAGCCGTCGTCGCCCAGCGTGCCGAACACCTCGTCGGTCGAGATGTGGTGGAAGCGGAAGCGCTCCTTGCGGTCGGCCGGCAGGGCCGACCAGTAGCCGCGCGCCGCTTCCAAGAGGCGGAAGGTGCCGACCACGTTGGTCTGGATGAACTCACCCGGCCCGTCGATGGAGCGGTCGACATGGGATTCGGCGGCCAGATGCATCACCGCGTCGGGCTGGTGGGTGTCGAAGACCCGCCTCAGCTCGGCGGCGTCGCAGATGTCGACCTTCTCAAAGGCGTAGCGGGGGTTGCCCTCGGCGCCCGGCAGGGAGGACAGGTTGGCCGCGTAGGTCAGCTTGTCGACATTGACGACGAAGGCGTCGGTTTCGGCGAGAAGCTGGCGGACCACCGCCGAACCGATGAAACCGGCGCCGCCGGTGACGAGAATGCGCGTCATCAAACCACCTTACCGCCGAAAAGCGGGGCCGCCCGCGGCCCCCGTTGTGCAAAAGCTTTGAGCGCCCGAACCCGGAGCCGCTAACCCGGAACTGCCGTCAGAACAGGTCGGTCAGCTGCGCCAGGGTCGGATGCTTGTAATCCTTGTCCGACAGCCGCGCCTTGTCCGCCGACACCGGCCAGTCGATGCCGAGGTCCGGGTCGTTCCACAAGAGGCCGCGGTCATGCTCGGGCGAATAATAGTTGGTCACCTTGTAGATGACCTCGGTGTCCGGCTCCAGCGTGCAGAAGCCGTGGGCGAAGCCGACCGGCACCAGGATCTGGTTCCACTCCGCCGCGCTGATCACCGCGCTGACATGCCGGCCGAAGGTGGGGGAGCCCTTCCGGATGTCGACCGCCACGTCCAGGATGGCGCCGCGCACCACCCGCACCAGCTTGTCCTGGGCAAAGGGCGGCAGCTGGAAATGCAGGCCGCGGATGGTGCCGACCTCGGCCGACAGCGACTGGTTGTCCTGGACGAAGTCGTAATGCAGCCCGGCCGCCTCGAACGTCTTCTTGGTGTAGGTTTCCGAGAAGAAGCCGCGATGGTCGCCGAACTTCTTCGGACGGATGATCTTAACGTCGGGAATGTCGAGGGAGACGACGTCCATGGCTCAGATGCTTTCCTTCAGGCGCTCTTTGCGCAGCTCGGGGCAGGATTTGCGCAGCCAGGGCTTGACCGTGCGCGGCGGGAAGGCCAGCCCGAAATTCTCGGCGTCCAGCGTCAGGTTCGGGTTGTAATAGGGGTCTTCCAGCAGGCTGTCGCCCCAGCGTTCCTGCATGTAGGCCACCTCGCCCATGAAGCGCTTGACCTTGTCGGGGGCGGTGTCCGGCCCGCGCGAGGCCGATTCCAGATGGTACAGCTCGGCGAAGGGCGTCCAGACGACCAGATGGCCCTTCTCGCGGATGCGCAGGCAGAAATCGACGTCGTTGAAGGCGACGGCGAGATTCTCGGAGTTCAGCCCGCCGACCTCGTCGAAGATCTCCTTGCGCAGGATCAGGCAGGCGGCGGTGACGCAGGACAGGTCCTGGGTCAGCTGGGCCCGGCTGAAATAGCCGTAGGCGTCGCGGGTCAGGCCCTTGTGGACATGGCCGGCCACGCCGCAGATGCCGGTGACGACGCCGGCATGCTGGATGGTGCCGTCGGCGTAGTAGAGCTTGGCGCCGACGGCGCCGACCTCCGGCCGCAGGGCGTGGGAGACCATCTCGGCCAGCCAGCCCGGCTCCATCACCTCGATGTCGTTGTTGATCAGGCCCAGCACCTCGCCGGTCGCCTCGGCGGCGGCGAAGTTGTTGATCGAGGAGTAGTTGAAGGGCGCCTTGTAGGTCAGCACCCGCACCCGCGGCTCGTCCTTCAGCGTGTCGAAATAGGCGAAGGTCGCCGCTTCCTCGCTGTTGTTGTCGACGATCAGGATCTCAAGATCCGGATAGTCGGTGCGGTGCAGCAGCCCGTCGATGCAGCCCTTCAGCAGATCGGCCTTGTCGCGCGTCGGCACGATCAGCGACACCCGCGGCAGCTTGGCCGGCAGGGCGTAGCGGATGCGGGTGAAGCGGGCGGTCGACGGCGAGGTCTCCACCGTGGCGTCGACGCCGCGGCGCTGGAAATACTCGGTCAGCGCCTTGTGGGCGGCGGCGGTGGCGCGCGGCAGATCGACCGTAGAGAAGGCCGCGGATTCGGGGAAGACGCGCCAGTGGTAGAGGATCGCCGGGATGTGGCGGATGCGCGCCGGCTCCGTCGCCTCGACCGCGCGCAGCGTCAGGTCGTAGTCCTGGCTGCCCTCGAAGCCCAGGCGGAAGCGCCCGGCCCGCTCGATCAGCGAGCGGCGGAAGACGCCCAGGTGGTTGACCATGTTCTGGCCGTGCAGCAGGTCCAGATTGAAGCCGGACTTGAAGTGCGGGTCGTAGCGTTCGCCGTCCGCATCGATCTTGTCCTCGTCGGAATAGAGGATGTCGGTGTCGGGATGCAGCGCCAGCTCGGCCGCGACCGCATAGAGGGCGTGCGGCGGCAGCCGGTCGTCATGGTCCATCAGCGCCACGAAATCGCCGGTCGCCAGATCCAGCGCGCTGTTGCTGGCGGCGGAGATGTGGCCGTTGGTCTCGCGCCGGACGATTTTGATCCGGTTGTCGCGCGCCTTGTACTCGGCCAGCACCGTCTGCACATGCGGGGCGGTGGAGGCGTCGTCGGCGATGCACAGCTCCCAGTCCGGATAGAACTGGGCCAGCACGGAGTCCAGCGCCTCGCGCAGGTAGGTCTCCGGCGTGTTGTAGACCGGCATGACGACGGAGAAGCGCGGGCGCGCCGGCAGACGGGCGATGTCGGCCTTGATCGCCGTCGCGTCCTCCGGCGTCAGGGTGTCGTACATCCGCACCCACGACTTGTAGTCGGCCGACCAGCGGTTCGGCTGCAACTCCTGCAGGACGCGCTGCTTGGTCGCCTGCCAGCCGTGGCGGCGCAGATAGTCCAGCACGCGCGCCGGCTGGTTCTGCCGGACATAGTCGAGCAGGATGTTGGTCTTGCCGATCTCGCGGATGGTGAAGTCGGCGATCTCGAAGGACAGCGGCCGGGTGGCCGGGTCGAAGCGCAGGGCCTTGACCGTCTGCGGCAGCAGGGCGAGCTGGCGGAACTCGCCCACCGTGTCGACCGGCAGGCGGATCATCGTCCGCTCGTCGAAGCCGTTGCCGTCATCGACATAGATCACCGGCACCAGCGGGGCCGAGGCGCGGACCACCCGGTAGGAGATCACGCACCAGTGGCCGGGCAGCCGGCCGCGGTCGGACCGCAGCAGGAAGGCGGGGTCGCTGCCGGTCGCCTCGTAGCCGCCCTGCGGGCTCGGCACCACGTCGTGCAGCGGCTCCAGCGTGATGGCGTGCAGGCGGCGGCGGTAGAAGCGCCCGGCCTTCTGGGTCAGGCGGCCCAGCTTGCGCACCGGCGCCGACAGCTTCCAGGAGGTCGAGTTGACCAGGCTGTGGATGTGCTGGTCGCGGCTGGCCACCACGCCGTGCAGATGGGCGATGGCCTGTTCGCGGCCGGTGACCTCCCGGTTCAGGATGGCGATGTCCTGCTGGAGAGCGGCGATGTCGCGGTCCCGGTCGGCGATGGTCCGGTTGTGGGCGGCGTCCTCTTCCAGGCGGATGGCGTGCTGACGCTCGATCTCGGCCTGATGGTCGCGCAGCCAGCCCTGGATGACGGCGATGTCGCGGTCGCGAGTCTCGACCATCTCCTTCAGGTCTTCGCTGTGGGCGATCTGGTCGTCCAGCACCTTGCGGACCATCGCCACCTCGGTGCGCAGGTGCTTCTCCTGCTCTTCCAGGCGCTGGATGGTCTCGGTCTCGATGGCGGCGTCGCCCAGCCGGTCGAACCAGCTGCGGACGGCCCGCAGCCCCTCGCCGCCGGCCTTCTGCACGGCGAACAGCTCGCGCACCGCGTCCGGCAGATCCTCGCCGACGCCGAGAACGCCAAGGCCGTTGGAATGCTGGAAGCTGAAGGACGGGCGGTCGCGGGTGATCTCGTCCCACAGGCGCCAGACGCCGAAATCGTCCTTGCGCACGTTGATGTCGTGGAACAGCACCACGCCGCGGCGGCTCATCTTCGGCAGCCACGTCTCGAAATCGTGGCGCACCGCCTCGTAGGTGTGCAGCCCGTCGATGTGCAGCAGGTCGACGCTGCCGTCGGCGAAATGGAGCAGCGCGTCGTCGAAGGTCATCCGCAGCAGGCGCGAGAAGCCGGCATAGCGCGGGTCATGATAGGCGGCGAGCGTGTTGTAGATGTCGTCGCCGTAGAAGCCGGCCTGCGGGTCGCCGGCCCAGGTGTCGACGGCGTAGCAGGAGGTCGGCAGCCCGACATGGCGGACCGCCTGGCAGAAGGCGGCATAGGAGTTGCCGGTGTGCGTTCCCAGCTCCACCAGGCTGTCCGGGCGGAGCGCCTCGACGATCCAGAAGGCGAAGGGGACATGGCCGAGCCAGGAGGCCGGCGCCGTGACGAGATCCGGGGTCAGGAGCGTGATCGGCCGGCAGATACGACGGAGAGCGTCCGATCCCTGGTCCTTCAAAAACGAATCCACCTGTGCCTCTTCTTCTGCCTGGCTCCGCGGCGGGGTGCGGTCCATCGGGACACCATTTCAGGCCCGGCGGACGGTCCCGTCACAGCCGCCGACACACATACGCTGACACCAAGCCGGAATGCAAGCCGCTGTCCGGAGCCCGCTTTGCGGTGCCCAACAATGCCCGGAACTGCGGTTTTCCTGCCTCAGTCCGGGGGGATCCGCGGGCTGTCGCTATTTTGTCGCGGGGGCCGGCTGGGAGGCCGACGCCCCTTCCGCCTCCAGGGTGATCGCCAGCATCGGCATGCCGACCAGCCCGCGCACGACGTGGCTGGCATGGACCTTGAAGAACAGCGCGTCCTCGACCCAATGGTGCTGGACGTGGTCCTCCTGCGTGCCCTCGGCGAGCGCCACGGTGATGGAGAAGTCGCCGCTGGGCAGGTAGGGCATCTGGAAGCGGAAGCGGGCGGCGAAGTCCTGCCCGGCCGGGATGGTGACGGGGTCGAGCTGGTAGCTGAGGAAGGTGTTGTCGCCGAACAGGTTCTGGCCCAGCTTGTCCTTCACGTAGAAGCCGACGATGGGGCGGTAGACCTGCTGGTCGGCCCGGCAATCCACCTTCAGCACGATGACCTCGCCGCCCTCCAGCACGCTGAGCGGCTGCTCCTCGGCATCCAGGATCGAGACGTTGGCGATGGTGGCGCCGCGGTTGCCGAACCAGGGGCCGCTGTCGTTGAAGTCGAACAGCTCGATGGCGTTGCGGAGCTGCGAACCCTTCAGCAGCTCGGCGCGGGCGTCCTCCACCGGCTCCTCGCGCTTGGCCTGGGGCAGCGCCTGGCGCGCCCCGCCGATGCGGAAGCCGCGCGAGGTGTCCTGGTCGCTGTAGAGCGCCGCCAGGTAATCGTGGCAGACCTCTTTGGCCGGGCCGATGGCCCGCACCGACCCGTTGTCCAGCCACACCACCCGGTCGCAGAGGTTCACCACCTGTCCGGTGTCGTGCGACACGAAGAACAGGGTGCCGCGCTCCTTGAAGCGGTGGATGAAGCGCATGCATTTCTGGGTGAAGGACGCGTCGCCGACCGCCAGGATCTCGTCGACGATCATGATGTCGGCATCGACATGCGCCGCCACCGCGAAGGCGAGGCGGGCGTACATGCCGCTGGAATAGAGCTTCACCGGCTGTTCGATGAAGTCGCCGATGCCCGCGAACTCGGCGATGGACTCATAGCGCTCGGCGATCTGCGCGTTCGACAGGCCCAGCACCGAGGCGGCGAGATAGACGTTCTCGCGGCCGGTGAATTCCGGGTTGAAGCCGGCGCCCAGCTCCAGCAGCGCCGCGATGCGCCCGTCGACCGCGATGCGGCCGGAGGTCGGCGTCAGCGTGCCGCAGAGAAGCTGGAGGAAGGTCGACTTGCCCGAACCGTTGCGGCCGATCAGCCCGACCGTCTCGCCGCGGCGGACCTCCAGGTCGACGCCGCGCAGCGCCCAGTACTCGTCGTAATATTTGCGCCGGCCGCGTACCAGCATCTGCTTCAGCCGGTCCTGCGGGCGCTTGAAGATGGCGTAGGCCTTGCCCAGCCCCTCGGCGCGGATGACGACAGGGGTGTCGGCGGGAGTATCGGCGGCCGTGGCGGGGGTATCGGTCTCAGACGACATGGGCTCAGACGACATCGGCGAACCCCCGGCGGGTCTTCATGAACCAGAGATAGCCGAGCCACGCCACCGCCCAGGCGCCCAGCGTCGCCAGACCCCAGTCGAGCGGCGACGGGACGCGGCCCCAGAACAGCAGGTCCTTCGACTGCTCCAGGATCGCGGTCATCGGATTGAGGTGCAGGATGGCGCGGAAGCGCTCGGGAATCGCGGTCATCGGATAGAAGATCGGGCTGAGGAACATCAGAACCGTGACGGCCACCCCCACCACCTGCCGCAGGTCGCGCAGGAACACGCCGGCGGCGGCGAAGAACCAGCTGAGACCCAGCGTGGTCAGGCACAAGGGCACCAGCACCAGCGGCAGCAGCAGCGCCGTCGGCGGCGGCAGCCCGGCCACCATCAGATGGAAGACCACCAGGATGACGAAGCCGATGCCGGCGTTGAACAAGGCGACCGCCAGCGACACCAGCGGCAGGATCTCCAGCGGGAAGACCACCTTCTTGATGTAGCTGACATTCTCCAGCAAGAGGCCGGGCGCCCGGCTCAGGCATTCGCCCAGCACGTTGAACAGGATCAGGCCGGAGAACAGCAGCAGGGCGAATTCGGTGTTGCTTCCACCCGTCGCCCCCCAGCGGGCCTGGAACACCACCGAGAAGACGAAGGTGTAGACCGCCAGCATCAGGATCGGGTTCAGCACCGCCCAGACGATGCCCAGAACGGATCCGCGGTACCGGGCGTCGATCTCCCGCCGGGCCAGCCGCAGGATCAGCGACCTGTGATGCCAGGCGGTCTGGAAAAGGGCAAAGGGACCGGCGCCGAAACCCGCTACCGTAGGGTTCCCCGACTGAGAGTTAAACAATTTAGAGTATTCCCCGTCTGCGGCCGGCCGACCATAACCCCCGCTCCGGCGGGGTTCAAGCGAAAGCATCGGCCCGGCCGGAGGGGTGGCGGAAGGGCATGGAAGAGGCGGTCCGTTCCCAAAAAGAGCGGCTGGGGGAACGGACCTTCGGTTTCCCTCCTTTACCCGAAAGATCGGAGAAGTGGTGAAACAGCCCAGGAATTTTCGTTATCACGAAGGAAAATAATAAAATAAACATTCGAGTTATTTGTGCTGCACGGGCTAACGCTACAGATAAAGCAGGAGGGTTTTGACCCGTGCGTATCAGTAAATGACGAGTATCGATCAAACGTGACTTCTCTATTGTGAAGATAGAGACATGCCTTCTCATGCGGTTTCCGCGCAGACCCCGGATAACCATTGAGGATTGCATCCGTATATTTGTAAGACCATGGGGTTAGATCCGTATTGGAGCTAAAAAAGCTTATCCGGCAGGACCATAACTAACCTTGAGAGAGGGCGCTTGGCCGATTTTCAGGAAAGACGCACCGATTGCCGGGTCCACGGGAAAGCCGGACTGTCCGGAGACGCGGTGACGCAAAAGGAGGCTGTTGTGTTTTGGAATGGAAAGACCCTGGCAGCCGATCATTATGCCACGTCGTTAAGGCATCATTTCGGTGACGGTGCGGTTCATCGTCTTCAAAAAGAGATCGAGTTCGTCGGGAAACGGCTTCTTCGACTTCCAAGCACCGAAAGATCGGCCTTCTTCGATCCCTGGTTCACCGAGGAGAACGCCCGCCATCTGCGGTCGGTCGCCCGATCCGTCCGCGGGATGACGTCCGATGCGCCAGCTTTTGCGTCGGCCCCCCGCATCGTCTTCCTGCATGGCGTGATGCCGCGCAGCGGCACCAACTATCTTCAGAGCCTGCTGGAACTGCATCCCGACGTCCTGGTCAATCCCTATGGCATCCGCGAGCTTCCCTTCCTGAACACGCTGGAGGATGCGCGGACCTACGAGGGGCGCTTCCTGCGTCTCTATCGCCGCAACCGGGAATCGTTCAGCGATCTGGAAACCTTCTGCTACATGGTGAACGGCTTCCTGCGCCGGATCGAAGCCGAGTTCCCGGCCGGCAAGACGGTGGTGATCAAGTCGCCCCACACCCGGATGATGCGCTATTTCCCCTACCTGTTCCCGGCGGAGCGCTGCCTGATCGTGCTGCGCGACGGCCGCCGCGCCGTGCAGTCCACCATCGACACCTGGCCGCTGCGCTTCCTGGGCCGGACCTTCGCCGACGTCTGCCGGGAATGGAGCTTCGGCACCGAGGCGGCGCTGGAGGCGCAGAGCCGGATGAGCGCCGACGCCTGCCGGCTGGTCCGTTTCGAGGACGCGGTGGCCGCCCCCGACGGCACGGCCCGCGACCTCATGCGCTTCCTGGATTTGGACGAGGGGCGCTATCCGTTCGAGCGGATCGGCGACCTTCCCATCCTGGGATCGTCCCGCGCCTCGCGCAGCAACGGCGAGGTCAGCTGGACCCCCGTCAGCAAACCCGAAGGCTTCGACCCGTCGAAGCGCCCGATCCAATGGTCGCGCAAGCGTCGGACCGTGTTCGACGCCGTGGCCGGAGACATGCAGAAGAAGGCCGGCTATGCTTCTTGATCCGCTTCTCGGCACCCGTCCCGCGGCAAGGGATCTCCCCCAGCCCGCTCCCGCTTCCGGTCTTGAGGACGCGCTGCCCGCCATCCTGACCACGCCGGCCCGCCTCACCCACCTGCAAAGGCTGGAGGCGGAGAGCATCCACATCATGCGCGAGGTGGCGGCCCAGTTCCACAAGCCGGTCATGCTCTATTCGGTGGGCAAGGACAGCTCGGTCCTGCTGCATCTGGCGATGAAGGCCTTCTACCCGTCGAAGCCGCCCTTCCCGCTGCTGCATGTCGACACGACCTGGAAATTCCGGGAGATGATCGCCTTCCGCGACCGCATGGCGCGGGATCTCGGGCTGGACCTGACGGTCCACATCAACCGGGACGGCGTGCGCCAGGGCATCGGCCCGGTCAGCCACGGCTCGGCCGTCCACACCGACGTGATGAAGACGCAAGCGCTCAAACAGGCGCTCGATGCCCACGGCTTCGACGCCGCCTTCGGCGGGGCGCGCCGCGACGAGGAGAAGAGCCGCGCCAAGGAGCGCATCTTCTCCTTCCGGACATCCTCCCACCGCTGGGAGCCGAAGAACCAGCGGCCGGAGCTGTGGAGCCTCTACCAGGGCCGCATCCACAAGGGCGAGAGCATCCGCGTGTTCCCGCTGTCGAACTGGACCGAGCTGGACATCTGGCAATACATCCACCAGGAGGCCATCCCGGTGGTGCCGCTCTATTTCGCCAAGCCGCGCCCGGTGGTCGAGCGCGACGGCACCCTGATCATGGTCGACGACGACCGGCTGCCGCTGAGGCCCGGCGAGGTGCCGGAGATGGCCTGGGTGCGCTTCCGCACGCTCGGCTGCTATCCGCTGACCGGGGCCGTGCGCAGCACCGCCGCCACTCTGCCTGAGATCATCCGCGAGATGCTGCTGTCCACCGGTTCGGAACGGCAGGGCCGGGTGATCGACCAGGACGCCGCCGCCTCGATGGAAGCGAAGAAGCAGGAAGGCTACTTCTGATGCTGACGGATCTCGATCCCGCCCCCGCCGCCTCTGACGCCGCCCCCTCCGATGCGGCCAATGAGGTGCAGGCGTATCTCGCCCGCCAGAACGGCAAGGATCTGCTGCGCTTCATCACCTGCGGCTCGGTGGACGACGGCAAGTCGACGCTGATCGGCCGGCTGCTCTACGACTGCAAATGCCTGTTCGAGGACCAGCTGGCCAGCCTGGAGGCGGACTCCGGCCGCTTCGGCACCACCGGCGCCGGCCAGCTCGATCTTGCCCTGCTGGTCGACGGGCTGGCGGCGGAGCGCGAGCAGGGCATCACCATCGACGTCGCCTACCGCTTCTTCACCACCGAGCGTCGCAAGTTCATCGTCGCCGACACGCCGGGCCACGAGCAGTACACCCGCAACATGGTCACCGGCGCGTCCACCGCCGACGCCGCGGTCCTGCTGGTCGATGCGCGCAAGGGCGTGCTGACCCAGACCCGGCGGCACAGCACCATCGTCTCGCTTCTGGGCGTGCGCCATGTCGTGCTGGCGGTCAACAAGATGGACGCCGTCGGCTGGGACCGCGAAACCTTCGAGCGGATCGCCGCCGACTACCGCGTCTTCGCCCAGCGCATCGGCCTCAATGAGGTCACCTGCATCCCGGTCTCGGCGCTCACCGGCGACAACGTCACCAGGCCGTCGGAGCAGATGGGCTGGTACGGCGGCCCCACCCTGCTCGGCCATCTGGAGAGCGTCGATGCCGCGGCGGAAGAAAAGCTCGGCGCCTTCCGTATGGCGGTGCAGTGGGTGAACCGGCCGAACCAGGATTTCCGCGGCTTCTGCGGCACGGTGGCCGGCGGCGCGCTGCGCGTCGGCGACGAGGTCGCCATCCTGCCCGGCGGCCGGACCAGCCGGGTGGCGCGGATCGTCACCATGGACGGCGATCTGGAGACGGCGCTGCCCGGACAGGCGGTCACGCTGGTGCTGGCCGACGAGGTCGACGCCAGCCGCGGCGACATGATCGTCGCCGCCGCCGGCCGGCCGGAGGTGGCCGACCAGTTCGCGGCGCATGTGGTGTGGATGGACGAGCAGCCGCTGCTGCCCGGCCGCTCCTACCTGCTGCGCGCCGGCACGGCGACGGTCGGCGCCCAGGTGACCGAGCTGAAGCACGCCATCAACGTCAACACCCAGGAGCATGCCGCCGCCAAGCATCTCGATCTCAACGATGTCGGCTTCTGCAATCTGGCGCTCGACCGGCCGATCCCGTTCGACGCCTATGCCGACAGTCGCGAGACCGGCAGCTTCATCCTGATCGACCGGCTGACCAACGCCACCGCCGGCTGCGGCATGATCCGCTTCCCCCTGCGCCGGGCCTCCAACATCCACCGCCACGCCTCGAAGCTGGACAAGGCGGCGCGGGCGGGCAGCCTGCAGAAGCCCTGCGTGCTGTGGTTCACCGGCCTGTCCGGCTCCGGCAAGTCCAGCGTCGCCGACCGGCTGGAGCAGGAGCTGCACCGTCTCGGCCGTCGCACCATGATCCTCGACGGCGACAATGTCCGCCACGGGCTGAACCGGGATCTGGGCTTCACCGACGAGGACCGGGTGGAGAACATCCGCCGGGTGGCGGAGGTGTCGAAGCTGATGGTGGACGCTGGGCTGATCGTGCTGGTCAGCTTCATCTCCCCCTTCCGCGAGGAACGCCGGATGGCACGCTCCCTGGTGGAGGACGGCGAGTTCCTGGAGATCTTCATGGACACCCCGCTGGCGGTCTGCGAGGCCCGCGACCCCAAGGGGCTCTACAGGAAGGCGAGAGCCGGCCAGCTCCCGCACTTCACCGGCATCGACAGCGCCTACGAGCCGCCGGACGCCCCGGAGATCACGCTGAAGGGCGCCGAACACGACACCGACGCGATGGTCGCCCAGGTGATCGAGGAACTGCGGCGGCGCGAGGTGATCTGAGGGGACGTACGGCCGGTCTTGCCCTCAACCGATCCCTTCCATAGGCGCTAACTTACAGGACTGTGCCAATTTCCCACGGGGCGGCACCTCTTTCGGCGTCATCCCCGCCTTCGCGGGGATGACGGCCGATAAGAGGGCTTGGCTGCTGTCAAATCGATCAAACCTATAAGGCAACGCCTATAGCAGGACGCGGAAAAACGAACATATTTTGGCTTTTTGCCTCCGCTGAGGCTTGGAAATGGCGTTTCGGCGCCCGTTTTTGTCAGAATGGAGCGCCTTTTC